>NZ_JAYSBZ010000102.1:0-8107 GCF_041915145.1 Aquabacterium sp. | reverse complement strand
ACCACGCAGTTGCCCGCCCCCAGCGCCGGGGCGAGCTTCCAGGCCGCCATCAGGATCGGGAAGTTCCACGGAATGATCTGCCCCACCACGCCCAGCGGCTCATGGAAGTGGTAGGCGATGGTGTTGGCGTCGATCTCGCTGAGCGTGCCCTCTTGCGCGCGCAGCACGCCGGCGAAGTAGCGGAAGTGATCGGCCGCGAGCGGGATGTCGGCGTTCAACGTCTCGCGGATCGGCTTGCCGTTGTCCACCGTCTCGGCGTAGGCCAGCAACTCGAGGTTCTGCTCGATGCGGTCGGCGATCTTGAGCAGGACGTTCGAGCGCTCGGCTGCCGAGGTTTGCCCCCATTTGGCGGCGGCAGCGTGGGCCGCGTCGAGCGCCAGCTCAACGTCCGACGCGCCCGAGCGGGCCGCCTTGGTGTAGGGCTTGCCGGTGATCGGTGTGATCACGTCGAAATACTGCCCATCGATGGGCGCGACGAATTTGCCGCCGATGAAGTTGTCGTAGCGCGTCTTGAATGCGATCTTGGCGCCAGCGGCGCCGGGCAAGGCGTAAGTCATGTCGAGGTCTCCTGTTGAGTGGACAAGCGGTCGAATAAACCGACCAGCCGCCGCGCACGGCGCGTGCCATGCCGCAAAGGCCGTCTAAGTGCTTGATTTATTTGAGGCAAAGCCCGAATCGCCTGCGCCGTGAACTGTTCACGGCCTGTGGCACGGCGAGCCACTGTCTCGAAACGGCACAGGGAGTCTCCCGGTGCCCCGCCCCCCCTGGCGGCTCATACTGAGCGCCGTGAACCCGACCGCCCAAATCCACCCCCTGCACCTGTCCAGCGGCAATCGGTTGCGCGAGGCGCGCCGCCGTTTGATCGAATCGGGCGAAGTCCCCGCCGAGCTGCTGCGCGACAACCTGGCGCATTCCTGGCAGCGCAGTTGCCGCGCCGGGCTGCAACCGCTGAGCGAGCTCCACGACACCCCCCTGGCGGACGCCACCGAGCTGCGTCAGGCGCTGGAGCGCCAACAACATCTGCTGGCGCAAGCGCGACCGGTGATGGAATTCGTGTTCGACCAGATGCGCGACACCGGCAGCATGGTCGTGCTGGCCGACCCGCGCGGCCTGCTGCTGCACACGCTGGGCGACGCCGATTTCATCGAGCGCGCCGACCGCGTCTCGCTGCGCCCTGGCGCGCTGTGGCACGAAAGCGATCGCGGCACCAACGCCATCGGCACCGCGCTGGCCGACGCCCGGCCCGTGGTCATCCATGGCGCCGAGCACTTTCTGGAGCGCAACACCTTCCTGACCTGCGCGGCGGCGCCCATCGTCGACCCGCGCGGCACGCTGCTGGGCGCGCTCGACATATCGGGCCACCACCGCAGCCAGCACCCGCACACCTTTGCCCTGGTGCGCTCGGCGGCTCGCATGATCGAGCACCGCCTGTTCGAGGCTCGCCACGCCGCCGACCTGCGCGTGCGGCTGCACCCCCACGCCGAGGGCCTGGGCACCGTGGGCGAAGGGCTGCTGGCCGTGTCGGAAGACGGCTGGATCGTCGGCGCCAACGCGGCCGCGCTGGTCTGGCTCGACCTCTGCACTAGCGACATCGGCGCGACCACGCTTGAGCGCGCGCTGGGCGTGCGTACCGGCGCCGTGGCGGCCGGCCTGGCGCGGCACGTCACCACCCCGGCGGGCCTGGCCCTGCACATCCGGGCCGACGTGGCCCGCCCCACCGTATCGGCCCCCGGCCCTGCTCCGTCGGGCCTGCGCGCCGTGCCGCGAGCGGGCCGCAACGTCGGCGCCGGCCGCGTTCAACCGGTGGAGCTCGACCCGCAACTCGCCGCCGCGCACAACCGCGCGATGCGTATGCAAGACCACGGCATCCCGGTGCTCCTGCAAGGCGAATCGGGCAGCGGCAAAGAGGTGTTCGCACGCGAGCTGCACCGCAGCGGCCCGCGCTCGAGCGGCCCCTTCGTGGCCGTGAACTGCGCGGCCCTGCCCGAAACCCTGATCGAGGCCGAGCTGTTCGGCCACGTTGCCGGCGCCTACACCGGCGCGCGCCGCGAAGGCGCGCCCGGCCGCATCCGCGAGGCCCACGGCGGCACCCTGCTGCTCGACGAAATCGGCGACATGCCCTTGTCGCTGCAGGCCCGCCTGCTGCGCGTGCTGCAAGACCGCGAAGTCACCCCGCTGGGCGGCGGCAAGGCCGTGCCGGTCGACTTCTTCCTGATCTGCTCCACCCACCGCAACCTGCGGCACGAGGTGAAGGCGGGGCACTTCCGCGAAGACCTCTACTACCGCCTCAACGGCCTGACCGTGCAATTGCCGGCACTGCGCGAGCGACGCGACTTTTATGCGCTCACGGCCCAACTGCTGAGCAGCATCGCGCCCCAGCAACAACTGTGCATCCACCCCGACGTGCTGGCCGCCATGCAGAGCCACCACTGGCCCGGCAATGTGCGCCAGCTGCACAACGTGCTGCGCGCCGCCTGCGCCATGCTCGACCCGGGCGAAACCCAGCTGCAGTGGCCGCACATGCCCGACGATCTGCTCGAAGACCTCAACGCCTACGCGCCCCAGCCGGCCGCGGCCCCCAGCGCCGAGCCCGACGGCACCGACCTGCGCAAGCTGTCCGACCGAGTCATCGAGCAAGTGGTCGAAGCCACCGGCGGCAACCTCTCCGAAGCCGCGCGGCGCCTGGGCATCAGCCGCAACACCCTGTACCGGCGCATGAAGCGCGGCGCGGCAGCCTGATCACCGGCATCCTGCTCGACACCCAAGGCTCGGCCCGCCCGCTGCGCGACTTCTTCGTGCGCCGCGTGCTGCGCATCTTCCCGCTGTACTACGCGGTGCTGATCGTGGCCTTCGTCATGCTGCCGCTGCTCGGCATCACGAGCGCGTCACTGCAATTCGACACGCCACATCAGATCTGGCTCTGGACGTATCTCTCGAACTGGACGGCGCCGTTTCCCGATCTGGCCAGCCGCACCTTTCCGCACTTCTGGTCGCTCGCGCTCGAAGAGCAGTTCTACCTCGTGTGGCCCTTCCTGCTGCTGGGCCGCACGCCACGACAAGTGCTGTGGCTGGGCCTCGGCCTGGCCTTGCTGAGCCTGGCCGCTCGCGTGCTGATGTACGAAGACGACCTGCCGCACGGCGTCGTCGCCACGGCCACCTACACCTTCTCGATCTGCCGCATCGACGCCCTCGCCCTGGGCGGCGCCATGGCGGCGGCCCTGCGCATTCCCGAGCTCAGCAGCCGACTGCGCCAGCACCGGCAAAAGCTGCTGCTCGGGGCGGCCGCGCTGGGCGTGGCCGGCTTGTTCGTCACGCACGGCTACACACGCGTCGGCGCCATCGAGCAAACCGCGGGCTACGCAGTGCTGTCGGTGGTGTTCGCCCTGTTCGTGTGCGCCGGAGCCTCGGCCGACGGTGCCGACCAGGCACAGCCCGATCGACGCGCCGATCAAGCCATCTGGGCTCGTGCGCTGCGCCACCCGCTGCTCGCCACCATCGGCCAATACAGCTACGCGATGTACGTGCTGCACAAGCCCATTCACGATTTCATCGGCAAGCCGGTGCTGCAAAAGCTGGGCGTCGATGCGCTGGGGTCAGCGTGGGTCAACGTGGTGTATGTGGCCGCGGGGACGGCGGTCACCTTCGGGGCAGGCTGGCTGTCGTATCACCTGTTCGAGCGCCACTTCCTGACACTCAAAGACCGCTTCGCGCCCCGCTGAGCCAGGCCCGACGCGATCGGGCTCGCGGCCTCAGGCCACCGACCTCACGTACCAGCTCACCGCCTCGACCAGCCCCTCGCGCATGCGATGCGAGGGCTCGTAGCCCAGCAGGCGCCGCGCCTTGCCCACGTCGGCCAACGAGTGGCGCACATCGCCGCGCCGGAAGTCGCGGTATTGCGCCTTGAACACCGCCACGTGGGGGTGATGCGGCAGCAGCGCCGCGCGAATGGCCTCGAACAAGTCGTTCAGCGTGGTGCGGTCGCCCACGGCCATGTTGTAGACCTGATTCGTGGCCTCTGCCGACTCGACTGTTGCGGCCAGCAAGTTGGCCTGCACGGCATTGGCCACGAAGCAGAAGTCGCGACTGGTCTCGCCGTCGCCGTTGATCCAGACCTCGTCGTTCTTGATCATGGCCGCGACCCATTTCGGGATCACCGCCGCATAGGCGCCGTTCGGGTCCTGACGCGGGCCGAACACGTTGAAGTAGCGCAGCCCGATGGTGTTGAAGCCATACGAGCGCGCGAACACGTCGGCATACAACTCATTGACGAACTTGGTGACGGCGTAGGGCGACAGCGGTCGCCCGATGCGCTCTTCGATCTTGGGCAGGTTGGGCTCGTCGCCATAAGTGGAGCTCGACGCCGCGTAGACGAAGCGCTTGACCTGCGCATCGCGCGCGGCCACCAGCATGTTCAAGAAGCCGTCGATATTCGACGCATTGGTGGTGATGGGGTCGTCGATCGAGCGTGGCACGCTGCCCAGCGCAGCCTGGTGCAGCACGTAGTCCACGCCCGCGCAGGCCTGGCGGCAGTCTTCGAGATGGCGAATGTCGCCCTCGATCATGCGAAAGCGCGCCCAGCGCGCCTCGCCCACTTCGGCGCGCACCAGTTCGAGATTGTGGCGATGACCGGTCGAGAAGTTGTCGAGCCCGACAACGTTTTGATCGAGCTCGAGCAAGGTCTGCAAGAGGTTGGAGCCGATGAAGCCCGCCACACCGGTAACCAGCCACGCGCGCGGTTGAGTGCGTAAAACCGATTGAAGTTGCGCGTATGCGTTCATGACTGCCTCAGCTCAAGACCAGATAGACGAGCCGGCAAGGATAGGCGCGAAGCCCGTCTCCGCTGCATCGCGACAGGCCCTGACTCAGGGGGGAGCGTGCCTCGCAATCGTGTAAAGCGAGAAGGATTACCGTTGCCGCAAAACCCATCATGCGATACTGACCGACTGCTTTTTCAGCATTCAAATATCGGCTCTCAGCCCTCCGAATACCGGCTTCATGCGCATTCTGTACCACCATCGCACGCAAGGAGAGGAGCCCGAGTCGATCCACATCTCCGCGATCGTTCAGGCGCTGCGTGATCTGGGCCACGACGTGCTCGTCATCGGCCCGCCCAAGGCGGCGCACCGCGCAGAAATCACGGCCCGTCCGCCGCTGATCGCGCGCATCAAGGAAGCCGTGCCACGGCCGGTTTTCGAGCTCATGCAACTGGGCTACAACGCGCTGGGTTACGTGCGCTTGCGCAAGGCCGTGCGCGCCTATCAGCCCGACCTGATCTACGAACGCTACGCGCTCTACAACTTCGCCGGGCCGCTGTTCGCGCGCCTGCACAAGATCCCGCTGGTGCTCGAGGTCAACACGCCGTACGCGCAGGCCTGGGCCCAGTATTACGGCCTGACGCTGCGCCGCCTGGCGCGCTGGATCGAACGCCGCACCATGCTGTGGGCGCACCACGTGATCACCGTGACCGAGGTGCAGCGCGGCATGCTGGAGCGCGAAGGCATCCCGAGCGCGCACATCAGCGTCTGCCACAACGCCATCGACCCCGACTGGTTCAACCCGCGGCGCCACGTCGACCCCGATCTCAAGGCCCGCCTCGGGCTGCGCGAGGTGGTGGTGGGTTTCGTCGGCACCATGAACCGCTGGCAGGGCATCACCGAGTTTCCGGCCGTCATCGCCAAGGTGCTGACGCAATGCGACAACGTGAGCTTTCTGTTCGTCGGCGACGGCGAGTTTCGTCAGCAGCTTGAAACCTTCTGCCGCGAACAGGGCTACGCCGACCGCGTGGTGTTCACGGGTCGCAAGCCGCACCGTGAAGTGCCGCCGCTGGTGGCCGCGATGGACATCGCCGTCCTGCTCAACTCCAACAACTACGGCTCGCCCATGAAGCTGTTCGAGTACTGGGGCATGGGCAAGGCCGTGATCGCGCCCAGCGTGCCCCCCGTGGTTGAAGTATTGAAAGAAGGCGTGACCGGCATCATGATCGAGCCCGGCAATGCGGCACAAATGACGGACCACATCATCCGCCTGGCGCAAGACACCACCCTGCGACAGCGCATGGGCGCGGCGGGCCGCGAGCACGTCGCCGCGCACCACACCTGGCGCGACAACGCCCAGACCATCTTGCGCGCGCACCGCCTCGTCGTCGAGACCCTCGGCCAACCTTGATCTTCGAGACATTGAATAGCGTCCATGCTGAAACGGCGGCTTGACCTGTGGTTGCCAACCTATGCGTTGGAAACGCCGGCCCGACTGGCCGGCAAGCTGGCGCGCCGCAACCGGCTGACGCATCTGATCTTTCTGGTGTGCGACCACTACGAGCCGCGCCACCAGGCCAAGCGCACAGACCAACCCGCCGAGCGCGTGAGCACCTGGCATCGCGAGTACGCGGCCATGCAGCGCCGCTGCGAAGCCAGGTTCGGCACCACGCCGCTGCACACCTTCTTCTACCCACCGCACCACGGCAGCGAACACCTGCCCGCGTTGGCGCAGATGGTGTTCGACGGGCTGGGCGAGGTCGAGCTGCATTACCACCACCACGGCGACACGGCCGAGACGCTGCGCCGCAACCTCGGCGCCAGCCTGGCCGACTACCGCAGCTGGGGCCTGCTTCAAGAGTCGGGCGAGCAGCCCACGCAGCGCTTTGGCTTCATCCACGGCGACTGGGCGCTCGACAACTCATGCCACGGCCGCTATTGCGGCGTCAACGGCGAGCTCAGCATCCTCGAAGAATTCGGCTGCTGGGGCGACCTGACCATGCCGTCGGCCAACGAGGCCCAGACGCGCAAGATCAACTCGATCTACTACGCGGTGGACAACCCCGCGCGCTCGAAGTCTCACGACTGGGGAGAGGATGCCGCCGTCGGTCGTCGCCCCGATGGCTTTTTCCTGATGCAGGGGCCGCTCGGCATCAATTGGCGCGCGCCGGGTTACCCGCGCATCGAGAACGCCAGCCTCACCACTGAAAACTGGGGCCGCGCCGACCGCATCCGCAAATGGATCGATTGCCAGGTGCACGTGAAAGGCCGCCCCGAGTGGCTGTTCATCAAGCTGCACACGCACGGCGCCGTTGAGCGCGACTTTGATGGCCTGTTCGGCGAGCGCGCCTTCGAGATGCACCGCCTGCTCAACGAGCACTACAACGACGGCCAGCGCTTCAAGCTGCATTACGTCACCGCGCGCCAGGCCTGCAACATCGCCAAGGCCGCCGAAGACGGCAAGGCCGGCGACCCCTCGCAGTGGCTCGACTACCGCATCGCCAAGCCGGCGCATGCCTTCTACGTGCTCGATGCCCCCCACCGGCTCGAACGCTGCACCGCGCAGCATCTGACGCTCACGGGCATCACCGCGGCATCTGGTCAAGACGCGCAGTTGCGCACCCGTATCGGCCCGATCCACTCAGTCAGCGGGCCGCTGCGGTCGCTCGACCTCGACGCTCGCCAGGGTCTGCTGACACTCGAAGCCCCTGAGCCCGGCAGCAACGTCACACTGACTGTGGTCCCCCATTTCGAGTTGCTGGGCGTCGAGGGTGGCAACCTCACCGCCGCCCCGCCGGCTGACGGCGACATGCAAACCCTGCGGTTCACTGCCGGCCCACGCACGGTCATCCGCTTTCAGCGGGCCGGGCAGCCGGACTCGTCCTCGCCGGGCGCTCAGCCTGCCGCCCCCCTCACGCAACCGAGAGCGCACGCATGATCGAAGCAGTCTTTTGGGTCTCGATCTTCCTGCTGGTCTATCCCTATCTGGTCTACCCGTTGCTGATCGCCCTGCTGGGCATCGTGCGGCCGCGCCCGGTGCGCAAGCAAAACGGGTATCAACCGAACGTCACGGTGCTGATCCCGGCCTACAACGAGGCCGATTGCATCGAGGCCACCTTGCGCAACATGCTGCGCCAGACCTACCCCAAGAACAAGCTACAGATCATGGTGGTGTCCGACGGCTCCGACGACGGCACCGACGACATCGTGCGCCGCTTCGCCGACCAAGGCATCGAGTTGCTGCGCCAGGAAGGCCGCGGCGGCAAGGCGCTGGCGCTGAACGCCGCCGTGCGGCATGCCACGGGCGAGATCATCGTGTTCTCCGACGCCAACTCGCTGTTCGCCCCCGAAGC
>NZ_JAYSBZ010000101.1:0-8235 GCF_041915145.1 Aquabacterium sp. | reverse complement strand
CATCTTGTTGCGCGTGCGGCGGTTCAGCTCGGTCAGATCCTTGGCGTCGCGCACGGTCATGATGCCCATGCCGTAGGTGCCGTTGTCGGCCTTGACGATCACGAAGGGCTTTTCGTTGATGCCGTATTCCTTGTACTTGCGGCGGATCTTGGTGAGCAGCGTGTCGACGTTGCTCTGCAGGCATTCGTTGCCGGTGCCTTCGGCGAAGTTGACCTCGCCGCAGCGCGAGAACATCGGGTTGATGAGCCACGGGTCCATGCCCAGCAGCTTGGCGAACTTCTTGGCCACTTCCTCGTAGGCCTCGAAGTGCTGACTCTTGCGGCGCACCGCCCAGCCGGCGTGCAGCGGCGGCAGCAGGTATTGCTCGTGCAGGCCGCGCAGCACGTCGGGGATGCCCGCCGACAGGTCGTTGTTGAGCAAGATCGTGCAGGGGTCGAAGTCTTTCAGGCCCAGGCGGCGCTTGCCGCGCACCAGCGGCTCGACGGTGAGCGTGCTGCCATCGGGCAGCGGCAGCGTGGTCGGCGCGGTGATGGTTTCGTCGAGCGTGCCCAGGCGCACATTGAGCCCCGCCAGCGTGAAGATCTCCATCAGCCGCGCCACGTTGGCCAGGTAGAAGGTGTTGCGCGTGTGCTTCTCGGGGATCAGCAGCAGGTTCTTGGCCTCGGGGCAGATCTTCTCGATGGCCGCCATCGCCGCCTGCACGGCCAGCGGCAGCATCTCGGTGGTCAGGTTGTTGAAGCCGCCCGGGTACAGATTGGTATCGACCGGCGCGAGCTTGAAGCCGGCGTTGCGCACGTCCACCGAGGTGTAGAACGGCGGCGTGTGCTCCATCCATTCGAGGCGGAACCAGCGTTCGATGGCGGGCATCGATTCGAGGATGCGTTGCTCGAGCTCGTTGATGGGGCCGTTGAGCGCCGTGATGAGGTGAGGGACCATGCGCGGATTGTGGTGCGTGAGGGACGGAAGGCCATTCTAGGGATTCGGCCCGCGCCGTGGCGTCGCCAAGAAAAAAGGCCGCCCCCGAGGGAGCGGCCTTGCCGGCACAAGGTCGCGCCAGGCTCAGTTGTGATACGCCGTTTCGCCGTGCGAGGTGATGTCCAGACCTTCGCGCTCTTCCTCTTCAGGCACGCGCAGGCCAATCACCAAGTCAACCAGCTTGTAGGCGACGAACGACACCACGCCCGACCAGACGATGGTCAAGCCCACCGCCTTGGCCTGGATCAGCACTTGCGCGCCGATGCCGTTGGAGCCCACGGCGGCGGTGACCCAGTCGGTGACCAGGCCCGGGCCCGCCAGCGACTGGTTGTTGAACACGCCCGTCAGCAACGCACCCAGGATGCCGCCCACGCCGTGCACGCCGAACACGTCCAGCGAGTCGTCGGCGCCGAGGATCTTCTTCAGCCCCGTCACGCCCCACAGGCAGACCAGACCGGCGATGAAGCCGATCACGATCGCGCCCATCAGGCCGACGTTGCCGGCTGCGGGGGTGATGGCCACCAGACCGGCGACCGCGCCCGAAGCCGCACCCAGCATCGAGGCCTTGCCCTTGAGCAGCGCTTCACCCAGACACCAGCCCAGCACGGCGGCGGCGGTGGCCGAGAAGGTGTTCATGAACGCCAGCGCCGCCGAGTTGCCCGCCTCGAGCGCCGAGCCGGCGTTGAAGCCGAACCAGCCCACCCACAGCAGCGAGGCCCCGACCATGGTCAGCGTCAGCGAGTGCGGCGTGAAGGCTTCCTTGCCGTAGCCGACGCGCTTGCCGATCAGGAAGGCACCCACCAGGCCCGCCACGGCGGCGTTGATGTGCACCACGGTACCGCCGGCGAAGTCCAGCGCGCCCCATTGCCACAGCAAGCCGGCCTTGGCGTTCATGGCATCGACCACGTCCTTCGAGGCGTAGGCGTCCGGGCCCATCCAGAACCAGACCATGTGGGCGATCGGGGTGTAGCTGAAGGTGAACCACAGCACCATGAAGGCCAGCACGGCCGAGAACTTGGCGCGCTCGGCGAAGGCACCCACGATCAGGCAGCAGGTGATGCCTGCGAAGGTGGCCTGGAAGGCCGCGAACACCAGCTCGGGGATGTAGACACCCTTGCTGAAGGTCGCCGCGTTGGCGAACACGCCGGTGGCGGGGTCGAAGATGCCCTTCAGGAACAGCCTGTCCAGCCCGCCGATGTAGGCGTTGCCCTCGGTGAACGCCAGGCTGTAGCCGTAGAGGCACCACAGCACGACGATCAGCGAGAAGGTCACCATGATCTGCATCAGCACGGACAGCATGTTCTTGCTGCGCACCAGGCCGCCGTAGAACAGCGCGAGGCCGGGCACGGTCATCAGGATCACGAGCAGCGTCGAGACGAGCATCCAGGCGGTATCGCCCTTGTTGACGTTTTGCGGCGGCGCCGAAGCAGCGGCATCCGACGCCGCATCTGCCACAGGGGCCGACGCAGGGGCGGCCGCTTCAGCCGAAGCGGCAGCGACCGGAGCCGATGCAGCCGCGCTGGCGGCATCGTCGGCCATGCTGGGAGTGGCGAATCCGAAGACTGCCAAACCCAGCGCCAGGGTAGCGATGAGTTTTCTCATGGGTTTGCTTTCGTGTTGCGGTTCACGGGCTGGTTGGCAACCGGGCTGACGCTCAGAGCGCGTCGTTGCCGGTTTCGCCGGTGCGGATGCGGACGACCTGCTCGATGCTGGTCACGAAAATCTTGCCGTCGCCGATCTTGCCGGTGCGGGCCGAGGCCTCGATGGCTTCGATCACGCGGTCGACGATGGCGTCGTCCACGGCCGCTTCGATCTTCACTTTGGGCAGGAAGTCGACCACGTATTCCGCGCCACGGTACAGCTCGGTGTGGCCCTTCTGACGACCGAAGCCCTTGACTTCGGTCACGGTGATGCCCTGCACGCCGATGGCGGACAGAGCCTCACGCACTTCATCGAGCTTGAACGGCTTGATGACGGCAGTCACCATCTTCATGGTTGGCTCCTTTTTTCTGGGGTTGTCGGGTGAGAGATCAGAACGTCTTGGACAGCGACAGCACGAGGCCGGTCTTGCCCGCGCCGCGCGTGGGGCTCACGCCGGTGGTGAACCAGTCCTTCTTGCTGGTCGAGATCAGCGAGGCGCCCGCCACCCAGCCGCTGAAGTCCTTGGTCATGCCCAGCTTGTAGTCCGACGCGTTGTTAGCCACGAGGCCCGCATCCTTGCCATGCGGCACCTTCTGGTAGCCGTAGTGGGCGTTGATGCCATAGCCTTGGCCCAGGTCGTAGGCGAAGCCCAGGTCAAGGTAGTAGTTGCCGTCGGTCTTGACTTCGGGGGTCGTCGCGGTCGCGTCGCCCAAACCGAAGAAATTCGACAGGCCGTACGAGAGCTTGGCGGTGAAGAAGCTGTAACTGGCGCCGATGTAGATTTCATCTTGGTGCGCCTGCTTGCCTGCCGCGTTCATGAAGCCGTGGTTTGACGACGGGTAGTAGTAGTAATAGGCGCCGGCATCCAGGGCGACCGGGCCGGCGTTGAATTTGTAACCGCCGTAGAAGTCCATTTCGAGCGAGGCGCCGCGATACAGGGCCTGCTCGACATTCGAGTTCCAGTTGCCCACATAGAAGCCCGAGCTGTGCGCGAGGTCGAAGCCGCCCTGGAAGGCCGGCTTGTAGGCGGTTTGCGTGTAGCCACGGAAGCGGTAATCGCTGAACAGGCCTGCGTTGCCGGTGAGCGTCCAATCGGGCTTGGCTTCTTCAGCGTAGGCAGCCGAGATGGACAGCAGGCTCAGGGCAGCGAGGGCAAAGGCTTGTTTCTTCATGCATTTCTCCGATTGGGAAAGGGGGTTCGAGATTCGCGACAGAGCTTCTGCACGATCCATGCCACGCCCCGATCTGGCCCGCCACGCCCCAAATGCCCCCGCACGCACCGGCTTGGACTTCACCCTGCACCAAGTTGAGTCACTCCCGGGGCCAAACACGCCGCGACGACGCTGCCCCGCCCACCCCCCCCCCCCGCCAGAAGGCGCCCATCCGGGGGCATGGGTCGCCGAAAGCACTGCTACAGTTCGGCGAGGCTGGATATAAACACAGTACTTAGCCAGCTCGCCAACTCGTCTTGCAGGGAGATGTCAGACATGTCGCTCGCCATCGTGCGCAGCCGGGCCTTGGACGGCCTCAACGCGCCACCCGTCACGGTCGAAGTCCACCTGGCCAACGGCCTACCCAGCTTCACGCTGGTCGGGCTGGCCGACACCGAAGTCAAGGAAGCCCGCGAGCGCGTGCGCGCCGCCATGCAGAACAGCGGACTCGACTTCCCGCACAACAAGCGCATCACCGTCAACCTGGCGCCGGCCGATCTGCCCAAGGAGTCTGGCCGCTTCGACCTGCCCATCGCGCTGGGCCTGCTGGCGGCGAGCGGGCAGATCGACGCGGCGCAGCTGGCCCGCTACGAGTTCGCCGGCGAGTTGTCGCTGGCCGGCGAGCTGCGCCCGGTGCGCGGCGCGCTGGCCATGGCCCTGGCGCTCAAGAGCGAGCCCGAGCCGCGCGCCCTGGTGCTGCCCGAGGCCAGCGCCCGCGAGGCCGCGCTGGTCAGCGAGCTGACCATCCACCAGGCCAGCCATCTGCTCGACGTGGTCGGCGCGCTGCAGCCCGAGGCGCCCAACAGCAACGTCGGTGGCCCCACGCCACTCGCCCTGGCCCAGGCACTGGTCTCGGCGCCATCCGGCAGCGGCCCCGATCTGCGCGAGGTCAAAGGCCAGACCGCCGCCAAGCGCGCCCTCGAGATCGCCGCCGCCGGGGGGCACAGCCTGCTGCTGGTCGGCCCGCCCGGCACCGGCAAATCGATGCTGGCGCAGCGCTTTGGCGGGCTGCTGCCGCCGCAATCCGAGCACGAGGCGCTCGAGTCCGCCGCCATCCTGAGCCTCACCGGCGGCTTCGACCCCAGCCGCTGGACGAGCCGCGCCTTCCGCGCGCCGCACCACACCGCGTCACCCGTGGCCATCGTGGGCGGCGGCTCGCCCCCGCGCCCCGGCGAGATCTCGCTGGCGCACCACGGCGTGCTGTTTCTCGACGAGCTGCCCGAGTTCCCCCGCGCCGCGCTCGAAGCCCTGCGCGAGCCGCTCGAAACCGGCTCGGTGACCATCTCGCGCGCCGCGCGGCAGGCTGAATTCCCGGCGCGCTTTCAATTGCTGGCCGCGATGAACCCCTGCCCCTGCGGCCACCTCGGCAGCCCCACGCGCAGCTGCCGTTGCACGCCCGAGGCCGTGCTGCGCTACCAGGGCAAGCTCAGCGGCCCGCTGCTCGATCGCATCGACCTGCAAGTCGAAGTGCCCGCCGTGGCGCCCGAGGTGCTGAGCGCCCTGCCCGACGGCGAAACCAGCCCGGTCATCGCGGCCCGGGTGGCCGAGACGCGCGCGCGTCAACTGGCCCGCCAGGGCGCCGTGAATGCCGCGCTGCAAGGCGAAGCGCTCGACGCCCACGCGCAGCTCGACGCCGCCGGCCGCTCGTTCTTGCAGGCAGCGGCCACGCGGCTGGGCTGGTCAGGCCGCAGCTACCACCGCGTGCTGCGCATTGCCCGCACCATCGCCGATCTGGCCGCGTCCGCCACGGTGCAGACGGCCCACGTGGCCGAGGCCATCCAATACCGGCGCGTGCTCACGGCGCAGTAGCGCGGCGCCCAGCCGGGTCAAGGCAGCAGCGGGGCCAAGGCGCGGCGGGCCTCGGCCTCACCCAGCGCGTTGCGCTGCGCCCAGTCGGCGAGCTGGTCCGCGCCGATGGGGCCGACGTTGAAATACGTGGCCTCGGGGTGCGCCAAGTAAAACCCGCTCACGCTGGCCGCCGGGTGCATGGCCAGGCTTTCAGTCAGCGACATGCCGATGTCGTCGGCCGACAAAACCGCGAACAGATCGCGCTTGGGTCGGTGGTCGGGGCAGGCCGGGTAGCCGGGCGCCGGGCGGATGCCGCGGTAGCGCTCGGCGATCAATTGCTCGTTGCTCAAGGCTTCGTCGGCCGCGTAGCCCCACAGCTCGGCGCGCACGCGGCGGTGCAGCCACTCGGCAAAGGCTTCGGCCAGCCGGTCGGCCAAGGACTTGAACAGGATCGACGAGTAATCGTCGTGCGCCGCCACGAACTGCTGCTCCTTCTTCTCGACGCCGATGCCCGCGGTCACCGCGAACAGGCCGATGTAGTCCGGCTTCGCGCTCGGGCCCGTCTTCGGCGCGATGAAGTCGGCCAGACAGCGGTTGGGTCGCTTCACGCCGTCGATCACCGGCCGCTCGCTTTGCATGCGCAGGCCGCGCCACGTCATCAGCACCTGGGTGCGCGACTCGTCGGCGTAGATCTCGACGTCGTCATCGTTCACCGTGTTGGCCGGGTACAGCGCCATCGCGCCGTGCGCCGTCAGCCAACGGCCTTCGATGATCTTCTTGAGCATGGCCTGCGCGTCGGCGTAGACCTTGGTGGCCTGCTCGCCCACCACCTCGTCTTGCAGGATGGCCGGGAAGCGCCCCGCCAGATCCCACGTTTGGAAGAACGGCGCCCAGTCGATGCACGCGGCCAGCTCGGCGAGGTCCTGGTTCTTGAACACGCGCCGGCCCAGCACCTTGGGCACCGGCGGCGTGTAGGCGGCCCAGTCGAGCGGCGTCTTGTTGGCGCGCGCCTCGGCCAGACTCACCAGCGGCGTGGCCTTCTTGTTGGCGTGCTGATGGCGCACGCGCTCGTAGTCGAGCCGCAACTCGCCGATGAAGCCGGCGGACTTTTCTTCGGACAGCAGATCCGAGCACACGCCCACGGCGCGCGAGGCATCGGGCACGTAGACCACCGGGCCTTCGTAATGCGGGCTGATCTTGACGGCCGTGTGCACGCGGCTGGTGGTGGCGCCACCAATGAGCAGCGGCGTCTGACGGCTCTTGAAGTAGTCGTCGCGCTGCATCTCGGCGGCCACGTGCTGCATCTCTTCAAGGCTGGGCGTGATCAAGCCGGACAAGCCGATGATGTCCGCCCCCACCTCCTTGGCCTTGTTCAAGATGTCTTGCGCGGGCACCATCACGCCCATGTTGACGACCTCGAAGTTGTTGCATTGCAAGACCACGGTGACGATGTTCTTGCCGATGTCGTGCACGTCGCCCTTCACCGTCGCGATCACGATCTTGCCCTTGGCGCGCACGTCGCCGCCGGCGGCTTCGAGCTGGCGCTTTTCTTCTTCGATGTAGGGCACGAGGTGGGCCACGGCCTGCTTCATCACGCGGGCGCTCTTCACCACCTGCGGCAAGAACATCTTGCCCGCGCCGAACAGGTCGCCGACCACGTTCATGCCGTCCATCAGCGGGCCTTCGATCACGTGCAGCGGGCGTCCGCCCTTGGCCTTGATCTCCTGATAGACCGCCTCGGTGTCTTCGACGATGAAGTCGGTGATGCCATGCACCAGCGCGTGGCTCAGGCGCTCGGCCACGGGGCGGGGGTTGTCGGGCGTGCCGCGCCAGGCGAGCTTGGCCGAATCATCCTTGGCCAGGCCCTTGGCGCGCTCGGCGATCTCGATGAGCCGCTCGGCGGCATCGGGGCGGCGGTTCAGCACCACGTCTTCGACGCGCTCGCGCAGCTCGGGGTCGAGGTCGTCGTACACGCCGACCATGCCGGCATTGACGATGCCCATGTCCATGCCCGCCTGGATGGCGTGATACAGAAACACCGTGTGGATGGCCTCGCGCACCGGCTCGTTGCCGCGGAAGCTGAACGACACGTTGCTCACGCCGCCGCTCACCTTGGCGCCCGGCAGGTTCTGCTTGATCCAGCGCGTGGCGTTGATGAAGTCGACGGCGTAGTTGTCGTGCTCCTCGATGCCGGTGGCGATGGCGAAGATGTTGGGGTCGAAGATGATGTCTTCGGGCGCGAAGCCCACCTCATCGACCAGCATGCGGTAGGCCCGCTCGCAGATCTCGATCTTGCGCTGGTAGGTGTCGGCCTGACCTTGCTCGTCGAAGGCCATCACCACCGCCGCCGCGCCATAGCGCCGCACCAGCTTGGCCTGGCGCTTGAACTCGGCCTCGCCTTCCTTGAGCGAAATCGAGTTGACGATGCCCTTGCCCTGGATGCACTTGAGACCGGCCTCGATCACGCTCCACTTCGACGAGTCGATCATGATCGGCACGCGGGCGATCTCGGGCTCACTGGCGATCAGATTCAAGAAACGCATCATGGCGGCCTGACTGTCGAGCATGGCCTCGTCCATGTTGATGTCGATGACCTGCGCGCCGTTCTCGACCTGCTGCC
>NZ_JAYSBZ010000100.1:0-8301 GCF_041915145.1 Aquabacterium sp. | reverse complement strand
AAGGCCAACGCGGCCGACACGCTGGGCTCCGGTACCGACGATGGCTGGACAGTGGCTTACCAGGTGCTCATCGGGGCGGACATCAAACTCAGCGACCGGTGGTCGCTTTACGGGCAATACCAGAACTTCTGGGTGCCCAACACGGCGGTCGCCCCGGCGACAGGAGGCCCCATCTCCTCCCGCAGTGTCAACACCTACAGGTTCAACGACTACCAGGCTCAGACGTTCTCGCTGGGCGTGCGCTTTCGCTTCTAAGCCTGCGAGCGCGGGTTGACGGCACCGTCAACTCGCGCACAAGCCGTCGGCCCGCAACAGGCTCTCCAACGCCTGCTCCTTGATGCCATAGAACGCCTTGATCTGCTCGATCTGCTGCAGCACCTCGGCCGGGTCTTTGGCGCGCTCGCGCTTCACGGCCAGGATCATCTTGTTCTTGTTGGTGTGCTCCAGCGAGACGAACTCGAAGACCTGCGTGTCGTAGCCGGCGGCGTCGAGCAGCAGGGCGCGCAAGCCGTCGGTGAGCATCTCGGCTTCCTGCCCTAGGTGGATGCCGTGCTGCAAGATGGGCCGCAGCGGATGCGGGCTCAGTAGCTGCGGCCTGATCTGCTTGTGGCAGCACGGCGAGCACATGATGATCTCGGCCCCGGCGCGGATGCCGAGGTGGATGGCGTAGTCGGTGGCCGTGTCGCAGGCATGCAGCGCGATCATCACGTTGAGCGCTTGCGGGTGGTAGTGGCGGACGTCGCCCTGCTCGTAGTCCATGCCTTGCAGGTGCAATTGGTCGATCACCTTCTGGCACAGCTTGACCAGATCGGCGCGCAACTCGACGCCGGTGACTTGCGCCTCACGCTGCAGCACGTTGCGCAGGTAGTCGTGGATGGCAAAGGTGAGGTAACCCTTGCCTGAGCCGAAGTCGACCACGTGGACTTGCGGGTGGCGCGTGGCGTCGGCCAGCTTCGAGCGCTCGAAGGCGGCGGCGAAGACTTCGATGAACTTGTTGATCTGCTTCCACTTGCGCGCCATGCTCGGCACGATGTGGTGCGCCGCGTCGGTCACGCCCAGCGCGGTCAAGAAGGGCCGCTGCTGGTCGACGTAGCGATGCTTGTCCTGGTTGTGCGCCAGGCGGTCGGCAGCCGGCTCACCGCTGTCGCCCGACGTGCTCGGCTCATGGGCCACCTTGCCCACGCGGATGCTGGCCTTGCCCTTCTTGCTGACGGCCAGCTGCACTTCCTCGGTCGGCGTGTGCAGGTGCGCGTTCTTGAACGCCGCGCCGATCAGGCCGCGCAGGGTGGCGAGCGCCTCGGGCCAGGGCAGGTTCTTGGTGATGTCCTTGGTCTGATAGCGATAGACCAGACTGAGCTGCGTCTGCCCGCGCAGCGCCACGGGGCGGGCGATCACGCGCTGCAAGCCGGCTTCGGCCGCACCACCCGGGTTGGCCAGCACCACGCGGTCGAGCGTGCCGGCGTGCCAGGTGGCGTCGAGCTGCGCCGCGAAGCGATCGAGCGCGGCAGTGGCTTCGGGAGCGAGAGCGGAGGCGGGGGCGGCAGGCTGAGGATCGGTCACGGCGGGGGCACGAGGCGGGTGAGGGGCGGGGCACACGAGCCGTCGATTGTCCGGCATCGTGCGCGCCGCCGCGCACCGATCACGCGTGGCGGATCAGATGATCGAAGGCGCTCAGCGCGGCCTTGGCGCCGTCGCCCGCGGCGATCACGATCTGCTTGTAGGGCACCGTCGTGCAGTCGCCCGCCGCGAACACGCCCGGCACATTGGTCGCACCCTTGGCGTCCACGATGATCTCGCCGAACTTGCTCAGCTCGACCGTGCCGCGCAAGAACTCGGTGTTGGGCACCAGGCCGATCTGCACGAACACGCCTTCGAGCGGCACGTGGTGCTCTTGGCCCGTGGCGCGGTCTTTGTAGCGCAGGCCGTTAACTTTGCCATCGGCGCCGGTGATCTCGGTGGTCTGCGCGTTGGTGTGGATCTCGACGTTGGGCAGGCTCTTGAGCTTGTTGACCAGCACGGCGTCCGCCTTGAGTTGATCGGCGAACTCGACGAGCGTGACGTGCGCCACCACGCCGGCCAGGTCGATGGCCGCCTCGACGCCCGAGTTGCCGCCACCGATCACCGACACGCGCTTGCCCTTGAACAGCGGGCCGTCGCAATGCGGGCAGTAGGCCACGCCCTTGTTGCGGTATTCCTGCTCGCCGGGCACGTTGACGTTGCGCCAGCGCGCGCCCGTCGAGAGGATCACCGTCTTGCTCTTGAGCACGCCGCCATTGGCCAGCTTCACCTCGATCAGGCCGCCCGGCTGCGCGGCCGGCACGATGGCCTCGGCGCGCTGCAGATTCATGATGTCCACGTCGTAGGCCTTGGCGTGCGCTTCGAGTGCTTGAGCGAACTTGGGCCCGTCGGTCTCGAGCACCGAGATGTAGTTCTCGATCGCCAGCGTGTCGTTGACCTGACCGCCGAAGCGCTCGGCCGCCACGCCGGTGCGAATGCCCTTGCGCGCCGCGTACACGGCCGCTGCCGCGCCGGCCGGGCCACCACCGACGATCAGCACGTCGTACGGCGCCTTGGCGCTGAGCTTGGCGGCGTCACGCGCGGCGGCGCCGGTGTCGATCTTGCCGACGATCTCTTCGACCGTCATGCGGCCCGAGGCGAACACCTCGCCGTTCAGGAAGACCATCGGCACGGCCATGATCTCGCGCGCCTCGACCTCGCTTTGGAAGGCGCCGCCTTCGATCACGGTGGTCTTGATCTTGGGGTTGAGGATGGCCATGAGCGACAGCGCCTGCACCACGTCCGGGCAGTTGTGGCAGCTCAGGCTCATGTAGACCTCGAAGTTGAAGTCGCCATCGAGGGCCTGGATCTGCTCGATCACCTCGGGCTCGACCTTGGGCGGGTGGCCGCCGGTCCAGAGCAGGGCCAGCACGAGCGAGGTGAATTCGTGGCCGAGCGGCAGGCCGGCGAATCTCAACGATGTCGGCAACGAGGTATCGGCGCCGGTGCGCTTGAGGCTGAACGACGGCTTGCGTGCGTCGTTGCCATCGGTCTTGAGGGTGATCTTGTCGGCGCGCAGACCCTGGATGGTCTGCAGCAGCTCGAGCATCTCGCGGGAGTTCTCAGAGTCGCTCAGCGAGGCGACGATCTCGAAGGGTTGCTGCACGCGCTCCAGATATGCGCCGAGTTGTGCCTTGAGGGTGTCGTCCAACATGATGTGCTTCCTTCCATTCAAGCGACTTTGAGAACCGGCCGGAGCCCCAGTGCGGGGCTCCGGCCTGAGCGCGAGGCCCGATCAGATCTTGCCGACCAGATCGAGCGACGGGGCCAGGGTCTTGGCGCCTTCGTTCCACTTGGCGGGGCAGACTTCGCCCGGGTGCGAGGCGGTGTACTGGGCAGCCTTGAGCTTGCGCACGGTTTCCTTCACGTCGCGGGCGATTTCGTTGGAGTGGATTTCAACGGTCTTGATCACCAGGTCCGGGTTGATGATGAAGGTGCCGCGCAGCGCCAGGCCTTCTTCGGGGATGTGCACGCCGAAAGCGTTGGTCAGCGCGTGGGTGGGGTCGCCCACCAGCGGGAACTTGGCCTTGCCGACGGCCGGCGAGGTTTCGTGCCACACCTTGTGCGAGAAGTGCGTGTCGGTGGTGACGATGTAGACCTCGGCGCCGGCTTTCTGGAACTCGGCGTAGTGCTCGGCGGCGTCTTCGATTTCGGTCGGGCAGTTGAAGGTGAAGGCGGCCGGCATGAAGATCAGCACGGACCACTTGCCCTTCAGGGTCTGCTCGGTCACTTCGATGAACTCGCCCTTGCCGCCACGGTTGACGAAGGCTTGGGTCTTGAACGGTTGAACGGGGGTGTTGATCAGCGACATGATGGCTTCCTCTCGTTAAATAACGCAGTGATTGCGGGGACAACGGAAGTCATCTTAGGCGTCTGGGCATATTGTTTGGATTGATTGATCAAATGCTGAAGATTGGCGATTGCTATTGCGTTCCATCGCGCGGCTTAGGGATGGACGCTCGTGGAGCGGGGCTCAAAATGGGCTGAACCTTCCACTCGACGAGTCTTCGCCATGAGTTCCCCCCTGTTCCCGAACGACGTGCTCTTCCTGCAGCGCCTGCTGCGCGCCGAGGGGCTGTATCTCGACGACCTGGACGGCCTGTGGGGCCCGCACACCGAGGCCGCCGTGCAGGCGCACGAAGCGCAAGCCGCAGCGCTGCAAGCCGCGCTCGGCAGCTTCGACCCGCGCTCCGAGCGCTGCATCGCCACGCTCTCGCTGCGCGCCCAGCAGGCGGCGCGGCAGTTCTTGCAGCGCGTGCAGGGCAGCGGCCTCACGGTACGCATCCTGTCGGGCACGCGCACCTACGGCGAGCAGAACGAGCTGTTCAAGCAAGGCCGCTTCGGCAACCCCGGCCCGGTGGTGACCAACGCGCGCGGCGGCTTCAGCAACCACAACTTCGGCATTGCGTGGGACGTGGGCGTGTTCACCGCCGGCGGCGGCTACATCGGCGACGGCCCCGAGTACGCGCAAGTGGCGCAGGCCGGCTTGGCGGACGGGCTGGAGTGGGGCGGCAACTGGGTGAGCATCGTCGACAAGCCGCACTACCAGCTCAAGCTGGGCCTGGGTGTGTCGGCGCTGCGCGCGGCGTTCGAGGGCGGCAAGCCGATCGCGGGCTACGCGTTGCGTTGAGCCGGGAGCGAGGCGCTCATTACCGGGCGCGACGCAGCCTCAGCAGATGCGCGGCAGCTGCTCGCCGGTGAGCCAGTCCACCATGCGGCGGCCGCCCAGGCGGGTACGCATCTGCACCTGATCGGCGGGTGTGGCCAGCACCGTGCCGATGCGTGCGGCGCGCTGGCCCAGCGGGTGGGCGCGCATCGCGGCCAGCAGCGGCTCGGCGGCCTCGGGCGCGCACACCGCCACCAGCTTGCCCTCGTTGGCCACGTAGAGCGGATCCAGCCCCAGCAGCTCGCAGGCCGCCGCCACCTGCGGCAGCACCGGAATGGCCGCCTCGTCGAGCTCGATGCCGCAGCGCGATTGCCGCGCCACCTCGTTGAGCGTGGTCGCCAGGCCGCCCCGGGTGGGGTCGCGCAGCAGGCGCAGGCGGGCACCGGCCGCGTCTCCCAACCCTTGCAGCATGGCTTGCACCAGGCCGTGCAGCGCGGCGCTGTCCGACTCGATGGCGGTATCGAAGGCCAGCGACTCGCGCTTCGACAGCACCGCCACGCCGTGCTCGCCGATCGAGCCCGAGAGCAGCACTGCGTCGCCCGGCTGCGCCTGGGCGCCGTCGAGCCGCAGCCCGGCCGGCACCACGCCCACGCCGGTGGTGGTGATGAACACGCCGTCGCCCTTGCCGGGCTCGACCACCTTGGTGTCGCCCGTCACCACCGGCACGCCGGCCGTGCGGCTGGCCTGCGCCATCGACTCGACCAGGCGCTTCAGCTCGCCCAGCGGGTAGCCCGCTTCGATGATGAAGCTCGCCGCCAGATACAGCGGCCGCGCGCCGGCCATGGCCACGTCGTTGATGGTGCCGTGCACCGCGAGGCTGCCCAGGTCGCCGCCCGGAAAGAAGATCGGCGAGACGACGTGCGCGTCGGTGCTCATCACCAGGCGCCCGCCCTGCAGCAGCTCGGGTGGCGGCGGGCAGACGGCCTGGTCGTTGCCCTGGCGCAGCCATTCGTTGTCGAAGGCGGGCACGAAGAGCTCGTCCACCAGCTGCGCCGAGGCGCGGCCGCCCGCACCGTGGCTGAGTTCGATGCGGCCGGTTTTGAAATCGAGCGGGCGCAGGTAGGGGGTGCGGGTCATGAGGCAGGACTCGGTTGGGGCGACACGGTCGGCGCGGGCGGCGCGACCACCGCCCGCCCGTAGGCATAGTGCGCCGCGCACGCCCCCTCGGACGACACCATGCAGGCGCCCAGCGGATGCTCGGGCGTGCAGACGGTGGCGAAGAGCTTGCACTCTTGCGGCTGCTTCACGCCGCGCAAGATGGCGCCGCATTCGCAGGCCTTGTGGTCGGGCACGGCTTGGTAGTGCAGCTTGAAGCGGCGCTCGGCATCGAAGGCGGCGTAGCGTTCGCGCAGGCGCAGCGCGCTGCGCGGCACCTCGCCCAGGCCGCGCCACTCGAAGGTCTCGCGCACCTCGAAGACCTCGTCCACCAAGGCCTGCGCGGCGCGGTTGCCCTGGGGCGTGACGGCGCGGGTGAATTCGTTTTCGACCGCGGCGCGCCCGGCGTTGACCTGCCGCACCAGCATCAGCACGGCCTGCATCACGTCGAGCGGCTCGAAGCCGGCGATCACCACGGGCAGGTGGTGGGCGTGCGCAAACGGCTCGTAAGCCGCCGAGCCGATGACGACGCTCACGTGCGCCGGGCCGACCACGCCGTCGAGCCGCACCGCCGCGTGGTCGGGCGTGGTCGAGAGCGGCGGCCCGCTGACGATGTGCTCGCACGCGGGCGGCGTGAGCACGTGGCAGCACAGCACGCTGAAGTTGGCCAGGCCCTCGCGCGCCGCCTGCTGCACCACCAGCGCGGTGGGCGGCGTGGTGGTCTCGAAGCCGATGGCGAAGAACACCACCTCGCGGTCGGGGTGCTGGCGCGCGAGCTGCAAGGCATCGGCCGCCGAATAGACCATGCGTACGTCGCCGCCGCGCGCCTTGGCGCCCAGCAGGCTCAGGCCGCCCGAGGCCGGCACGCGCAGCGTGTCGCCATAGGTGCAGACGATGGCGCGCTGTTGCAGGGCCAGGCCGATGGCCAGGTCGATGCGCCCGATGGGCAGCACGCACACCGGGCAGCCCGGGCCGTGGATCATGCGGATGCTCGGCGGCAGCAGCGCGGCCAGGCCGTAGCGCGCCAGCGCGTGGGTGTGGCCGCCGCAGAACTCCATGAAGCGGTAGCCCTCGGGCCGCGTGGCCTCGGCGCGCAGGCGATCGGCCAGCCGCTGCGCGACGGCGGGGTCGCGGAATTCGTCGATGTATTTCAATGCGCTCATGGGGCCGACTCGGGCGTGTCGGGCTCGGCGAGGGTGGCGGCGTCCTGCTCGGCATCCTGCTCGGCGTGGTGCCGCTCCAGCGCGCCGAACAGCGCCAGCGTCTGCGCGGCTTCGTCGGGGTCGAGCCGGCCGATGGCGTAGCCCACGTGCACGATCACGTAGTCGCCCACCTCGGCCTCGGGCACCATGGCGAGCGACACGGTCTTGCGCACGCCGCCCACGTCGATCACGGCGTCGTCGGCCACGCCGTTCACGCCTTTGGTCACCACGCGAGCGGGCAGGGCTAGGCACATGCGCGCAGCTCCGTGGCGGCAGCCCAGGCTTGGCCCAGGGCCAGGCCGGCGTCGCCGCAGCTCACGTCTTGCGGCACCAGGCAGCGCAGGCCGGTTTCGTGAGACGCGTGCGGCGCGTGGGTTTGCAGGTCGTGCCGCAGGCGCTGCAGCAGCACGCGGTTGAAGAAGCAGCCGCCGCCCAGCACCACCGTGTGCACGCCGTGTTGCTGCGCGGCCTGCACCACCCAGCGCGCCAGGCCGTCGGCCAGCGCCACATGAAACAGCGCCGCGCCGTGGCCCAGCGCGTCGGGGGCGCCGGACTCGGCCAGCGCCAGCAGGCGGGCCAGCAGCGGGCGCAGGTCGAGCCCGCCATCTGCGTCGATGGGCACGGCGGCGGCCACGAGCTCATCGGCGCGCCACTCGTGGTCAGCCAGCCAGGCCGTCGCGGCCTGCTCCAGCGCCATCGCCGCCTGCGCTTCAAAGGCTTGTCGCTGCCCCAGGCCCAGCGCGCCCGCCGCCGCGTCGAACCAGCGCCCGGCGCTGGTGGTGACCGGGCACGACGTGCCCCGCGTCAGCAAGGTCTGCACGATGCGCGCGGCCTGCTCGCCCACCAGCGACGCAAAGCGCGCTTCGATCTCGCCGCCCCGGCCCAGCGCGTGCAGGGCCGCCGCCGTCATGCGCCAGGGCTCGCGCGCGGCCACGTCGCCGCCCGGCAGCCCGAGCGGGTGCAGATGGCCCAGGCGGCGCCAGCGCTCGGTCGATGAGCGGGTGCCCGCCACCCACAGCAGCTCGCCGCCCCAGGCCGTGCCGTCGGTGCCCAGGCCCACGCCGTCGAGCGCCAGGCCCACCACGGGTTCGACCACGCCGTGCTCCGCCTGCACCGCCGCGAGGTGGGCATGGTGGTGCTGCACGGCCACGGCGGGCACGCCCAGGCGCTGCGCCCAGGCCAGCGCCACGCGGGTGCTGTGGAAGTCGGGGTGCAGGTCGTGCGCGACGGCGTCGATGGGGCCCCCCGACGCCTGTGCCTGCGCCACGAGTTGCTCGATCG
>NZ_JAYSBZ010000099.1:0-8521 GCF_041915145.1 Aquabacterium sp. | reverse complement strand
AATTGATCGTCGGCCCGCTGCCCGACCCGAAAGACGCCGACAACATCGTCGACCTGTTCAAGGAAATCGCCGACCTCGGCACCATCGAGCCGCTCGACGGCGGTCAGGCGCAAGACGGCCTGCGTCGCTTCAAGGTGGTCACGCGCAGCGCCGAGTCCGAGCTGATCGACCTGTTCACCTTCCACGTGGCCCGCGAGCACGTGCGCTTCGCCCCGCTGGCCAGCGCGCCAGCTGCCGCGCCGGCCGCGCCTGAAAAAGACGCCGGCTTCGGCTTCTTCGACGACGCCCCCGGTGCTCCGGCACCGGCCGCTGCCGCGCCGGCCAAGGATCCGGGTTTCGGCTTCTTCGACGATGCGCCGGGCGCGCCCAACAGCGCGCCGTCCGCCAGCAAGCCGGCCCCCGCTCCTGCGCTGACTCCGGTCGCCGCCGCCGTGAAGCCCGCTGCCGCACCGAAGGCCGAGAAGAGCGGCACCACCGCCTCGCTCGAATCGAGCACGATCCGCGTCTCGGTCGAGAAGGTCGACCAGCTCATCAACCTGGTCGGCGAGCTGGTGATCACGCAGGCCATGCTGGCGCAGAACAGCCGCAACCTCGACCCGGTGCTGTATCAACAACTGATGGCCGGCCTGACCGACCTCGACCGCAACACCCGCGATCTGCAGGAGGCCGTGATGGGCATCCGCATGATCCCGATGTCCACCGTGTTCAACCGCTTCCCGCGCATGCTGCGCGACCTGGCCTCGAAGCTGGGCAAGAAGGTCGAGCTGGTCACGCAGGGTGAAGCCACCGAGCTGGACAAGGGCCTGGTCGAGAAGATCACCGACCCGCTGACCCACCTGGTGCGCAACTCGTGCGACCACGGCATCGAGATGCCCGCCGACCGCCTGGCCGCCGGCAAGCCCGAGACCGGCACGATCACGCTGAGCGCCTCGCACCAGGGTGGCTCGATCGTGATCGAGGTGCGCGACGACGGCAAGGGCCTGTCGCGCGAGAAGCTGCTCAAGAAGGCGATGGAGCGCGGCCTCAATGCCCACGAAGGCATGAGCGACGCCGAAGTCTGGGGCCTGATCTTCGAGCCCGGCTTCTCGACCGCCGAGCAGGTGACCGACGTGTCCGGCCGCGGCGTGGGCATGGACGTGGTCAAGAAGAACATCACCAGCCTGGGCGGCACGGTCGAGATCGACTCCGCCGAGGGCTATGGCATGCGCGTGGCCGTGCGGCTGCCGCTGACGCTGGCCATCATGGACGGCATGAGCGTGGGCGTGGGCGAAGAGGTCTACATCCTGCCGCTGTCGTCGGTGGTCGAGAGCTTCCAGGTCACCGAAGAGATGGTCAAGACGGTGGGCGGATCGGGCCGCGTCGTCGAGGTGCGCGAGAGCTACATGCCCGTCGTCGAGCTCGAAAAGATCTTCTCGGTGCCCCGCTTCGACTGGGATCACACCAGCTCGATCATGGTGGTCGTCGAGGCCGAGAGCGGCCGCGTCGCGCTGCTGGTCGACGAACTGCTCGGCCAGCAACAAGTGGTGGTGAAGAACCTCGAAGCCAACTACCGCAAGGTGCCCGACGTATCGGGCGCCACCATCATGGGCGACGGCCGCGTCGCCCTGATCCTGGACGTCGGCAGCCTGGTGCGCCGCTCGCGCCACTGACCTGCCGCAAGAACACCGCGCTCGAATCTGGAGACCACGATGGGCATGATGGAAAAACTCGACGCCGCGACCGACACGCTGGCCCGCGAATACCTGACCTTCCGCCTCGGCAGCGAGGAATACGGCATCGACATCCTCAAGGTGCAGGAGATCCGCGGCTATGAAAACCCGACCCGCATCGCCAACGCCCCGGGCTTCCTGAAAGGCGTGGTCAACCTGCGCGGCACCATCGTGCCGATCGTCGACCTGCGCGTGCGCTTCGGCTGCCTCAACGCCAACGGCGAGGCCGAATACAGCGCCTTCACCGTCACCATCGTGCTGCACATCGGGCAGCGCACCATCGGCACGGTGGTCGATTCGGTGAGCGACGTGGTCGAGATCCCGGCCGAGGCCGTGCGCGCGGCGCCCGACATGCAGTCCGCCATCGACGCAACCTACATCCGCGGGCTGGCCCACGTGGGCGAGCGCATGGTGATCCTGCTCGACATTGAAGGCATGCTGATGTCGCCGGACATGGGGCTGTGCGACTGACCCGTCGAACGAATTTGAGTGACGCGCACGGCCCGCGCCTCGTTGCTGTGATCAGGCCGTGATTCCACCTCTGTTGGAGACTCCATGAACGTCCATCTCTCTCGCACCCGCGAACTCACCAAGCAACTCGTCTGCGGCCTGATCGCCGCCGCGGGCATCGTCACCTTCAGTGCCTGGGCGGGCGAGCACGCCACCAAGGACGAAGCCGTCTCGATGGTCAAGAAGGGCGTGGCCTTCATAAAGGCCAACGGCAAGGACAAGGCCTACGCCGAAATCACCAACAAGCAAGGCGCGTTCGTCGACCGCGATCTCTATCTGGTCGTCTACGCCCTGGATGGCACGGTACGCGCCCACGGCGCCAACGAAAAAATGGTGGGCCGCAACCTGATCGAGCTCAAGGACGTGGACGGCAAGCCTTTCGTGCAAGAGCGCGTCGAGATGGCCAAGAAGCAGGCCAGCTTCTGGCAGGACTACAAGTTCACCAACCCCACCACCAAGAAGATCGAGCCCAAGAGCATGTATTGCGAGAAGCTCGACGACTCCGTGGTGTGCGGCGGCATCTACAAGTAACCATCACCCGGCTGCCGCGGCAGCCCGACCCTTGACGTCTGGAGGCGGTGATGAAGCTTCACGCCAAATTGATGATCGCCCCGCTGCTCACCAGCGGCGCGTTGATCCTGTCCCTGGTGCTGTCCGTCGCAGGCTCGCAGGCCTATCAATCGAGCAATGCCAGCGAGCGCCAGAGCACCGTCGACGCCTATACCGCCGCCGGCGCCATCCGCTCCGACCTCTCCGAGCACCGCACGCAGCTCTACCGCACCGTTGCGCTCATCGGCTCGCTGTCGGGGGCGGAGGTCGATGCCACGCGCCAGCGGCTGAAGAAGGACTTGGCCGAGATCGCCGCAGCGGTCAAGCCACTGCTCGCCGATCAGTCCGCCACCGCCGAGGTGGCCCGGCACTTCGCCGAGTTGCTGGCCCACTATGAAAAATCGGCCGACGCCGCCATCGATTTGTCCACGGTCGATCCCAACACCGGCATCGCCGCGCTGCAAACCGCCGACGCGGATTTCGTCGCGCTGACCAAAGACCTCAAGAGCATTGTCGACTCGGTCAACCAGCGCCATGCCGAGCAGGCCCACTCGCTTGAAACCCTGTTTTCGCGCGCGTCCATCGGCATGGGCGTGCTCGGGCTGACCGCCGCCGCCGGCATGCTGGCGTTCGCGTGGTTCACCCAGCGCAAGATCGTGGCCGATATCAGCCAAGCCGCGGACGCCGCCGCCCAGGTCGCGCAAGGCGATCTGGCGATTCAAGTGCAGGCGCGCGGCGAAGACGAAGTCGGCGCGCTGCTGCAGTCGTTGTCCAACATGGTGACGCAGCTGTCGGGCTCGATCCACACCGTGCGCCAGGCGGCGCAATCGATCGGCCTGGCGTCGTCCGAGATCGCCGCGGGCAACCAGGACTTGTCGTCGCGCACCGAGCACACCGCCAGCAGCCTGCAGCAAACCGCCTCGTCGATGACCCAGCTCACCGGCACCGTGCGTCACACGGCCGATTCGGCGCGCACCGCCAACCAGCTGGCCTCGTCGGCCGCCGAAGCCGCCTCGCGCGGCGGCAACGTGGTCGCGCAGGTGGTTGCCAACATGGACGACATCAACACCGCCTCGCGCAAGATCAACGAGATCATCGGCGTGATCGACGGCATCGCCTTCCAGACCAACATCCTGGCGCTCAACGCGGCTGTCGAGGCCGCCCGGGCTGGCGAACAAGGGCGCGGCTTCGCGGTGGTAGCCGGCGAGGTGCGCAACCTGGCGCAGCGCAGCGCCAACGCCGCCAAGGAAATCAAGAGCCTGATCACCGCCTCGACCGAGCGCATCGAAAGCGGCTCGAAGCTCGTGCAGGATGCCGGCTCGACGATGCAGGAGATCGTCTCCAGCGTGCAGCGCGTGTCCGACATCATCGGCGAGATCACGGCGGCCACATCCGACCAATCGAACGGCATCGGACAGGTGAACACGGCGGTTTCGCAGCTCGATCAACTCACGCAGCAAAACGCCGCCTTGGTCGAAGAATCGGCCGCAGCCGCCGAGAGCCTGAAAGACCAGGCGAATCGCCTGACCGACGTGGTTGGGCAGTTCAGGCTGCAATCGCACTAAAACGCGTCGCCCAAAGAAAAGAGCCGGCAATGCCGGCTCCTTGCGTTCGAGACTGCTGAAATCGACAGCCGTCGATCAGAACTCCGCCCCGAAACCCATCGAGACCATGTTGTACCAATGGTCCGAGCCGAGGTACTTGGCCTTCATCGTGTCCCAGCCGATCTCGACGTTCACGCCGTTGAGCGCGGGCAGCAGCATGTTGGGGACGAAATCGCGGAACTTGTAGTTGAACGCCGCCCCGAGGTGGGGTGCCGTTTTCGATGCCGAGAAGTTCGCCCCGTTGTCCGACCCTTCAATGTGAAGGCGCGCCAGACCGACACGGCCAACGAGCGAAATATTCTGGTCAACGCGATAGACAGGCGCCGCGTCGGCCATGAACCCGTTGGTGCGCGTGGTGCGCTCGTCGATTCCACCCGAAGCGCCGTTGGGCTGGGACAGCGCGCGAATGCGACCGAAGCTGATGTAGCCAACCTCGGCACCCAGGTAGTCGGTCAGACGCAAGCCGCCAAAGACCTTGAACGACACATCCCGTTGGTCGTTGCAGGTGTAAGCGCCCGCCTGACAGTAATCGGAAATCGTGGTGTGCCCCAGAGCGCCACCGTTGTAGGTGCCGTGCAGCATGTCCAGCAGACCGCCGTGTTCTTCTGCGCCAGCCGCCACACACAGTGCGGCAGCAGCCACACCCAGCAGGATCTTTTTCATCGTTGCCTTCCTCAGTTGTGGAAAAGTCCCGCTCCTGCGGGATGCGGCGGCGATTCTCACACGAGATATATCGGGCCCCGCCCCCCGCAAACACCTATCCCGGGGGAGTGTTTTTACTGGCTCAACCCACCCCCGTAATCGGCTTCGGATGGCACTTTCTCAGCATTTAGCACTCAAACCCGTCGAGTGCTAATATTGATGGAACAAAAGGAGCAATCGGCTGTCTATGAACAACATGAACACCACTGCTTTGGCCATTCGCGACCCCTGGGCCATGGTGCCCTCGCTGGGCAACCTTGACGCGTACATCCGTGCCGTCAACCAGTTGCCCATGCTCACGCCGCAAGAAGAAACCGAGCTGGCAAGCCGCCTGCGCGACCAGCAGGACGTGGAAGCCGCCGGTCGGCTGGTGCTGTCCCACCTGCGTCTGGTGGTGTCGATCTCGCGCCAGTACATCGGCTACGGCCTGCCGCAAGGCGACTTGATTCAAGAAGGCAACGTGGGCCTGATGAAGGCCGTGAAGCGCTTCGACCCCGATCAAGGCGTGCGGCTGGTGAGCTACGCCATGCACTGGATCAAGGCCGAGATCCACGAATACGTGCTGCGCAATTGGCGCATGGTGAAGGTTGCGACCACGAAGGCACAGCGCAAGCTGTTCTTCAACCTGCGCTCGATCAAGAACAACCTGAAGAGCGACGCGACCGACGATCAAGTGTTTCGCAACACGCTCAGCGGCGCCGAAGTCGAGGCCGTTGCGCAGCAATTGCAAGTGCGCCCCGAAGACGTGCTCGAAATGGAAACCCGCCTCTCGGGCGGCGACGTGGCGCTGGAGCCCGGCAACGCCGAAGGCGACGAAGCCATGGCGCCCATCGCCTACCTGGCAGACGAATCGTACGAACCGACTCGCCTGCTGGAAGCCCACCGTCGCGACCGGCTGTCGAGCGATGGCATCCGCGACGCGCTGGCCGAACTTGACCCGCGCAGCCGGCGCATCGTCGAAGAACGCTGGCTCCAGGTGCGCGACGACGGCACCGGCGGCATGACGCTGCATGAGCTGGCCGCCGAATATGGCGTGAGCGCCGAACGGGTGCGCCAGATCGAAGTCGCGGCGATGAAGAAGATGCGCAAGACGCTGGCCAGCTTCGCCTGATGCCTCCAACCCCGTGCCGCCTGTTTCTGCGGCACTCATGACAAAGCGGCCCGCAGGCCGCTTTTTTCATGCTGCTGATACAGCGAATCAATCCGTCAGATATCAATCGCGATCGTGTCCGCGATGCTCGCGGCGTTCGTGCTCCCAGTGCTCGCGCCGCTCCCACTCACGGTGGCCCCACTCGCCGCGCCCCCAGCCGCGGTCGTCGTCACGCCCCCAACCATGGCGGTGGTACCAACGCCCCTCGTCGTACACCACCGGCTGCGCCGGCACATACACCGGCCGAGGCGGACACCAGCGGCGCTCCACGTAGACCGGCGCGGGTTGCTCGATCACCACCGGCGCGGGCGCCACGATCACTGGCTGCGGCTGCACGTAGCGCACACGCGGCGCATTCGAGAATTCGGTGTGGACATTGCCGCCCACCACCACGGGCGCATCGACATCCACCGACCAATACACGCCACGTGCCTGCGCGCCACCGCCCGCCAACAGGCCGGCCAGCGCCAGCGACACGCCCCCAATGATCTGCTTCGTCGAACCTTGCATGGTCTTGCACTCCTGTGGCAACAGGGCCGCGATGCGAGTGATGCATCGCCGTATCGCCCTGCCCCTACAACGCGGCAAACCGTGAGCTGGTTAACGCTTCAGGCGTTGCAAATGTGAGGAAACGCAAGCGCCGGCGGTGTCCGCGACGCAAGGGGCTCAGTCGTGCTGCGAATGCGCGAACTGGCTGTGGACTTCTTCGGGGTGATTGCGCTCGTTGGCAGCATGCCAGCGACCGATGGCCCACATCAGCGAGGCCACGCCCACGCCGAACAGCGTGATGGCGCCGTAGGCCGACAGGCCGATCCACTTGGTCAGGGCGCTGTAGAACGCCCCCAGAGCCAGGATGCTGGCCTGCTCGTTGAAGTTCTGCACGGCGATCGAGCGCCCGGCGCCCATCAGCGTGTGACCCCGGTGCTGCAGCAGCGCGTTCATCGGCACCACGAGAAAGCCGCCGAGCCCACCCAGCAGGATGAGGAACGGCGCCGCCACGGCCACGTTGTGGATCACGTTCATCGCCATCACGAACACGCCCATGGCGATGCCCAACGGGATGACCCTGGTGGCCTGATGCAATTGCATTCGCATCGAGGCCAGCACCGCGCCCACCGCCGTGCCCACCGCCACCACGCCCACCAGAGACGAAGCCTGCGCCGTGCCGTAACCCAGCGCCACTCCCGCCCACGACAGCACGATGTAGCGCAAGTTGCCCGACACGCCCCAGAACAGCGTGGTGGTGGCGAGCGAAATCTGGCCCAGGCGGTCGGTCCACAACCGCATGTTGCAGGACGCGAAGTCGCGCAGCAGCACCAGCGGGTTGCTCGGCAACGGTTGAGGCACGGCACCCGTGAGCGGAATGCGCAGATTGAACAGCGCCGCCATCACGTAGAGCACGATCAAGGTGGCGATAGCCGCCTCGGGCGGGGTGTCGATGCCGGTATCGATGAACGGCATATCGAAGCGCAGCAGCTCCGGCGCGATCCGCGGGCCCATCAGTTGCCCGCCGAGCAACACGCCCAGGATGATCGACGTGATCGTCAGTCCCTCGATCCAGCCATTGGCCTTGACCAGCTGCGAAGGCGGCAGCAGCTCGGTCAGGATGCCGTACTTGGCAGGCGAGTAGGCCGCTGCGCCCAGGCCGACCACGGCGTAGGCGATCAAGGGGTGGGCGCCGAACAACATCATCAGGCAGCCCACGATCTTGATGGTGTTCGACACGAACATCACCTTGCCCTTGGGGTAGGCATCGGCCACCGCCCCCACGAAGGGAGCGAGCACCACGTAGAACAGCGCGAACATCGGCACCAGCGCGGCCCGTTGCCACTCACCCGTGCCGGACGCCCGGAGCAATTCGACGGCCGCCACGAACAGCGCGTTGTCGGCCAGCGAGCTGCAAAACTGCGCCGACATGATGGTGCTGAAACCTTTTTTCATTCGCTATTCAATACAACCCCCGGCAGCTGGCGCTCCAGGCAAGCTGGCAAGCGCGGCCCCATTCGCAACAACTGGGGATATGGCTGTGGGCAACGTGGCAAGTCCGGATGCGAGTGGCGGCGGTTATAGCACGGCACCGGGCAAGGCCGAGCTGACATCAGGGCACGGCTCGCGCGGCACAATTGCAAGATGCCGCGCCCGATCGAAGCCCTGATCCACACCTCTGCCCTGCAACACAACCTGCGCCGCGTGCGCCAGGCCGCCCCCGACGCGCAAGTCTGGGCCGTCGTGAAAGCCAACGGCTACGGCCACGGCGTCGAACGCGTCTTCGACGGCCTGCGCGCCGCCGATGGCTT
>NZ_JAYSBZ010000098.1:0-8577 GCF_041915145.1 Aquabacterium sp. | reverse complement strand
AGACTTCGGCAAAGCCGCCGTTGCCGCCCAGCAGGCCGCCGCGCGCGTTGATCCGGCCCAGAAAGCGCGTGGCGCCATCGGCCCACACGACCACCTTGCCGCCGTTGCCGCGCGTCGTGGCGCTGGCGTCGATGCTCACGCCCGCGCCCACGTAGGTGCTGCTGGCGCGGCGTTCGCCCGCGCCGTGCGCGTCGCCGCCCACCAGCACGGTGCCGCCGCCGGCGTCGCCCGAGGCATCGATGCGCGCGGCGCCCACGAGCCCGACCTTGTCGCCCAGCACCGTCACCGTGCCGCCCGTTTCACCAGCGCCGCGACCCGAGGCATCGACGCTGCCGCTGACCAGCGTCACGCCGCTCGTGCCACCGTCGATCACGACGCGGCCTTCTTTCAGGCCCAGCGTGCGCGCCTGCACCACGCCGCTCATGTTGAGCACGGTGTCGGCGAACTGCCCGCGCGACGCGGCCATCAACTCGACCGAGCCGCCATCAGCCTGGATGCGCCCGAGCTGCCGCAGGCGCGCGCCCGCCTCGCGACCATCGACCTCGAAGAACAGCAGGCCGTCGCCTTCGACATCGACCAGCACCTTGCGCGCCGCGATCAGGCCCACGCGACCCCCATCGGCCTGGATCGTGCCGCTGTTGAGCACGTCGGCGCCGGCCAGCACCACCGCGCCACCCGTGGCGTTGATGCTGCCCTGGTTGATGACGCGCCCGGCCAGGTCGCCCCGACCGTTGCCGGTGTCGGTGAGCAGGTAGCGGCCGGCCAGAAAGTCGGCGTCGCTCAGGTGCAGCGTGGTGGCGACCAGACCGCCCACATCGACCCGCGCGTTGGCGCCGAACACGATGCCGTTGGGGTTCTGCAAGAAGACGCGCCCGTTGGACTGCAACTGGCCAAGGATGTAGCTGGGGTCGTAGCCCTGCACCGCGAACATCGTGGTGGAAGTGCTACCGGGCTGGTTGACGGTGAGCCGCTCTTGCGCGCCGATGCCGAAGGTCTGCGCGTTGACGATGGTCTGCTGCTGCCCGGTGGTCACGACCATGGTGTTGGCATCGGGCTGGGTCACCTGCGCCGTGCCCACCACGGTCTGCACGCCGGTGGGCAGCGCCTGCGCGCCTTGCGCGAGCACCAGCGCGGCCAGGGCCAGCGGCGCCAGCGCGAACCCGGCGGACACACGACGGGCGGCGCGAGCGCGGCGGCGGGAGCGGATCGGGGTGACGTGGCGTTGCATGGGACTACCTCGGGACACGTTGATCGGTGGCGCGCTCAGAAATATTTGCTGAGCTGGGCGTAAGCGCGCGGGATGCGCTTGACGGGGTCGGTGACGGCATCGCCGTTGATCGGCCAGGCCAGGTTGAGCCGCAGCCCGAAGGACTGCGGGCGGTCCCACACCGCGCCGATGCCCCAGCCGCTGAGCACCGCGCTGGCGGGCGTGCCGGGCAGCGTGGTGAGCGCCGCCGCGGCCGCGTCGTGGCGGTAGGTGACGCGACCCCAGTCGTAGAAAGCGCTCAGCACCATTTCGTGCGCGACGCGACCGAACCAGCTCTCGAGCGGCAGAAAGCGCAGCTCGGCTGAAAACAACCCGCCCTCGTCGCCGGTGCCCTCGCCCGCCGCGAACGCGCGCACGCCGCTCGGGCCACCCAGGCTGAAGCGCTCGGTGGTGTCGAGGTTCTGCGAGGTGAGCTGCCCCTTGCCGCGCACGTACAGCAGCAGGCGGTTGCTCACGAGGTTCTGCAGTCGCGAGTAGCCGAGGTTGAGCTTGGTGTAGTGCGTGGGCGTGTCGGTGGGCAGGTTGACCTGCGAGCCCTGATCGCTCAGGCGACCCCGCAACCAGTTGAGCTCGTAGGTGCTGACGCCGCCGGAGAGCAGGTTGTCGCGGAAGTCGCCCACCACGCCGAGCTGGGCGTCGAGCGTGCGCTTGAAGGTGTCGAGCCCGATCTCGCGGCGGTCGGCGAAATCCTTGCGCTCGATGCTGCCCAGCGTGAAGACGTTGAGGTTGCGCGAGCGCACCACCGGGTACAGGCCGAAGACGTTGACGGCGGTGGCCTCGCCGTTCAGGCCGACCGGGAAGTCGTCCTTGCTGAGCTTGTAGTTCACCTTGGACAGCGAGGTCCCCACCTTGAGGCCGTCGGCGCCCAGCGGCAAGGCGTAGCTCACCAGCCCGAAGCCCATGCCGCCCGTGAAACTGCTCATCAGGTTGAGCACCAGCGCGTCGCCCCGCCCCAGCGGGCTGGCCGCCGTGCCCACCAGGTTGTAGCGACTCGTGCCCGAGTAGCGCGAGCCGAAGGTATCGACCTCGACCTTGCCCGAAAAGGCGGTCTCGGCGCTGGGCGTGACCACCAGCGAGGCGGTGCCCGGCGTGCGCCCGGCCTTGACCTCGAAGCGGGCGCGGATGCCCTGCAGGTCGTTGACGAGAAAGACCACGCGCTCGACGTCGCGCACGCGCAGGATCTCGCCGGGCGTCAGGCGCGCCAGATGGCGCTCGACCACCTCGCGCTGCACGAGCATGTTGTCGGGCCAGTTGAGGATGACCTGGTCGAGCCGACCCTCCATGACCGCGATGTGCACCACGCCGCCTTGCGGATCCTGCTCGGGCAGGTAGGCGTAGCCGAGGTAGTAGCCCAGCTCGCGCTGCATGAAGCGCGTGACCGCCGCCGCCGCGTTGACCATGTCTTCGTAGCTGCGCTGCGAGCCGACGAAGGGCGCGGTGAGCCCCTGCAGCGTGGCGGCGGGCACGTCGGCCAGGCCGTCGATCTGGTAGCCGCTCACGTCGAGGCGGATGTCGTTCTCGGGCTTGCCCAGCTCGCGCGGCGGCGTGGGCTGCGGCACTTCGCCGCTGTCGCCGAGGGGCGGGCGGGCGGCCTCTTGCGCGCGCTTGAGCTGCTCGGCCGACGGGATCACCCCCGGCGCATCGGGGTTGGCGGCCTGCGCCCACGCCAGCACCGGCGCCCCCGTGGCGGCCAGCCACAGCGGCACGCACAACGCCCGGGCAGATCGAGACAGACGAAAGATCGGCGTGTGCACGAAGGAGCCTCTTGAGTGGTCTGGTGTGTCGATGAACATGCCGTCACCCGGATCGTGGACGGCGCCAGCGGCAACTCGCGAGGAACGCGACGCGACGAACTGCCCGTGATGGTCTGCCGCAAATTCTGGCGGCCCGGTTACGTTTTGGCACTCCCCGGGCTAGGGGTTTACCGCAACCGCGCCCGGGCCGCAACCGCGCGCCCTTGCGCCGGCGGCCCGGTCAACCGCCCGATTCCGAAAAAGCGGGGGGGGAGAAAGAAAAACGGCCCCACCTGGGGGCCGTTCAGATCAGGCGGCGACCGCGCTGGGCTCGGCGACCGGGAGGCGCCCAAACAGCCCGGCCGTGACCTGCTCGCCAGGCACGCCGGTCAGCAGTCGTTCGACCAGCTCGCGCACCGTGCGGATCTGGTCGCCGAACGGCAGGGCCCCCGCGCCGCGGAAGAACAGTCCCTTTTGCGTGTCGCCACGCAGGGCCGCGGCCAACTGGTTGTCGATGCAGAACTGGCCCCAGCCCTTGGTGCCGTCGCGCAGCCCGCATTGCGCCAGGCAGTCGAAGGCCTTGGTGCAGTGCGACTTGGCGTGCGCCACGGCCTGCAGTTTCTCCTCGACCTTGAGGTAGGCCTTGAGCCACTTGGTGGCCACCGCCCGCGCCGGCAAGCCCGCCACGCTGACGAACTCGACCACGTCTTCGGGCTTGGCGTCGGCGAGGATGTGCTTGAACTCGTCGGACGCGTCGCTCTCGACGGTGACGGCAAACGGCGTGCCGAGCTGCGCGCCGGCCGCGCCCAGCGACTGCAGCCGGGCGATGTCTTCGCGGTTGCGGATGCCGCCGGCTGCGATGACCGGGATCTCTTTTTCAACGCCCGCCGTGCGCAGGAAGGCCACGGTGTCGGGGATGACGCGCTCGAACTCGAAGCGCGGGTCGTTGACGTCGCCCACGCGGGCCGCGCCCAGGTGGCCGCCGGCCAGACGCGGGTGCTCGATCACGATGGCGTCGGGCAGGCGCTTCTTGCGCTCCCATTTCTTGAAAACGAGTTGAACGCCGCGCGCGTCGGACAGGATCGGGATCAGCAGCGTCTTGGGGTGATCGGCCGCCAGATCGGGCAGGTCGAGCGGCAGGCCGGCGCCCACCACGATGGCGTCGATGCCGGCTTCGAGCGAGCGCTTGACCTGCGAGGCGTAGGCCGCGACGGCGCGCATGATGTTGATGGCCACCAGGCCGCGTCCGCCCGACAGCTCGCGGGCGGCGGCGATTTCGCGGTCGATGGCTTCAAGGTTGGCCTGGTCGATGGCGTCCTTGGCGGCCTGATCCATGCCCAGCCCGGTGGTGCGCGCCATCAGGTCGGGGTGGTGGCGGCGCAGATCGACCGACGACAGCGTGCCCACGCCGCCCAACGAGGCGACGGTGCCCGCCAGGCGATGCGCCGAGACGCCAATGCCCATGCCGCCCTGCACGATGGGCAGCAGGCGGCGGCCGGCGAGTTCGAGCGGCTTGAGCGCGCCTTGCAGCAAGGGCTTGACGAGATTCGCGTCGAGCGACGGCCAGGAGGGGAGATCGGTCAGATTCATGGGCGGTGCAATGGGTGAAGGGGCGATCACAGGATCGCAGCCGTGAAACTAGGGCTGAGCGCACGCCGCAACATTGATCTACCTCAATGAAGCGGCCAACGACGCCGCGCAAGCCCTGCGGCTGGATGGCTCGGTATGCAATCAGCGCAGCGGCGCGCCGACGAACATCTTCCAGCGCCGCTCATTATGGCGCTTGGCCTGGTAGAGCGCCTGGTCGGCCTGACCGAGCAGGGCCGACACCGACGACACGCTGTCGGTGTACGACGCCATGCCGATCGACACGCCCACGCCCACGGTGTCGCCGGTGGACAGCGTGATCGGCGCCTGAACGGCGCGCGCGATGCGCTGCGCCAGCACGGCGGCGTCGTCCGGCCCCCCGTGGCGCATGACCACCGCGAATTCGTCGCCGCCCAGCCGCGCCAGCAGGTCGCCCAGCCGCACCGCCTGGCTCATGCGCCGCGCGACCTCGCACAGCACTTCGTCGCCGGCGGCGTGGCCGAAGCCGTCGTTCACGTCCTTGAAGCCGTCCAGATCCATGCACAGCACCGAGAACACCTCGCCCGCGCGCATGGCGTGGCGCATCTCGGCGGCCAGCACCTTGTCGAACTGCGAGCGGTTGGCGATGCCGGTGAGGTGATCGGTGAGCGCCAGGCGCTCCAGATCGAGGGCGCGGCGCCGGCTGTGCAGGGCGGTCATGACCATGGTAGACAAGTCGCACAAGGCGTCGCGTTGCGCGGCGGTGAACTCGCGCGCCTGGGCGTCGAGCACGGCCACCGTGCCCAGCGCATGGCCAGCCGCATCGACCAGCGGCGCGCCGGCGTAGAAGCGCAGATGCGGCGCCTGCGCCACCAGCGGGTTGGCGGCAAAGCGGACGTCGGCCAGCAGGTCGGGCACCACCAGCGGCTCGCGCGGCCGCATGATGGCGTGGGCGCAGAACGCCACCTGGCGATCGAGCTGGGGCACGTCGAGCCCGATCTTCGACTTGAACCACAGGCGGTCGCTGTCCATCAGGGCCACCACCGCGATCGGCGCGCCCAGGGCGTAGGCGGCCACCCGCGTCAGGGCGTCGAAATCCAGCTCGGGCGCGGTGTCGAGGATCTCGAAGGCGCGCACGGCCTCCAGCCGCTGGGGCTCGTTATCGGGAATGGGGCAATCGGTGGGTTGGGACATCTCTGGGCCTGCGGACTGATGCCGGAATATCGGACGCTGCGGCGCGGAATTGATGCCGCTTGAAACAACTGCGCCACACATCTTGAATGCGCCGGATCAACCGAATCGCGACCTGCCGCGTTGAGGTAGGCAGATGCGGCGCGAACCTCCCTCGCGGCCGGCATCGCTGAAAGAGGTGTTCACATGAAAACCGTTGTTGTCCGAGCCCCGCATGCGCGCCGCCCCTTGGCACGCATTTGTTTGCAAGGACTCACATTCTCCGTTCTCGGCCTGGCTGCGGCCAGCGCCATGGCGACCGAATACGGCCGCGTCATCAAATCCACCCCCATCACCGCCGCCGTGAGCGTGCCCCGGCAGGTCTGCTCGACCCAGCAGGAAGTGGTGCGCCAGCCCGGTTCGGGCCTGGGCGCCGTGCTGGGCGCGGTGGCCGGCGGCGTGGTCGGCCACTCGGTGGGCAAGGGCGCTGGCAACGCGCTGGCCACCGGCGTGGGCGTGATGGCCGGCGCCGTGATGGGCGACAAATACGAGCAGGCGACCAGCCCCGCCGACGTGCGCCCGGTGCAGCGTTGCAGCACGGGTTACGTGTCGCAGAACCAGGTGGTGGGCTACCAGGTCGACTATGAATACGCCGGCCAGCGCTACACCACCCAGACCAAGTACAAGCCGGGCAAGACCATCGCGCTGAACGTGCAGGTCAACCCCGCCGACGAGGAAGACGACCAGCCCGTGGCCCAGCAGCAGGTGCCGGTGCAGATTCCGCCCGAGGCGCCCGTCGCCGTCTACCAGCAGCCGCGCGTGGTCTACGCGCAGCCGCAGGTCGTGTACGCCGCCCCGCCGGTGGTCTACCCGGCCCCCTACCCCTACTACTACGGCCGCCCGCCTGTCAGCCTGAATTTTGGCTGGAGCAACTACCGCGGCTACGAGGGGCATCACCATGGGTACTAAATGGCTCGAAGACGACCGGCTCGATGACCTGAGCCAGACCGTCGTGCAGCAAGCGCACCAGGCGCGCCACATCCGGCGCGGCGGGGTGCGGACGCACCAGCATCACACCGCGAAGCGCGGGTATCTGCACGCCCCGGTCGGGCAGGAGCCCGTGCAGGAAGTCTTCGACTTCGCCTCGCCGGACGCCACCCGCCTGGCGGCCGTGGCGCGCCGCTGACGCGCCCTCCTTATTGGCGCGGCCTGCATGCCGCGCCGGTTAGCGCGTCGCCCAGTGTTCGCGCAGCCGGTACCAATAGATGCCGGCCATCATCATCGGCACCTGCAGGCCCCGGCCGAACGGAAAGGCCCGGTGCCGGATACCCGCGAGCAGCTCGAAGCGCTCGTGCTCGCCGGCAAGATGCTCGGCCACGATGCGCCCGGCCATGCCCGTGAACGCCACGCCGTGGCCGCCAAAACCTTGCGCCTGCCACACGCGCGTGCCGGCATCGCCCCGCCACGGCCCCATCACCGGCGCGCGGTTGAGCGGCACTTCCATGACGCCGCCCCACAGGTGTTCGACGCGCACCCCCGCGAGTTGCGGGAACACCGCCATCATGCGACGCTGCAAGAACGCGCGCGCCGCGTCTTCGTTGCGCGCCAGGTAGTTGGCGCCCGAGCCGAACAACATGCGGCGATCAGGTGTGAGGCGGTAGTAGTCGATGTCGTAGCTGTCGTCGGCCACAGCCTCGCGACCGGGAATCACGGCATCGGCCAGCTCGATGGGCAGCGGCTCGGTGGCGATGATCCACGAGTCGTAGGGCATGGTGAGGCGGTTGAACGGCGCGATGGTTTCGCCCAGCGGTGCGCCCCCGGCCAGCACCACCTGATCGCACTGCAGCTGGCCGCCATCGGTGTGCAACACCGGGCCCTGCCCGCCTTGCGCGGGGTCGATACGCAGCACGCGAGAGCCTTCGTGAATCGTCACGCCCAGGCGCTCGGCCGCCGCGGCCAGGCCGAGCACGTATTTCAGCGGGTGCAGGTGCAGGCCATCGGGGTCGCGCCAACCGCCGTGGTAACGCTCGCTGCCGATGCGCGGGCGCAGCGCGTCGCGCTCCAGCCATTGCAGGCTGGTGCAGCCGTAGCGCTCGGCGAGGTCGCGCCAGTCGGCCTGCAAGGCCAGCGCGCCCTTGGGCGTGCACGAGACGAACAAGGTGCCGTCTTGCGCATCGGCCTCGATGGCGTAGCGCTGCAGGCGCTGGCGCACCAGTTGCACGGCATCGGTGGTGAGCGCCCAGATGCGGCGCGCGGCGTCGAGCCCGAGTTGCGCCTCGATGGTCGAGATCTCGCACGCCAGCCCGGCCAGCACTTGCCCGCCATTGCGGCCCGAGGCCACGCTGCCCACGCGCTGCGCTTCGAGCAGGGTGACTTTGAAGCCGCGCTCGGCCAGCTCCAACGCCGTGCTCACGCCCGCGATGCCGCCGCCCACCACCCCCACTTGCGTGCGCTGCAGGCCGCTCAGCGCGGGGCGTGGCGGCGCGCGGGTCACCGTGGCCTCGTAGTACGACGGCGCGTGGCGCAAGCGTTGCAGCACGCTCATGGCGGCGTCGCCCCCAGGCCTCGCCTCAAGGCCGCGCGGCGCGGATGGCGGCACGCAGGTCATCGACCATCTTCACCACCTCGGCCTCGGTGGCGATGTAGGGCGGCGCCATGGTGATGGTGTCGGCACCAAATCGATAGCACTGCCCGCGCGCCAAACCTTGCTCGAAGGTCTTGAGCGCGCGCAGCCCAGGCTGGCCGACCCAGGGTTCGAGATCGACGCCCGCCGCGAGGCCGAAGTTGCGCACGTCCAGCACGCCGGGCTCGCCCTTGAGGCTGTGCACGGCGTCTTCGAGC
>NZ_JAYSBZ010000097.1:0-8729 GCF_041915145.1 Aquabacterium sp. | reverse complement strand
GTTCGAAGTCCGCCAACACGGAGCGCGCGCTGCGGCGGGTGAGCCGGGCACGGAATCGGCTGGGTTTACCTGCACGGTGGTATTCGAGCCGGCCGGTCTTGACGGGCAGCAAGGCTACGCCTTGGCCCGCCTCAATGTCGGTACTGAAGAAATCGACCAGCGACTGGTAGCAGACATCGAGCAAGGCCGGATGGAGGAGGTAGTCGTCTTGCACCAGCTCGGCGGGAGGCTCCAGCTCGGCTTGCAGACAGTTATCGTCGACGACGGCCTCGCGCAGACCCTGAAAGCGCGGGCCGTAATCGAGACCCAGTGTGGCGGCCAGGCGGTAGTGGGTTTCCTGATCGACCTTGGTCTTATCCGTCGACAGCGGCGCAATCCGGGCGCTCCGGGCGGCGACACCCAGCTGCAAAATCCGCCCGGCGGCATGGAGCGTCCACGCATCCTGGCTCAAGCGCTGCCGACTCTTGATCTGGAAGCTGCCGTCCCGCTCGTTGAGCTCAAAACGGAGCAGTCGCGCGTGCTCGCCGTCGAAGACCATGGGGGAGACGATGTCCATCTCTTCGAACGCCAGCGCCTCTCCGCCCAGCCATTCACGGGCGGCCGCCAGCGCCATTTCGGCATAGGCCGCGCCGGGGAAGACGATGGCGCCCCCTACCTGATGGTCGGCGAGCCAGGGCAGGACCGTCGGATCGAGGGTGTTTTCCCAAGCATGTGCTGCCTCGGGAATCCGCCAACCCAACAGCGGATGCACGCGCCGCCGCTCGATGGCCAAGAGGCTTTCGCTGGTGCGCGGGTGCCAATGCCGCTCGCGCTGCCAGGGATAGTTAGGCAACTGAACACGACGCCCTGGCTGGGGGAAATAGGCACCCAGGTTCGGTTGGTCGGCCAGAAGGTGGGCACGCAAGGCGGCCTCGACGAGCGTATTCCAACCATCGGCCTCCTTGCGCAGGGTGGGCAGCACCCGCCCTTTCGTGCCAATCGACGTGAGGCATTCGCTGATGTAGCGTTGCAGGATGGCATGCGGGCCGATTTCGATGAAGCTGCGGCAGCCAAGCTCACCGAGTGTGGCGATGGCCTCGGAGAACCGCACGGGCTCGCGCACGTTGTGCCACCAGTACTCTGCACCCAGTTGATTGGCGTCGAGTTCGCCGCCGGTGACTGTCGAGACGAAGGCAGTTCCTGCCGCAGCGCGGGTTTCCAACCCGGCCAGGCTAGCGAGCAGCGACTCTCGGATCGGGTCCATCTGCCGGCTGTGGAAGGCGTAGTCGAGATCGAGCAGCCGGAAGAAGCCCCCTTTGGACGCAAGATGCGACTGGGCACGTTCCAGATCGGCCAGGCTGCCTGAAAGGGTAAGGTTCTTCGGGCTATTGATGCCGGCAATCGTGATATCGAGCGCCTCTCCCAGTTCCGCCATGACAGCTTGCATGGCTTCCACCGAGAGCCCGACAGCGGCCATGCGGCCCGTGCCGCGTGTCTCGCCTTGGGCGCGGCTGCGGGCAACGATCACCCGGATGGCCACGTCGAGATCGAGCGCGCCACAGGCCCAGGCCGCAGCCACTTCGCCCACACTATGGCCCGCCACTGCCAGCGGCTCGATGCCCTGCGCTTTCAGCAGGCGGGTGATGGCCACCTGAATGGCAAACAGCAAGGGCTGGGCAACGACGGTATCGTCGAGGCGGGAGGCTTCCCCGTTGGCCTGCAACTCGGCCAGCAGCGAAAAGCCGGCGATGGGCTGCATGCGGGCGTCGAGCTCGGCCAGGATGTCGGCAAAGGCCGGCGATTCGCCAATGAGGCGCAGGCCCATGCCCACCCACTGCGCGCCGTTGCCAGAATAGATGAAGGCCACGCCACCCGATTGCGGCAGTTGTTCTTCGAGCACCAGACCATCCGGAGCGTTGTCTTGGGTGTACACAGCCAGTTTTTCCGCCGCCTCGTCCGGTGTCTTGGCATAGAGTGCCAGGCGCTTTTCCAAGCGGTCGCGTCGGTACGCGGCGGCGTAAGCGATATCGTAGTAATCCGCGGGCGAGCTGTTCCTCAGCCGTTTCGCATAGCGGCTAGCCAAGGCTCGCAGCGCCGCGTCCGAACGCGCGGAGAGGAAAAGCGGCGGCAAGACCTCTGGGATAGACGCTCTTTCCTCCTCCCGGCGATATTCGCGCAGCAGGACGTGCGCGTTTGCGCCTCCAAAGCCGAAAGAGTTGACGCCAGCCACCAGAGATGTTTGTTTTTCCAGCGGCCGATAGTCGGTGACTGGCTGCAAATTGAGCCCGACGAAATCGATGTGCGGATTAGGTGTTTCGAGGTGGAGTTGCGGAGGCAGTGCGCGATGTTGCAATGCCAGGATCGACTTCACCAGACCCGCCATGCCGGAGGCGGCCTCCATGTGGCCAAGATTGGCCTTGACCGAGCCGATGGGTAGAGGTGTTTCCCGCCCTTGCCCATACACCGCCCCGATGGCGGCGGTTTCAATGGGGTCCCCCACCATGGTGCCTGTACCGTGCGCCTCAACAAAATCGATGTCCTGTGCAAACAGATTGGTTTTTGCCAGGACGTTTCTCATCAGCTCGGCCTGACCGTCTCGGCTGGGAATGGTGATACCCGTCTTGCGCGCACCGTCAGCATTGACACCCGTTGCAAGGATTACCGCCTTGATATCGTCGCCATCGGCGATTGCCTGTGCCAGCGGCTTGAGGAGGAGCACCGCCCCACCCTCGGCGCGCACATAACCATTGCCAGCAGCATCGAAGGCCTTGCAACGCCCATCGGCGGACAGCATCGATGCCTTGGTGAAACCGACGAAGGGATAGGGGTGCAACAATAAATTGATCCCGCCGACGAGCGCAGTGCTAGCCTCGCCAGCCTGCAACGCACGACAGGCGTGATGCAGCGCGACCAAGGAGGACGAGCAGGCTGTATCGACGGCGAGCGACGGGCCGTGCAAATCGAAAACGTAGGAAAGACGGTTGGCGGCAATACTGAGCGTGTTGCCAGTCATCGAGTGCGACGACATCGCGGCAAGGTCGTCGAACCCGCGCGTACCGTAATCGAGACTGGAGATGCCGACATACACGGCGCAATCGGTGCCAGCCAGACGCGAAGGGGGCACACCAGCGTTTTCCAGCGCCTCCCAGGACAGCTCTAGCAGTAATCGCTGCTGCGGATCGAGCCACGCCGCCTCGCGCGGCGAAATGCCAAAGAATCCAGCGTCGAATTCGTCGACACGCGAAAGAATACCCGCTGAAAAGGTAATGCTGCGACCCGGTTCAGACCGTTTTGTGCTCTGAAGTTCGCTGCTGGCCCAGCGATCACCGGGCACCTGGGTGACCAGATCCTTCTTTTGCTTGAGCGCTTCCCAAAGACTGGTATCGTCTGCAAGATCGCCAGGAAAACGGAATGCAATACCGGTTATTGCAATGGCGTTTATATTGTTTTCGTCAGATGCAGGCATGGCTACCGCAGCCTGCGCATTCGTTTCCGACGCAGGATGACCATCTGGCAAGCCATTTATTTCTAAGTCAAGCAAAACCTTTTTGAGTTGATTCATCAACCCGCCTCCTCCTGTAAAAACCCCCGCTCGCAACGCCAAGAAAACTAACTATCTGAGGCGCCCGAATTCGGGGGGGGAGGGGGGGTACATCGCAGCCTCCCTAAAGGCCACAAACACCCTGCCGTTGCTTCAAAATTGTTATGACAAGTATACCTTCCCCATTGCTTACCGACAATGTTTACTGGTAGGCGCTGGCTGGTTCGCACAAACGACAAAAGACCCCGCCTTCACCAGCCACCCAAGAGGGAAGCCAATTAAGACGGGGTCTATGGTTTTCGTTTGCTGCAGCCGCTGGCGTAGCCTATCTGGGCACACCGCGCTACTTGCCCAAGCTGCGCGCGCCGGTGTAGCCGAGGTGGCTGACACAGAAGAGGAGTGATGTCTCCGCCTCTCGCCGTGCGACAAGCCCTGGCTGCACATTCCCGCCGCCGTAGACCCAACGTCGCAGTTCCCGTGCGGTGCCCGTCCAGTCCCGCTGATTAATACGACGGCGCAACGTCGACGTCTGCAGCCGACCCGCCCCAAGGTTGAATGTGAAATCCACGATGGCTGCAAGCCGCCCCTCCGGTTCGGTGGCCAGCACCGGGCAGTAACGCAGTGTGGCGGCGAGTGCCAATTGGATGTCGCGCGCCAGATACACCTCGGCTTCTGCCTCCGTGATCGGCGGGTGCTTCGGATCGCAGAGATGGCCATAGCCAATCGTCCAGAAGCCTGCTGGGCAGATGTACGGATGCGCGCGTCCAGGATCGGCCTTCGGCACGTGATGGAACCCCTCGAAGCGCTTGGCCAGCCCAATGGCCGCCTGTGGCACTTCGATCACGGCCGCGCCCGATCAAAAACACGACCGAGGAACCAGAAGTTCAGCACCCCCGCCCACAGCGCCTGATCGGCCTCCGTCCAGGCATGCAGGATGGCCGTGCCCCAGCCAGCGCCAGCAGTGACCGCAGCCGCGAAAGCGGCCGTCTTGGCGGCGCAGTACAAGGCCATGAACCAGTAGGTGATCACCGGCCGCACGCTGACCGACAAGGCATCGGCCCAGCCGACACCCGATTTTTGGCCCTGTGCCGCCACCGCATCACGCAAGGCCTCGACAGCGCCCACGTTCCAGGCCGCATCGGAAGCAGCACCAATCTCGGCCATGCGCTGGGCTCCGCGCAACTTTTCGAACTCCAGCGCTTTGTCCTGCATCGCCAGTTCGTGGCCCCGTTCGCCCTGGCGGTCCAGCCATTTCAGGATCTCGGGCGCCAACCGGAATGCACCGCCCAAGAGTCCACCGAGCAGCGTCTCGATCATTGCGAGCCCCCCATCAGCTTGAGCTTGATGGCTGCGCCTACCAGAAGGATGGCGAGGATGCCAGTGGTGGCGACCTTGATCACGGTCTGCCAGGCAGTGCGGCGAGCGTCGCGCCAAGCCTCGAGCAGATCGCGCAGTTCACGGATGTCCTTCGCGGCGCTGCCGTTCTCCAGCCCGAGATGGGCAAGGCAACGCTCGGCACCGCGTTCGGCGGCACGGTCGAGAAGTTCGTCGAAGTCCTCGCGGCGCAACAGGAGCATGTTTTCCACAAGGGCGGCGGGTTGTTGTTCGGGTTCGGTCATTGCAGGTCTCCAGAAATGCGAAACCCGCCTGATGCACGTGGCACCAAGGCGGGTTCAGGGGTGATCAGGAAGATAGGCTTCAGATTTCGATGATTTCCAGCGTCAAGTTGGGTGCGCCGCCTTCGATGACGTCATCACGCACGAATACCTTCTGGCCGATGGCAGCGCTGCCGCGTGCGCGGATCAAGCCGCCGCCGGGTAAGGCGACGGTCACGACGCCGGAGCCGACGCCCACCACCGTGCCCGCCAGTAATGGCGGATCAGGGATAAGTTGGCGGAACTGCTCGTAGAGGTTATGCATGGCTCTGCACCCCCAAGGTCTGCCAGACCTCCGGCATTCCTGCCTCGACTTGCGTCGAGCGCACGATGCCCAGCCTCGTCACACTGCCGTCCTGGAACTCGACGAACGCACCCGGCTCGATGATCCCTGTCTCGGCCAGCACCGGCAGACGCAGGCTCACCTCGATCTGTTGCCCGGCATCGGCCAGAACCGAGATGCCTCGCTGGCGCGCCGCAGCGGCTTCGGTGATCAGCGCATCGACCACCATCGGGGCCAGCACATCCCCGGCAGTCCCGGCACGGGTCACCTGCCCAAGCACACCGACATCCTGACCGGACACGAACACGCGGTTGTATCCGGGCTTCTCTACCCAGCGCAGCGACTCGCGGGCCACCGCATCGACGGGCAGCACGAAGTCTGGCGTGACGGCGTTCCACTCCCACGGTGCGACCGGATACCGGTGGCACACGCGGATGCTCTGGTCGGACGGGTGCGGGATCAGGTAACCCCCGGCCGCGCTGACAATGGCAACCAAGGCTTCCATCCACGTACCCTGTTGGGTAAACACCCCGGCCGGGACGTTCCAGTCGGTCAGGCCCCAATCGATGCTCCAACCCAACGGGATGCCGTTGAGCGTAAGCACGTCCTCCATCAACTGGCGCGCCGTGCGCGCCTGCGGCTGCTGGAAGTTCATCACCGGCGAGTAGGGTGCAGCCAGCACGGCGTTGCGCCCTCTTCCCGAGATGCGGATGCTCGCGTCGCCGAACACCCGCTCTCGGCTGATGCTCTCAGCCAGCACGCGAAACGGCGTGCCGTTGACGCTGGCTACCAGTTCGACCGGGCCGCCATTGCTGCTGGGGGCGACGAGGCTTGTAGCGGCAGCGGGCAGCAGCGCATCGAAGCCCCATGTCCAGGAGGCGGCGTCGAGCGACAGCGAGAGATTGAACACCGGCACGGGCAATCCATCGGGCAGCCGGTGCAGGGTTACGTTGTTGATCACGAAATAGACCCTCCGAACGGGAACGACCACCGGCTCGCCATCTGGCGGGTCGGTGTGGTTTTCGCAGAAGAACAGCAGATGGGCACTGGCGGGAGCCAGCGCGGCGAACAGCAGATGGCCACTGGGCGTGTAGCAACGCGGCGGCTCGGGCGGCTCGGGGATCACCCACACGCTGATGCCGGGCGGTGGCCGCATCGCTTCCTGGTACCGCCCGCGCCAGCCGACCGGTCGGCGGCTTGCGCTCTGGAAGTCCGAACCCTGGCGCTGCCTCAGCAGGCGGGCGTTCTGCCAGAGGGCGAGCCGACCGGCGCGCTTGCTGCGGTCACCGTCCTGATGCGCGAAGCGCGTGGCGTCGCGCAAACGGGTGGCGTACTGGAACACGCCAGTCCGAATCTGCGCGATGGGCGTCGCGTTCTCGCGGGTGAACCCGGTTGCACCGTGCAAGCGCTTCGCCTGCTGCTGGCCAGTACGCCGCAGCAGCGGCGCTGCCACCAAGACCGGCGGCAACCGGTGCGCGATGCCGTGCACCGACACAGCCCCCCGCTGCCACGCCGCACCCCAGCCTGCGGGCGTGGCCGTCGCATCCTGCTGGCGCTGCGCTGCGCCGCCCTCGTGCTGCACGGCCTGCTGCCACTCATGCGCCATTTGGCTCACCGTCGGGCGCTGCGTGCGCGAGGCGTAGCGCACCTCGCCGGTGAGCACCACGCCGGGCAGGCTGGCCACGCCGATGTTGAGCGGCACGCTCGGGCGCAGGATGAGCGTGCTGACTGTCAGGCCCGGCAGCTCGGCCTGCATCTCCAGCCGCGCGGGCGGAATGAAGGCGACGCTGGCCACCGGAAGCGGCAGCGTGGCCTGCACCACCACATCGTTGCGCGGCGGCACGTAGTCCGCGCCGAAAACTAAATCGGCGTCGGTGGCGGCGGGTCGCTCGTACAGCAGGTCGACGTTTTGCCCAGAGTTCACAGGCATCGTTCACCCCCGACACTTCAGCCCAGGATGGCCGACACCATCCGGGCGTCGCCGCCCAGATAGAGGTTGGTGCTAGCGAGCTTCACGTCGCCCGCACCATCGGTGCCGCTGCAATCCAGGTCGAGCGCCGTCACCTCATTGCCGTTGACCAGCCGCGCCCAGGTGGCGATGCCGGTGGCAGCGATCAGGCCGTCCTCCTGCTGGGTCAGCGTCAGCAGCCCGCCCGCAATCGTTCCTGCGGGTTTGGTGAGCGCGATCTCCACCAGCATCGCACTGGTGGGCGTCGCCGTCGGACTGGGTGGGCGTGTGCCGCCGTAGATGCGCAGCCGCGCCGGGTTGGTTCCCGCATCGAGGAAGGACAGCGTGCCCGCAAGCCGCGCCTCGTTGTGTTCCTGCGTGATGGCGACGGTCATGGCATCAAGTCCTCTGGAATGAGCGGCCTGAGGTTGTCCGCGATCACTGCGCGGTACATCTGTCGGTAGTCCGTGCTGATCACCGTGTAGCGCTGTTGAGGGTCGATGCGCTCGAATCGGTAGGTGCCGTCAGCCCGAGACCACGTGCTCGCCACCAGGGTGTGGGTGTTTTCGCTGTAGAGCAGAACTTGGCGAACGAGGGGTTGGTCGGGCTGCCCCTTCTCCTTGACGGTGCCGGTGATCTGGCCGTTGCCGCCGAAATAAATGTCTCGGCGCGCACTGGCCACAGCTCGAACCCGGGGCGGGTAGCTGCCTGGCTGGCTCCACAGTTCAGTGTTCGGGCTGTGCCAGCGGGCCAAGGCAGCGGAATGCACGCCGACCGGCGGGCCCGCGAGCGCGGCACGGCAGGCGGATTCGAGCGCGCGCACGTCAGCAAGGCTTGCGACACCCGACCACAACCCGGCGGCGAAGAAGCGCTCGCTGCCGCCGATGTTGTATTCGTTGCCGTCGGCGTAGTAGCCGATGCCGCCCACGCTGTCTGCCACCCACGAGCGCGCGAAAGCCGCGCCCGCCCAGTCGTCGTTGATGTAAACGCGCGCACTGGCCGGGCTGACGACCAGCGCCATGAACTTGGGCGCGCCCCACGCGGGCCCGCTGCCCACCTGACCGCCACTGCCATTGGCGTACTGGTAGATTGCGCCGTTGGACTCCTGATCCAGAAAATAGCTGTTGCTGTCGCCGAGGGTCTTGTAGAACACCAGCCCTCGGCTGACGTGCATCACGAGGCCCGCCAGCACGAAGTCGCCTGACAGGGGGTCTCCTCGTTTTCAGTGCAATAAGTGACGGTACGAAAAGCTAGCACTGGCGCGGAGGTGGTGTTGGTAGATCGTTGATTTCATTGACTTTCCTGTTCACTTTCAAATCTGCG
>NZ_JAYSBZ010000096.1:0-9026 GCF_041915145.1 Aquabacterium sp. | reverse complement strand
CCGCGTGAACCACAGCATCGGGAACAAGAACAGCGCCGCACCGGCCAGCGTGATCACCAGCAGCTCGGCGCCGTGGCGCGTCCACAGGCCGTCGGCCACCGAATCGCTGAACGACGACCACACCAGCGCCAGAATCACCGCCCGGTCGAAGATGCTGGTGTAGGGCTTGATCTTGGCGAACCACGCGCCCCACCAACGCCGCAACACCTGCCCCGCCGCAAACGGCAGCAGCAGCAACTGCGCGATGTTGAGCATGGTGTGCCCCAGGTCGATGGGGTGTGCCGACGCGCCAGACAGCAGGCTCACCAGCAGCGGCGTCATGAACACCCCCAGCAGCGTCGACAAGCTGGCGTTGAGCACCGCCGCGGCAATATTGCCCCGCGCCAGCGCCGTCATCGCCACCGACGATGACACCGTGGACGGCAGCGCCGCCAGATACACAAAGCCCGCCACCAGCTCGGGCGACAGGTGCGGCCCCGCCGCCCAGCCGGCCAGCGCCCGCAAGGCCACGCACCACAAGGGGAACGCGACGTAAGTGCAGCCCTGCACCAGCAAATGCAACCGCCACTTGGCCGCGCCGGCCTTGAGGCTCTCGGTCGACAAGCCCATGCCGTGCAAGAAGAACAAGGCAAAGATGCCGAGGTTCGTGACCTGATCGAGGTGCAGCCAGCCGCCGGTGCGCGCCACGTTGGGCAGCAGCGAGGCCACCAGCACGGCGGCGATCATGCCCAGCAAGAACCAGTCGAGCGCGCCGCGTTGGGCGGCGCCGACCCGCGCCAGACTGCGGCGCGACGAAGCGAGGGGCGAGATGAAGGGCGAGCGCGGCAAGGGGCACAACCTGTTCAACAGCTAAAGCCCGCCAGTTTATGACGCTGCAAATGAGGTTTTGCTCTTGGCTTAGAAGCCCCTCGCCTGCAGAATCAAGCGCGACCTCGCCCCCCAACCCCTTGCCGAACTGGAGCCCGCTCATGGCCAAAGCTGCCGCATCCCGCCCCCAGCATGCCGCCCCCCAGCATGCCTTCGCCAAGACCTTGAAAACCTTCAAGACGGCATCGGGCAAGACGGGGCAGTTCTACTCGCTGCCCGAGTTGGCCAAGCAGTTCCCCAATGTGAGCAAGCTGCCGGTGTCCGTCCGGCTGGTGCTCGAGAGCGTGCTGCGCAACTGCGACGGCAAGAAGGTGACGCCCGAGCACGTGGCCCAACTGGCCAACTGGAAGCCCACCGCCGCGCGCACCGACGAGATCCCCTTCGTGGTGGCCAGAGTGGTGCTGCAGGACTTCACCGGCGTGCCGCTGCTGGCTGACCTGGCCGCCATGCGCAACGTGGCAAGCAGCCTGGGCAAAGACCCCAAGACCATCGAGCCGCTGGTGCCGGTGGACCTGGTGGTGGACCACTCGGTGATGATCGACCACTACGGCAACAAGAAGGCGCTCGACCTCAACATGAAGCTCGAATTCGAGCGCAATGAAGAGCGCTACCAGTTCATGAAGTGGGGCATGCAGGCCTTCGACACCTTCGGCGTCGTGCCCCCGGGCTTCGGCATCGTCCACCAGGTGAACCTCGAGTACCTGGCGCGCGGCGTACACAAGACCGCTGGCGGCCCCAAGGGTGATGTCTACTACCCCGACACCCTGGTCGGCACCGACAGCCACACCACCATGATCAACGGCATCGGCGTGGTGGGCTGGGGCGTGGGCGGCATCGAGGCCGAGGCCGGCATGCTCGGCCAGCCGGTCTACTTCTTGACGCCCGACGTGGTGGGCTTCGAGCTCACCGGCCAGTTGCGCGAGGGCGTCACCGCCACCGACCTCGTGCTCACCGTCACCGAGTTATTGCGCCGCGCCAAGGTGGTCGGCAAGTTCGTCGAATTCTTCGGCCCCGGCACGGCCAGCCTCGCCCTGCCCGACCGCGCCACCATCGCCAACATGGCACCCGAATACGGCGCCACGATGGGCTTCTTCCCGGTGGACGACAAGACCATTGAGTACTTCAAGGGCACGGGCCGTACCAAGGCCGAGATCGAAGCTTTCGAGGCCTACTTCAAGGCGCAAAAGCTCTTTGGTGTGCCGAAGAGCGGTGAGATCGACTACTCCAGCGTCGTGAAGCTCGACCTGGGCACGGTGGCGCCCTCGCTGGCCGGCCCCAAGCGCCCGCAAGACCGCATCGAGATCGGCAAGCTCGCCGGCACGTTCGGCGAGCTGTTCAGCAAGCCGGTAGCCGACAACGGCTTCAACCAACCGGCCGACAAGCTGGGCCAAGCCTTCACCACCAGCAAGGGCACGACCATCAAGAACGGCGACGTGCTGATCGCCGCCATCACCTCGTGCACCAACACGTCCAACCCCGGCGTGCTGCTGGCCGCGGGCTTGCTGGCCAAGAAGGCCGTCGAAGCCGGGCTGAAGGTGCAACCCCACGTGAAGACCTCGCTGGCCCCGGGCTCGCGCATCGTCACCGAATACCTTGAAAAGGCGGGCCTGCTGCCCTACCTCGAAAAGCTCGGCTTCAACGTGGCGGCCTATGGCTGCACCACCTGCATCGGCAATGCGGGCGACCTGGCGCCGGACATCAACGAGGCCATCACCGCCAACGATCTCGTGTGCGCCGCCGTGCTGTCGGGCAACCGCAATTTCGAGGCGCGCATCCACCCCAATCTCAAGGCCAACTTCCTGGCCAGCCCGCCGCTGGTGGTGGCCTACGCCATCGCCGGCAACGTCACCAAAGACTTGATGACGCAGCCCGTGGGCAAGGGCAAGGGCAAAGATGGAAAACTGCGGGACGTGTACCTCGGCGACATCTGGCCGACCAGCGACGAGGTCTACAAGCTGATGAAGTTCGCCATGAACCCCAAGGCCTTCAAGAGCAACTACGAGAAGGTGAGCAACAAGCCCGGCAAGCTGTGGGACGCCATCAAGGGCGGCAAGGGGCAGGTGTACGCGTGGCCCAAGAGCACCTACATCGCCCGGCCGCCGTTCTTCGACGGCTTCGAGATGACGCCCTCGGCCGCGGCCAGCGGCGTGAAGGGCGCGCGCATCATGGCGCTGTTTGGCGACTCGATCACCACCGATCACATCTCGCCCGCCGGCTCGATCAAGGCGTCGTCACCTGGCGGCCAATACCTGACCGCACATGGCGTGGGCACGGCCGACTTCAACAGCTACGGCTCACGGCGCGGCAATCACGAGGTGATGATGCGCGGCACCTTCGCCAACGTACGCATCAAGAACCTGACGATCCCGCCCAAGGCCGACGGCTCGCGCGAAGAAGGCGGCCTGACGCTGTTCCAACCCGGTGCCGAGAAGATGTTCATCTACGACGCGGCCATGAAGTACATCGCCGCCGGCACGCCCACGGTGATCTTCGGCGGCGAGGAATACGGCACCGGCTCGAGCCGCGACTGGGCGGCCAAGGGCACGCAGCTGCTGGGCATCAAGGCCGTGGTGGCGCGCAGCTTCGAGCGCATCCACCGCTCCAACCTCGTCGGCATGGGCGTGCTGCCGCTGCAGTTCAAGGGCAACGACAGCTGGGACAGCCTGGGCCTCAAGGGCAATGAGCTCATCGACATCGACCTGGGTGGCGACATCAAGCCGCAGCAAGACGCCCAGCTCGTGATCACCAAGCCCGACGGCAGCCAGCAAAAGGTGACGCTGACGCTGCGCATCGACACGCCGATCGAGGTGGACTACTACCAGCACGGCGGCATCCTGCCGTTCGTGCTGCGGCAGTTGCTGGCGGCTTGATCGCCAGGGCGGGGATGCGCCTCGTCACGCCCCGTGCGGGTGAGGCGCCCCCACTTCCTTGATGGCCGGCGCGCTGTCGCCGAACAGGATGGGCAGGATGGCCGCCTGCTCGGCCCGGCCACGCCGGATGAGCCAGTCGTGGCCATGCGGCAGCAGCCGCGCCGTGCGGTGGATCAGCTGATTGCGCGGAATGGCGATCAGCGGGTACCACGGCAGCTGCCACACCGGCAAACCCAGCGAGCGCAGCGTGGCGTTGTCCATGCACGCGCGCGCCAGACTGAGCTGCAGCCATTTGGCGGTGTGCTGACGCAGCGTCTTGAAGGTCGGGTAGCTGCGGTTGAGCGGCTCGTCGGCCAGGCTGCGGGCCAGGCGCTGGCTGTCGGCGTCGGCCATGGGCTGCGAGAGCAGGTTGTGATACAGCATATGCGTGGCCGAGTTCTGGGCGTCTGCGGGGTCGTGCAGCATGTCTTCGGCCACGCCGTTGACCCAGGCGATGTAGCGCCACAGGTGCATCACCGCGTCGCGCTCGTCGGCCGTGAGCGGCACGCCCACCAGGCGTTGCGCCAGCAAGAAGACGGCGCTGAAGCCGAAGTAGGTGGCCTGCATGTCGGTCTGGTTGACGGGCAGGCCGAGGTAGTCGGCATCCCAGTCCGGCAGCTTCTGCACGTGACTGCGCACCATGCCGTGGATGAGCCGCACGCGGATGGTGTTCTTGAAGCCGGCGCCAAAGCGCTGCATGCCACCCACGCTGGTGACGTCGAACCACCACTTGGTGGTTTCGGCCACGCGGCGGCTGGCGCCTTTTTCGAGCGTGCCGGTGGCCAACAGGGTGCGGTTGACGGCCGACATCTGGTAGCCCGCCATCAGCCCGGTCACCAGCAAGGCGCGCATGCCGTCGAGCCCGGCCACGGCACAGGCGCGCGCACCTTCGTCCATGCGGGCGTCGTCTACCCAGGCCGGGCGGGCGTCGATGTGAGCGAAGAAGTCGCGCAACGGCTGGGGTGCGTCGGGCACCGCCTGGATGCCTCGCTCCAGCGCCATCTCGAACAAGGGGCGAGCCGTCTTCATGCCGGTGGCGAACATCCAGCTCACCAGCCGGTCGACGGGCTCGTCGCCGCGCAACAGGCCCTGCCCGATGTGTGCCCACTGCTCGGGTGTGGGGTCGCGCCGCAACTCGCGCGGCAGCTGGCCCATGATGGCTCGCGCCACGCGCCGCGCCGTGGTCTGATCGCGCCCGTGGCGGGTCGGAATGGCGGGGGCGGCCTGGTCGGCCAGTTTGGGTTGTGCGCTCATGGATGGATCTCCTCGGAGGTGCTTATTCGTCAACGAACAAATCGATGATCGGGGTGATGCCCGGCGTGACCAGGTAGCCGCTGAAATCGGTGACGCCCGCCTCGCGCAGCACGGCTTCGTCCAGATAGTTCTGGCCGGTGTGGGCGCGGGCGTCGCTGGTGAGGATCGCGTAGGCCGCGTCGGCCATGATCTGTGGCGTGCGGCCCATCTCGCCAATGCCGGCCTGCGCCACCTTGAGCGCCGACGTGGCGATGATGGTGCGCGGCCACAGCGTGTTGACGGCAATGCCCTCGCCCTTGAACTCTTGCGCCAGGCCCATGGCGATCAGGCTCATGCTGTATTTCGACGTGGTGTAGGCCGGGTGCAGCCCCAGCCACTTGGGCGCCAGGTTGAGCGGCGGCGACAGCACCAGGATGTGCGGGTTGGCGGCCTGCTTGAGGTGCGGGATGCACGCCTGCGAGCAGACGAAGGTGCCGCGCACGTTGATGTCCATCATCAGGTCGTAGCGCTTGAGCGGGGTGTCGAGCGTGCCGGTGATGCCGATGGCACTGGCGTTGTTGACCAGAATGTCGATGCCACCAAAGTGCTCGGCCGCCTGCGCCACGGCGCGCTGCACCGCAGCCTCGTCGCGAATGTCCACCGCCAGCGGCAGCGCCCGGCCGCCCGCCGCCACGATCTCGTCGGCAGCGGTGTAAATGGTGCCGGGCAGGCGCGGGTCGGGCTCGGTGGTCTTGGCGGCCACCACGATGTTGGCGCCGTCGCGCGCGGCGCGCAGCGCGATCTCTTTGCCGATGCCCCGGCTCGCGCCGGTGATGAATAGGGTCTTGCCTGCCAGGGTGCTCACAACGGGTCGTCCTCTCACGTCGAACATGCAACCAATGCGTCAAAGATAGGCGGCACCATGCCGCTTCACTTGGACTAACTGGCTACCTAGGGGTTAGCGATAGAAAAGTTTTTCCAAAACTTTTCAAGCATACCCGCACGACGACCTGGGGCGAGCGATCCGCTCGCGCCCTCGGGCGCACCCGCCCCGACGGGTCAGCTCTTGGGCAAGGCCACCGGCGTGGCCAGTTCTTCGAGGCTCTGGCCGCGCTCGCGCAGCAGGGCCTCCAGCGCGGGTAGCAGCGGACCCAGGCGTTCGTCGATCGCGTTGCGCACGGTGTCCACGAAGACTTGCGTCGAGCGCTCGATCTCGACGTTCAAGCGGGCGCCAGCGCCCTTGTCGCCAAAGGTGGTCTGGCGCAGGGTTTCGGGAATGAGCCAGACCTCGAAGCACCCGGCGCGACGGTCTACCTCGGCCACCGTCAGGCTGGCGCCGTTGATGGCGATGTAGCCCTTGGCGAACACGTAGCGCAGGTGGGACTCGGGCACCGCGATGCGCAGCACATGGTTGTTTTCAGGCTGGCGCACCTCGACCACCGTGGCCGTGAAGTCGACATGGCCCGACAGCGGGTGCCCGCCGATCTCGGCGCCGTCCTTGGCGGCACGCTCCACATTGATGCGGTCGCCCGGCTTGAAGTCGCCCAGGGTGGTGAGCTTCAAGCTCTGCTGCATCACGTCGAAGTCGGCGGCGTCCGGCCCGCGCAGGGTCGTCACCGTGAGGCACGCGCCGTCGCAGGCCACGCTGGCGCCGATCTCGAGGCCCACGGCAAAGCCCGTCGGGAAGTTGAGCGTGAAGGTGCGCAGACCCGGACGGTCGGTGATGGCGGCGATGGTGGCCACGCCTTGAACAATGCCGGTGAACATGATGCGGACAGCGCTGGCGGCTGCGAAGTTGCAAAACTTGTCGCTGATCGGCAAGCCGTCAGCGGTAAAACGCCTCGACCTTGCCCTTGAGCTTGAGCAGCAGCGGGTTGCCCTTGCGGTCCAGCGCCTTGCCGGCGGGCACGCGGATCCACCCTTCGCTGATGCAGTATTCCTCGACGTCGGAGCGCTCCGCGCCGTTGAAACGGATGCCGATCTCGTGCTCGAAGACGGCCGCCACGTGATGCGGGCTGCGCGGGTCGATGGACAGGTGGTCGGGCAGTTCGGGGCGCGGGGTTTGAGAGCTCATGCGATGAGAGGCTAGGCAGATGAAAGCTGGCCTGCCCGGAGGGACTCGAACCCCCGACCTACTGCTTAGAAGGCAGTTGCTCTATCCAGTTGAGCTACGGGCAGTCAGACCAAGCCGAGAGTTTAAGCGCGACGTGGTGGGCGCCAGCGGGTGAGCAGCAGCGCGTTGGTCATGACGCTCACCGAGCTCAGGGCCATCGCGCCACCGGCGATCATCGGGTTGAGCAGACCGGCCGCAGCCAGCGGGATCCCGACCACGTTGTAGAAGAAGGCCCAGAACAGGTTCTGGCGGATCTTGGCCCAGGTGCGCGCCGAGATGTCGAGCGCGGCGGGCACGAGCAACGGGTCGCCGCGCATGAGCGTGATGCCGGCCGTGTGCATGGCCACGTCGGTGCCGGTAGCCATGGCCAGGCCCACGTCGGCGGCGGCCAGCGCCGGGGCGTCGTTGAGGCCGTCGCCCACCATGGCCACCGTGGCGCCGCCCTGCTTCAGCGCCTGCACTTGGGTGGCCTTGTCTTGCGGCAGCACTTCGGCGATCACGTCGGCAATGCCGAGTTCGCGCCACACACTTTGCGCGGCGGCACGGTTGTCCCCCGAGATCAGCACCGAGCGCACACCCAAGGCACCGAGCGTGGCCACGGCCTGCGCCGCGCCGGGCTTGATGCGGTCGCTGAAGGCCAGCAGGGCCACGACGCGAGCGGCCTCACTCGCCTCGCCATCGGTTGCCCCCCGAACCAGCCAGGACACGGTCGCGCCCTGCCCCTGAAGCGCGGTCAGGAGAGCCTGCCAGGTCGGATCGCTCAAGGTTCGATTCAAGCCGCGCGACGCCAACCCGGGCGAGCTGACGATGGCCCAGGCCTGCCCCTCAACCTGCGCTTCAACACCCTGCCCCGCCACAGCCTGGACCGCGCTCACCGACGCCGATGGCAACGGGCTCAGACCGCGCTCGCTAGCCGCCGCCACCACGGCCCGCGCCAACGGGTGCTCACTGCCTTGCTGGATGGCTGCGGCCAGGGCCAGCGCGCCGGCCTCGTCCAGCCCCGCGTCGGCGGCCAGCTCGAAGGCCACGAGTTGCGGGCGACCGATGGTGAGCGTGCCGGTCTTGTCGAAAGCGACGACGCGCACGCGGTGCGCGACTTCGAGCGCCTCGGGGTCTTTGATGAGAATGCCGTGGCGCGCCGCCGCGCCGGTGCCCGCCATGATGGCCGCCGGCGTGGCCAGGCCCAGCGCACACGGGCACGCGATCACCAGCACCGACACGGCATGGATCAGCGCTGGCTCCAGGCCCGCGCCACGCCACAGCCAGCCCACGGCAGTCAGCAAGGCGATCACAAGCACCACCGGCACGAAGACGGCCGACACGCGGTCCACCACGCGCTGGATGGGCGCCTTGGCCGCCTGGGCATCGGACACCATGCGGATGATGCGCGCCAGCACGGTCTCGGCCCCCACGGCGCGTGTGAGCAGCAGCACGCGCCCGCCGCCGTTGATCGAGCCGGCCGTGAGCCGGTCACCGCGCGCCTTGCTCACGGGCAGCGGCTCGCCGGACAGCATCGACTCATCGACCTGCGTCTCGCCCTCCATCACCTCGCCGTCCACCGGGATGCGCTCACCGGGGCGTACCACGAGTTGATCGCCCACCACCACGCGCGCCAGGGGCACGTCCTGCTCGGTGCCGTCTTGCAAGCGGTGCGCCACGTCGGGCCGCAACGCCGACAGCGCCCGGATCGCGGCGGTGGTCTGGCGCTTGGCGCGCGCCTCCAGCCATTTGCCGAGCAGCACCAGGGTGATGACCACGGCGGCCGATTCAAAGTAGAGATGCGGCATGTCGTCGGCTGCCGTCCACCACAACCAGCACGACAAGCCCCAGGCCGCGCTGGTGCCCAGCGCCACGAGCAAGTCCATGTTGCCGCTGCCGGCACGCAAGGCCGCCCAGCCAGCGCG
>NZ_JAYSBZ010000095.1:0-9749 GCF_041915145.1 Aquabacterium sp. | reverse complement strand
CAGCACAGCGCGAAAGTCGTTCACATTGGTCAGCGTGGGCCCGGTGACGAGATCATCGCCGAGCGCGGCAAAGCAGTCGCCCGAGGCATGGTGGCGCAGCAGCGCGGCGGCGTCGAGCCCCAGCGCTTGCGCCCGCGCCAGGGTGTCGGGGGCCACCAGCGCGCCAGCCGCGTCGGGGCTGCCGTCGATGCCATCGGTGTCCGCCGCCAGCAGCCAGATGCGCGGCGCGCCCTGCAAGGCCAGCGCCGCGCTCAGGGCCAGCTCGCGGTTGCGGCCGCCCCGCCCGGCCGGTGCCGCGCTCGGCCCGAGCGTGACCGTGCTCTCGCCGCCCGACAACAGCACGCACGGGGCGCGGTAGAGCGGGTGCTCGCCGCGCGCCACTTGCAGCGCGAGGCGGGCCAGCGTGGCGCCGAGCTCGTGCGCTTCGCCTTCCAGCCGATCACTCAGCACGTGGGCGGCGAGGCCATGCTGCCGGGCGCAAGCGGCGGCATCTTGCAGCATGCCCTGCGGCGTGGCGATGAGTTGCGCGCTGTCGTGCGCGAAGCGCGGGTCGCCGGGCTTGGGCGTTTCGAGTTCGCCGCTGCGCAGCCGGGCCAGCAGCGCGGGCGGCAGGTCGAGCCGGTAGCGCTCGATCACGGCGAGCGCGTCGGCGCAGGTCGTGGGGTCGGGCACGGTGGGGCCGCTGGCGATGTCTTCGAAGCGGTCGCCGGGCACGTCGGACAGCGCCAGCGTCACCAGCCGCGCCGGGCGTGCATGCTGCGCCAGCCGGCCGCCCTTGAGCGCCGAGAGGTGGCGCCGCACGGTGTTCATCGCCCCAATCGGCGCGCCGCTGGCCAACAGTTGCCGGTTGAGCGCCTGCTCGCCGGCCAGGCTCCAGCCGTCGAGCGGCGCGGCCAGCAGCGCCGAACCGCCGCCCGACATCAAGGCGATCACCAGGTCGTGCGACGCCAGCCCGCGCAGCGCCGCGAGCAATTGCGCGGTGGCCTGCTGCCCGGCGGCATCGGGCACCGGGTGGGCGGACTCGAGCAGCGTGATGCGATCGGGTGGCGCGTTGGGTGCGACCGGTGGCACATGCCCGTAGCGCGTCACCACCACCCCGCTCAGCGGCGCCTCGACGGGCCAATGGGCTTGCAGCGCCCGCGCCATCGCCGCGCTGGCCTTGCCGGCCCCGATCACCACCGTGCGGCCCTTGCCGGGGTCGGGCGGCGTGGGCAGGCAGGGCGGCAGCGCGGTGTCAGGCTGCGCCCGCGCCACGGCGGCGTCGAACAGGGTGCGCAGCAGTTGGGCGGGTTGCATGACCGGAGCGGTTGGGCTCAAGGCGTCGGCGGCACCGAGCCGCTCAGGTGATCGGTCACCAGGGCCACGAGGCGGCTGGCCAGGCGGGCTTGTGCGGCTTCGCTGGCCCAGGCGCAGTGCGGGGTCAGCAGGAGGTTGGGCACGTCGGGCGCGAGCAGCGGGTGGGTGGACGGCGGGGGCTCGACGTCGAGCACGTCGATGGCGGCGCCCGCCAGGCGGCCCGCTCGCAAGGCGTCGGCCAGTGCGGCGGCATCGACCACCGCGCCGCGCCCGGTGTTGATGAGCACGGTGTGGCGCTGCAAGCGCGCCAGCCGCTCGGCGTTGAGCAGGCCGCGCGTGTCGGGCGTGAGCGGCAGGTGCAGGCTGAGGGCATCGGCCTCGGCGAGCAGCTCGTCGAGCGGGGACTCGTCTGGCGCGGCGGGTCGGCCGGGGCGTTGGGCAAAGCGCACGCGCATGCCCAAGCCTTGGGCGAGCCGGGCCGTGGCCTGGCCGATGCGGCCGCGCCCGACCACGCCGAGCAGCGCGCCTTGCAGATCGCGGATGCGTGGGCCGTGCCAGCAGAAGTGCGACGCTGCTGACCAGCGCCCGTCTTTCGCGGCAGCGGCGTAGGTGAGCAGTTGACGGCGCAGCGCCAGCAGGGTCGCGATGGCGTGCTCGGCCACCGACTCGCTGCCGTAATCGGGCACGTTGAAGACGCCGATGCCGCGGGCCGCTGCGGCGCCGAGATCGATGTTGTCGGTGCCGGCGGCCGCCACGGCAATGCGCTGCAGGCGCGGCGCGGTGGCCAGTAACTCGGCCGTTAGCTTGACCTTGTTGACGATCACCACCTCGGCGTCGGCCACGCGCGCGGCCACGTCGGCGGGCGCTGTGGTGTCAAACGCCTGATAGACGATGCGCTCGCGCACCGCGGGGGCCAGGTGCTCGAAGGGCAGCGCGCAGGGCAGCGTGCCGGCATCGAGAAAGACGACGGAGCAGCGAGGGTCGGTGGGCATGGCGCCTCCTGGGTCGAGCTGGCTGGGCGGGCGGCGTGGGCGACGGGAGCGACGTTAAAGCGGCAGCGCCGGGCCGTCGCGCGTGAGCATGGCCAGTGCGCCGCAGCCGCGCGTTTGATAGAGGTCGACGCGGTCGACCTGCGGCAGCACGGCGCGGGCCTGTTGCAGTACCCAGTGGGCCAGCGTGGCGGCGTCGCTGTCGGCCAGGTCGGGCCGTTCGTGCAGCGGGTGGTGGTCGAGCTGTTTGAAGATGGGCTTGAAGCGCTCTTTGACGTCGCCGAAGTCCACCGTCCAGCCCATCACGGTGTCGAGCGGGGCCGACAGGTGCAGGCGCAGCGTGTAGGTGTGGCCGTGGATCACGCTGTGCGGGTCGTGCGGCGGCGCGTGCTGCAGGCGCACGGCGCTGTCGAGCGTGAGCTCTTTCCAGATGCGGTAGTCGTGGCCGTTGAAGTTGGCGCCGCAGGTGCCGGTTTCGTACACCGTCACCCACGACAGCTCGGGCAGCACGGGCTTGAGGCGTTGCCACAGCCAGCCGGCGATCACCTCGCTGGTGGGGTTGTGCAGGCCGTCGATGTCGTTGAGGTACTTGTGGTTGAGCTGGTAGTGGAAGGGCGCCCAGATGCTGTCCAGGTGGTCGTAGTCGAGGCTGATGTCGCGCCCGCCAGCATCTTGATTGGCGTGCAGGATCACTTCGAAGCCGTGGCCGTGCAGCCGCCCGCATTTGTGGCCGAGCGGCACGTTGGGCAGCTTGTGGGCCGATTGAAAGCGGTAGCGCCGCCACACGTGGGCCTGGTCTTGCGCGTCGAGGTCGACACCCTGGTCGGCCGTGCTCTGGATGCCGACCTGCTCGAGCCCCGGCACCTCGCCGGCCGCCCCACTCGTCAATTGGTCGCGCAGCCAGCGCGCGAGGTTTTCGTCGGTGGGGGCGCGGTCGGGCAGCACCTCGTTGAGCAGTTGGTAGTCGAGTTGCTGGGTGTAGTGGGCCAGACGGTGCCCGAGCGTGTGCACCTCGGCGCCGGGGTAGGGCGCCCAGCCGGCCGGCAGGGCGGCGCGGATGCGCGCGACGAAGCTGTGGCCGTGCACGCGGCGGCCACGGTGGCCGTCGGGCAGCACGCCGACGTGGCGGGCGGATTCGAAGCCGCGCGAGGCGGCGAAGAGCGTGGTCAGGGGCATGTTCAGCAAAGGTCAGCGGCAAGGCGATGCCGACAGCCGTGGCAGCTTACCGCGCTTCGTCGGAGCCGGGCACCGGGAAGCGCCCTTCGTTGATCGCCAGCTTGCGCCAGGCGGCGTCCACCACGTCCACGCCCAGCTGGTTGCCCAACTGCACGAGGTAGAGCAGCACGTCGGCCATCTCGAGCGCCACGGCTTCGGTTTGCTCGGCGCTCAGCGCGCGGCTCTCGGCCTCGGTCAGCCATTGAAAGGGTTCGAGCAACTCGCCAGCCTCGACCACCAGGGCCGCCGCGAGGTTCTTGGGCGCATGAAAGCGCCCCCAGTCGCGCGCCTCGGCGAAGGCCTGGAGGCGGGCGGCGAGCTGCGCCAGCGAGTCGGCGGGCATGGGCGGCGTCAGAACAACACCAGGCTCAGCCAGTAGGCCAGCGCGGCCACCAGCGCCGAGGCCGGGATGGTGAGCACCCAGGCCCAGACGATGCTGCCGGCCACGCCCCAGCGCACGGCGCGCACGCGCTGCACCGAGCCCACGCCGACGATGGCGCCGGTGATGGTGTGGGTGGTGGACACCGGCACGCCCAGCGCCGTGGCGATGAAGAGCGTGAGCGCCCCGCCGGTCTCGGCGCAGAAGCCGCCCACCGGCTTGAGCTTGGTGATCTTCTGGCCCATGGTACGCACGATGCGCCAGCCGCCGAACATCGTGCCCGCGCCGATGGCCATGTAGCAGCAGGCGATCACCCAGGTCGGCGGCGTCTTGTCGGACGCGGCGGCGTAGCCGGTGGAGATCAGCAGCATCCAGATGAGGCCGATGGTCTTTTGCGCGTCGTTGCCGCCGTGGCCCAGGCTGTAGGCACCGGCCGACAGCAGCTGCAGGCGGCGGAACCAGCCGTCCACCCGGTTGGGCGGCAGGCGGCGGAAGATCCAGGCCACCGCCACCATCATCAGCGAGCCCAGCAGGTAGCCCAGCAGCGGCGAGACGAAGATGAACACCACCGTGCGAACGATGCCCGAGGCAATCAAGGCTCCCGCGCCGGCCTTGGCCAGCACCGCGCCCACGATGCCGCCGATCAGCGCGTGCGACGAGCTGCTCGGGATGCCGTAGTACCAGGTGATGAAGTTCCAGCTGATGGCGCCGGCCAGCGCGCCGAACACCACGTGCACGTCGATCACGCCGGGCTGGGCGATGCCCTTGCCCACCGTGGCCGCCACGCTGAGATGGAAGACGAAGAGCGCCACGAAGTTGAAGAAGGCCGCGAACAGCACGGCCTGGCTCGGGCGCAGCACGCCGGTCGAGACCACCGTGGCGATCGAGTTGGCGGCGTCATGAAAGCCGTTCATGAAGTCGAACAGCAAGGCCAGCACGACCAGGGCCGCGACGGCCCACAAGGCCACCTGCATGGTTTGCATGGGTCAGCTCCGGGGCGAGATCAGGAGTGCTCGAGGATCACGCCCTCGATCAGCTTGGCCACGTGCTCGCACTTGTCGGTGACGGTCTCGAGCAGCTCGTAGATGGCCTTGAGCTTGATGACCTCGCGCACGTCGGGTTCGTCGCGAAAGAGCTTGCTCATGGCGTTGCGCATCACGCGGTCGGCGTCGGATTCGAGCTGGTCGATCTCTTCGCAGGTCTTGAGCGCGGCGGCCGCGGTGGCGGGGTCGGCGATATCGTGCAGCAGCGACACCGCATGCTTGAGCCGCTCGGCGCTCTTGACGCACAGGGCGGTCAGGCGCTCGATCTCCTCGGTCATGCGGCGCACGTCGTACAGCGCCATGGTCTCGGCGGCGTCCTGCATGAGGTCGGCCACGTCGTCCATGATGTTGATCAGCTTGTGGATCTGCTCGCGGTCGAGCGGCGTGATGAAGGTCTTGTGCAGCAGGCGGTTGACCTCGCGCGTGACGGTGTCGGCGGCCGACTCGGCGGCGTCCACCTCGCGGGTGTACTTCTCGCGCAGGGCGGGGTCGTTGTAGTGCTTCACCAGATCGGCAAACGCATGCGCCGCCGTGACGATGTGGCTGGCGTGCTGGTTGAACAGCTCGAAGAAATCACCCTCGCGGGGCAGCAGCTTTCCGAAGAACATGGCGGGCGTGGCGTTCGTGTCGTGGGCACGACGGTTGATGATCCAAACGGGCTATTTTAAAAGCCGCGCCGGGCCGCGCGCGACCTCGATCAAGCGGGCTCGCCGCCGGTGAGCGCGGCTCGCTTGTTTACACTGCGGTCGTTTTGCCCGGGCGCCAGGCGATTGCAGCCGGCCGCCCCAGGCCTTCCACCGTCACCCGATCGAGCTGACTGCGCCTGCACGCAACGGCGCTTGCCCGCTCTCGACCGGGCAAGCGCTTTCAGCCATGAGCACTCACGACATCCGCACGAACCGGCTCTTTTTGATGGGGTGGGCCATCGTGGCGTTGGGAGCCGCCTGCGCGTCGCGTGGCGCGCAAGCCGCCCCGCTGGCTTGCGGCACGGCGGCGCCCGCGCCCTACCCGGCTGCCGTCGCCGCGCCGACCGTGCAGACCTGGACGGGCGCCTCGCCCGAGTCTGGCGGCCCGCCGCGCCCCGATTGCACGGGGTTGCGGTCGCGCGAATTCGTGCTGCTCGTGGCGGTGAGCGGCCGCTTTGCCCACGCGGGCTCGGCCGACGCGCTGCTGGCGCGAGTGGGGGCGGTGTCTGCCACCAAGGGCATGACCTATTGGTCGCAGACCGATCAGCGCCGCGAGGTGCTCATCACCGATGCCGCCGCGATCGACGGGCCCGAGACGCTGAAGCGCCGCGCCGATTTCTCGCCCGCCGAGCTGCGCACCGGCCAGCCGCTGTATTTCGTGCAGCACGACAACCGCGCCACCAACGACGTGCCCTACCAGCTGAGGCTGCGAGCCGCGTCGGCCACGGGGTGGTCGGTGACGTATGAAAACGCCGGCCCCATCAAGGCCTACCTCTTGACGCTGTTCGGGCCCGGCGACGTGCAGAGCGTCATCACGCTCGAGCAACTGGAGCCCGGGCAATGGGGCTATCGCAGCCTCACCGGCATCCGCCAGGTCGGCATCGGCTCGGTGGACCGCTACCGCGCCTCGTACGTCAACCGGGCAGTGGCGATGTTCGAGCACCTCGGCAAGCCGTGAAGGGCGCTGCGACAATGCGGCCCGGCCGGTTTGCCGGCGCACCGTTGTCACCTTCCGTGGAGCCGCCATGCCCCGTTCTGCCACCCCTCTTGCGCCGTACCGCGCCGCCCTCGGCACGCCGCTCAGCGCCAGCGCGACGCGCGTCATGCTGCTGGGCGCGGGCGAGCTCGGCAAGGAGGTGCTGATCGCGCTGCAGCGTCTGGGTGTCGAGACGATCGCGGTTGATCGCTACGACCACGCGCCGGGCCAGCAGGTGGCGCACCACGCCCGCACCATCACGATGAGCGACCCGGCCCAGCTGCGCACGCTGATCGAGGCCGAGCGGCCGCATCTCGTGGTGCCCGAGATCGAAGCCATCGCCACGCCGGTGCTCGAAGAGCTCGAAGCGGCGGGCGTGGTTCGCGTCATCCCGACCGCCCGCGCCGCCCGCCTGACGATGGACCGCGAAGGCATCCGCCGCCTCGCCGCCGAAACGCTCGGCCTGCCGACCAGCCCGTATAAGTTCTGCGATTCGCTGGCCGAGCTGCAGGCCGCCATCGATGGCGGCATCGGCTACCCCTGCATCGTCAAGCCGGTGATGAGCAGCTCGGGCAAGGGCCAGAGCAAGATCGACGGCCCGGCCGACGTGCAGCAGGCGTGGGACGTTGCGATGGCCGGCGGACGCGTCAGCCACGGCCGCGTGATCGTCGAAGGCTTCATCGATTTCGACTACGAGATCACGCAGCTCACGGTGCGCGCAGTCGGGTCAGGTGGTGGCGCGAACGGCCAGATCGAGATGCACTTCTGCGACCCCATCGGCCACATCCAGGTCAGCGGCGATTACGTCGAGAGCTGGCAGCCGCACCCGATGCAGCCGGTGGCGCTGCAACGCTCGCGCGACATTGCCAAGGCCGTGACCGACAACCTCGGCGGCCAAGGCATCTTCGGCGTGGAGCTGTTCGTCAAGGGCGATCAGGTGTGGTTCAGCGAGGTCAGCCCGCGCCCGCACGACACCGGCCTCGTCACGCTCGCCACGCAGTGGCAAAGCGAGTTCGAGTTGCACGCGCGCGCCATCCTCGGGCTGCCGGTCAACACGGCCTTGAAGTCGCCGGGGGCGAGCGCCGTGATCTACGGTGGCGTCGAAGCCCAGGGCGTGGCGTTCGACGGCGTGGCCGAGGCCCTGGCGGTGCCGCAGTCCGACCTGCGCCTGTTCGGCAAACCCGAGAGCTTTACCAAGCGCCGCATGGGCGTGGCGCTGGCCTTCGATGCCGACGTGGACGTGGCACGCGAGCGGGCGAAGTTGGCCGCCAGCAAGGTCAAGCCGCGCGCGGTCTGAGCCGCGCGTCTCGCCGACTTTGGCTTACTGAAACGCCACCTCGGCGAAGCTGCGTAGCTTGCGGCTGTGCAGGTGGTCGAGGCCCTGCTGGCGCAGCAGCTCGATGGCGCGGATGCCGATGCGCAGATGCTGGTCGACGCGCTCGCGGTAGAAGTGGTTGGCCATGCCCGGCAGCTTGATCTCGCCGTGCAGCGGCTTGTCGCTCACGCACAGCAAGGTGCCGTAGGGCACGCGGAATCTGAAGCCGTTGGCGGCGATGGTCGCGCTTTCCATGTCGAGCGCCACGGCGCGGCTCTGGCTGAAGCGGCGCTCGGGGCCCGGGTGCGGCAGCAGCTCCCAGTTGCGGTTGTCGGTCGACGCGACGGTGCCGGTTCGCATGATGCGCTTGAGCTCGTAGCCCTTGAGCTGGGTGATGTCGGCCACCGCCGCTTCGACCGCGAGTTGCACTTCGGCGAGCGGCGGGATGGGCACCCACAGCGGCAGTTCTTCGTCGAGCACGTGGTCTTCGCGCACGTAGCCGTGGGCCAGCACGTAGTCGCCCAGCTGTTGCGCATTGCGCAGGCCGGCGCAGTGGCCCAGCATCAGCCAGGCATGCGGGCGCAGCACGGCGATGTGGTCGGTGATGGTCTTGGCGTTGGCCGGGCCGACGCCGATGTTGACCATGGTGATGCCGGCGTGGTCTTTGCGCACCAGGTGGTAGGCCGGCATCTGCGGCAGGCGCGGTGGTGGTGCGCCGAGCTCATCGCCCGGTTGCGCGGGGGTGCCGACGCGACGGGTGACGACGTTGCCCGGCTCGATGAAGGCGATGTAGTCGTCGTCGGGATGCGGGTAGTCGGGGTTTACCGGCTTGGCCATCAAGGCGTGGCCCTGGCGCACGAACTCGTCGATGTAGAACTGGTAGTTCGTGAACAGCACGTAGTTCTGGAAGTGCTCGGGCAGCGTGCCGGTGTAGTGGCGCAGACGATGCAGCGAGTAGTCGACACGCGGCGCGGTGAACAGCGCCAGCGGGTGCGGCTCGCCGGGGCGCGGCTCGTGCGTGCCGTTGGCGATGCCGTCGTCCATGGCGGCGAGGTCGGGCAGGTCGAACACGTCGCGCATCAGCACGCGGCGCTCGGGCGCCATCGTGCCTTCGATGTGGTCGTGCTCGGCAAACGAGAAGTGCACCGGGATCGGTTGCGCGCTGGTGCCCACTTCAAGCGCCACGCCGTGGTTCTTCAGCAGCAGGCGGAACTGCTCGCGGTAGTAGTCGGCAAACAGCTCGGGGCGCGTGAGGGTGGTCTGGTAGGTGCCGGGGCCGGCGACGAAGCCGAAGCTCAGTCGCGAGTCGGCGCGCACCACGGTTTCGGTGTGCACGCGCACGAAGGGGTAGCAGGCGCGGACGTGTTCGGTGAAGACCTCGCCGGCCACGAAGCGTTGCATGGCCTGGCGCAGGTAGGCGATGTTGCCGTTGTAGATGGCGGCGGCGTGGTCGAACGCGGCGTCGGCGTCGGTGAAGCTGTGCGTGGTGAAGGTGGGCGCGGGGGCCGTGGGCTGGGGCTTCTTCTTGGCAGGCAAGGCGGGCTCGCTGGTCGGGCTGTCGATGAGCCTGATTGTGGGCGATCCGCCCGCTCTTTGCTAAGCCGGGGTCAGGCGGGCCGTCACTTCCTTGCGGTAGCGGTTGAGCTCTTGCACGCTGGCGAAGCTGCGCTCGAGCAGCAGGCTCATGTTGTGCAGGATGCGCTCGACCACCTTGGTTTCCCAGCCGGCGTCGAAGCGGATCTGCTTGTCGAGCCATTGCTCCAGCCAGGCCGGGTCGGGCAGGCGCGATTGAATCGTGTCGCGCGGGAAGAGCTTCTGGTTGACGTGCAGGTTGGTCGGATGCAGCGCCT
>NZ_JAYSBZ010000094.1:0-9774 GCF_041915145.1 Aquabacterium sp. | reverse complement strand
CCATGGACACCCTCAGCCTGATCCTCGACGACATGCGCCTGCAAGGCGGCGTCTTCGTGCATGTCGAGCTGACGGCGCCGTGGGCGCTCGGCCTGCACACCCCGGGGCTGGCAAGCTTTCACATCATGACCAGCGGCCAGGCTTGGCTGCTGCGCGACGGCGCCGAGCCGCTGTTCGTGCAGCAGGGCGACCTGGTGATCCTGCCCGCGGGGGCGCTCCATGCCATGGTTGACAAGCCCGGCAGCGCCGCCGCGCCGCATGATCTGCTGCCCGAGCTCACCAACCGCCCCGACGCGCCCTTGCGCGTGGGGGGCGGCGGCAACCGCTCGACGATGGTCAGCGGCCACGCCCGCTTCGACGTGATGATGGCCAGCCCGCTGGTGGCCGCGCTGCCGCCGGTGATGCACATCCGCGCCCAGGGTGACCAGCCCCCGCTATGGCTGGCGATCGGCCTGCAGTTTCTGGCGCAGGAGGTGAGCGACGCCCGCCCCGCCCAGCAGACGGTGATCAACCGCCTGGGCGACATCATGTTCATCGAATGCCTGCGCGACTACGTCGAGTCGCTGCCCGAGGGGGTGGACAACTGGCTCGTGGCACTGCGCGACAAGGCCTTGTCGGTGGCGCTGGGCCTCATGCACCGCGACCCGGCGCACAACTGGACGGTGCAGGAACTGGCGCAACGTGCCTGCCTGTCGCGCTCGGCCTTCGCGGAGCGCTTCACGCAGACGGTGGGGCAGCCGCCGCTGGCCTACCTGACGCAGCACCGCATGCGGCTGGCGGCGCGGCAGTTGAGCACGTCGAGCGTGCCGGTCAACCGCATCGCGAGCCTGGTGGGCTATGCGTCGGAGGCCGCGTTCAGCCAGGCCTTCAAGCGCGAATACGGTTGCTCACCCTCGGCCTACCGCGAGCAGCCGGCGCCGGCCGTCAAGCCCGACGACACTCAGAACGTGTACCCGGCCTGACGCGTCGTGCCCTCGGCGGCTTCGAGCAGCCGGGCCAGCGGGCCGAGACCGTTGTAGCGGGCGCAGACGCGGTGGGCGTAGCGCCACACGCGCGGAATGTCGTCGAGATAGCCGACCTTGCCGTCGCGGTAGGCCAGCCGCGCGAAGATGCCCAGCACCTTGAGCTGACGCTGCAGCCCCATCCACTCGAAGTCGCGCCAGAACTCGCTGAAGTCGGCGTGCACCGGCAGACCGGCCTTGCGCGCGGCCTCCCAGTAGCGCACCGCGTAGTCGATCTGCACGGGCTCGTCCCACTCGATGTAGGCGTCGCGCAGCAGCGAGACGAGGTCGTAGGTGATGGGGCCCCAGACGGCGTCCTGAAAGTCGAGCACGCCGGGGTTGGGCTCGGACACCATCAGGTTGCGCGAGTGGTAGTCGCGGTGCACCAGCACGGCGGGCTGCGCCAGGTTGTTGGTCAGGATCAGCTTGAAGGCGCGCTCCAGATCGGCGCGCTGGGCGTCGGTCAGCGTCATCTGGCGATGGCGGGCGAGGTACCAGTCGGGGAAGAGATCGAGCTCGCGACGCAGCAGCGCCTCGTCGTAGGCCGGCACGGCCTGCTGGGCCGGGATCTTCTGCACCTGCACCAGCGCCGCAAGCGCCGCGCGGTACAAGGCCTGGTTGGCGGGCGACTCGGCTCCCTGGGCGTCGAGGCGGCTCAGGTAGGTGTCGTCGCCCAGGTCGGACAGCAGCAGAAAGCCCTGCGCCTCGTCCCACTCGAAGACGTGCGGCACGTGCAGCCCGCCCTGCTCCAGCAGCCCCGCCACCTTGACGAACGGGCGGCAGTCTTCGTGCGCCGGGGGGGCGTCCATGATGATCCGCGACGGCGCGCCGTCGGCCGCCGCGTCGACGCGGAAGTAGCGCCGGAAGCTGGCGTCCGAGCTGGCGGCGCGCACGCTGTCGGGCCGCAGCCCGTGCCGAGCGGCCACGCCGGCCAGCCACTGGTTGAAGGCAGCCTGGCGCGCGGCATCGGCCCAGACGATCGAGGGATGAGTGTGAGTCATGAGGGGAGAAAAAAAGCAGCAAGGAGGCGGCCTGACGGCCGGCTTGGCGGCGGCGCCCCCATGGAATAATCGCGCGATTTTAAAACCCGGCCTCGTGACTCACCCGCTCTCCCACCCTCGCCGCGCAACGCTGCCCAAACTGCATCAACTGGCACCCGTGGCCTGGGCGGCGGGCTTGCTGCTGACCGGCGGGGGGGCGCGCGCGCAGGCCGAGCGGCTGGACGCCGAGCTCAACCTCAACCCGCCGCGGGTGACCAGCCTGGCCACCAAACCCGCCCCGACACCCGAAGCCGCCGACATCAACCCCTTCTTGCTGATGTCCCCGCGCCTGTCGCCCGCGCCGCGCGGCGAGGCCGGGCGCCTGCTGCCGATCTTTCTCGAAGCCGACCAGCTCAGTGGCAAGACCGACGAGTACACCAAGGCCGAAGGCACCGCCCGACTGCGCCGCGGCCTGCTGACGATGCGCGCCGACGAGCTCCGGCACACCTCGGCCGACAACACCGCCCACGCCAGCGGCCACGTGCGGGTGGATCGCGCCGGCGACGTCTACACCGGCCCGCAGGCCCAGCTGCAGCTCGACACCAATGCGGGCTTCTTCCTGACGCCGCAATACCGCTTCGCCCGCACGGGCGCCGGCGGCGCGGCCGACCGCATCGACTTCATCGACGACCAGCACGCCGTGGCCTACGGCGCCACCTACACGAGCTGCACGCCCGACGACAAGGGCGACGTCGCCTGGGTGCTGTCAACCTCGAAGGTGTCGATGGACTTCGAGAACAACGAGGGCGTGGCCGAGAACGCCGTGGTGCGCTTCATGGGCGTGCCGATCCTGGCCGCGCCGGTGCTGAGCTTCCCGCTCAGCGACGAGCGCAAGTCGGGCTGGCTGCCACCGACCTTCGAGCAAAGCAGCCGCAGCGGCTTCATCTTCGCCCAGCCTTATTACTGGAACATCGCGCCGAACCGCGACGCCACGCTCACGCCCACCTATTCGACGCGGCGCGGCTTCGGCCTGAACACCGAGGTGCGCTACCTCGAACCCAGCCATCGCGGCTCGATCGACCTCAAGCTGCTGCCCGGCGACAGCGAGCGCGGCAACGACCGCTGGCTGGTCAACCTGCAGCAGGAGACCAACTTCGATGCGCAAAGCAGCGGCGGCATCAAGCTCCTGAAGGTATCCGACGACGACTACTGGAAAGACTTCTTGCGCGAGCCGCCCGGCGTGACGCGCCGGTTGTTGTCGTCGACCGCGCAATACGAGCGCCACCTCGGCGTCAACGAGGTGGTGCTGCGCGAACTCGGCGCCAGCGACCTGAGCTGGTACGCCCGCGTGCAGGACTGGCAGGTGCTGCAGGACCTCACCTCGACCGACACCCGCATCGTCGCCCCCTACCGGCGCGCGCCGCAGATCGGCCTGGCCAGCCAAGGCGAGCGCGGTGGCTGGGAGTGGCGCGCCAACACCGAGGTCAACCGTTTCGTCAACGAAGACAGCAGCCTGCCCACCGGCACCCGCGCCCACTTCACGACCAGCGTGGCGCGGCCCATGCAGCCCTGGGCCGACACACCGGGCTGGACGATCACCCCGCGCCTGAGCCTGAACGCGGCCAGCTACGACATGGACCAGCCGCTGGCCAACGGCAACACGCAGACGGGCCGCGCCGTGCCGACCGTCAGCCTCGACAGCGCCTGGGTGCTGGAGCGCGGCGCGAACTGGTTCGGTCGCGACTACCTCCAGACGCTGGAGCCGCGCCTGCACTACGTGCGTACCCCCTACGTCGACCAGACCCTGGTGCCCAAGTTCGACTCGGCGCCGGTCGATTTCAACTTCGACTCGATCTACGGCGACAACGCCTTCTCGGGCATCGACCGGGTGTCCGACGCCAATCAGCTGACCGCCGGCCTGACCAGCCGCGTGATCGACCCCACCAACGGCGCCGAGGCCCTGCGCCTGGGCATGGTGCAGCGCGTGCTGCTGGCCGACCAGCGCATCACGGCCGACGGCACGCCGCAGACGCAACGGCTGTCGAACCTGCTGCTGCTGGCGTCCACCTCGGTGATCCCGAAGTGGAACCTCGACTCCAACCTCGAATACAACTCCGAAAGCCACCGCGTCAACCGCTCGGTGCTCGGCATGCGCTACTCGCCCGGCCCCTGGCGCACGGTGGGGCTGACCTACCGCCTGGCGCGCGGCTCCAGCGAGCAGGTCGACCTGGGCTGGCAATGGCCGATCGCCGGCAACCCGCCGCCGCTGACCGACGACGACAGCGCACGCCCCGCCCTGCTCAACGGCACGCGCGCCGGCTGCTGCGGCAACGGCGGCACCTACTACAGCGTGGGCCGCGTCAGCTACAGCATCTTGAACAGCCGCGTCACCGACTCGCTGTTCGGCTTCGAGTACGACGCGGGCTGCTGGATCGGCCGCGTCCTGGCCGAGAAAACCTCGATCAGCGCCACCCAGACCACCACCCGGCTGATGTTCCAGCTCGAACTCGTCGGCCTGTCCAAGCTCGGCTCCAGCCCGCTGCGGGTCTTGAAGGAAAATGTGCCCGGCTATCGCCTGCTGCGCGAAGAGCGCACGCCGTTCTCGCCCAGCGAGGGCCCCGAGCCGTTCTCATCCAATGACTGACCGCCGCGCCACCCGGGCCCTGTCGCCGCTCAACGCACATCCAGACATGCACAAACCACACCGCTCGCGCAAGCAAACCGAATGGCACCGCCGCGTGGCGCTCTGCCTGGCCGTGACCCTGGCGTGGGGCGCGCAGCCGGCCCTGGCCCAGTCGCCCAAGCGGGTGCCCGCCACCCCGAACGCGCCGCGCGCGCTCCAGCCCGACAACGCCCTGGCCGGCACCATGAGCCGCCAATTGGCCGGATCGAGCAAGGCCCCCAAGGCGACGGACTACATCGTGGCGGTCGTCAACCAGTTCCCGATCACCAACTCCGAAGTGCAGCAGCGCATGACCCGCGCGCTGCAGCAGGCACCCTCCGACGCCAAGCTGCCGCCGCCGGCCGAACTGCGCCAGCAGATCCTCGACACCTTGATCGACGAACGCGTGCAGCTCGACCGGGCACGCGACACCGGCTTGCGCGTGGACGACGCCGAGCTCGATGCCGCCATCGTCAACATCGCCGAGCAAAACCAGGTGAGCCCGGCCGAGATGCGCGAGCGACTGCGCAACGACAACGTCGATTTCGCGCGCTTTCGCGAGACCGTGCGCGAGCGCATCACGCTCGACCGCCTGCGCGAGCGCGACGTGCCGCCGCGCATCCGCGTCAGCGAGGCCGATATCGACGCCTACATCACCGAGCAGCTCGGCAGCTCGTCGTCCGAGCGCGAGCTCTCGCTGGCGCAGATCCTGATCAAGGTGCCCGAAGGCGCCTCGAACGCCCTCATCAAGGACCGCCAGGCGCGCGCCGAGCAAGCGCTTGAAAAGGCCCTCAAGGGCGACGACTTCATCCGCCTCGCGCACGACTACTCCGACGACGACGCCACCAAGGAGCAAGGCGGCCAGCTCGGCTGGCGCGGCGTGAGCCGCCTGCCCGATCTGTTCGTCGAGTCCACGACGGTGCTCAAGCAGGGCGAAGTCGCCCCCAAGGTGCTGCGCTCGGGCGCGGGCTTTCACGTCATCAAGCTGATGGATCGCCGCGACGCGCTCAACGGCTACGCGGTGGTGCAAAGCCACGCCCGGCACATCCTGCTGCGCCCCTCGGGCGGCATGAGCCTGCAGGCCGCGCAAGCCCAGCTCGAAGAGATCCGCGGCCAGATCCTCACCGGCCAGGCCAGCTTCGCGCAACTGGCGCGCCAGTATTCGCAAGACGGCACCGCGACCAAGGGCGGCGACCTGGGCTGGTCCACCAACGGCATGTTCGTGCCCGAATTCCAGAAGGCGCTCGACCAGCTCAAGCCCGGCCAGATCTCGACGCCGGTGGCCACGCGCTTCGGCCTGCACCTGATCCAGCTGATGGAACGCCGCGAGGTTCCCATCGACCCCAAGCAGCTGCGCGAGAACGCCAAGACCGCCCTGCGCGAGCAGCGCTTCGAGCAGACCTACAAAGAATGGGCCAGCGACCTGCGCTCGCAGGCCTACATCGAGATCCGCGAAGCGCCCGTCAGCGACTGAGCCATGATTGAACGAAAGCCCGCGTGAGCAAGCACGGCGGCGGCCACATCCCGCGCAAGCGCTTCGGCCAGCACTTCCTGACCGACACCGGCGTGATCGAAGATATCGTGCGGGCCATCAACCCGCGCCCCGGCGAGGCCCTGGTCGAGATCGGCCCGGGCCTGGGCGCGCTCACCAACCCGGTGGTGGCGCGCTGCGAGCGTCTCACCGTGGTCGAGCTCGACCGCGACCTCGCCGCGCGGCTGCGCAAGCGCGCCGAGCTCAACGTGGTCGAGTCCGACGTGCTCCAGGTCGATTTCGCCGCGCTGGCCCGCGAGCTCGGCCAGCCGCTGCGCGTGATCGGCAACCTGCCGTACAACATCTCCACCCCCATCCTCTTTCACCTGCTCGACTTCGTGGCCGATGTCGAAGACCAGCACTTCATGCTGCAAAAAGAGGTGGTGGACCGCATGGCCGCCAGCCCCGGCTGCAAGGACTACGGCCGCCTGTCGGTGATGCTGCAGTGGCGCTACGACATCGAGTCGGTGCTCGACGTGCCGCCCGAAGCCTTCGACCCGCCCCCCAGGGTGGACTCGGCCGTGGTACGCATGACGCCGCTGCCTCAGCCACCGGCCGTGAACGCGCAGCTGCTGTCCGCCATGGTGACCGCCGCCTTCTCGCAGCGCCGCAAGCTGCTGCGCCACTCGCTGGGCGCCTGGCTGCAGGCCCGCGGCGACGGCGATCTGCCCTTCGACATGCAGCGCCGCGCCGAAGAAGTGCCGGTGGCCGAATACCTCGACCTGGCCGCACGGCTCACGCCGGCCGCACCGGCCGACCGCTGACCCCGGAGCCCGCCCGGTTGATCGCCGCGCGCTAAAGTGCCCGACATGAGTCGAGACCGCCGCGAAGGCTTTCAGTGCTATCAGGTGGGTGGCTGCGTGCGCGATGCGCTGCTGGGCCGCCCGGTGCAAGACCGCGACTGGGTGGTGGTGGGCGCCACGCCCGAGCAGCTCACCGCCCAGGGCTTTCGCCCGGTGGGGCGCGACTTCCCGGTCTTCCTGCACCCCGAGACGCACGAGGAATACGCGCTGGCCCGCACCGAGCGCAAGACCGCGCCGGGCTACCACGGCTTCGCCGTCCATGCCGCGCCCGACGTGTCGCTCGAAGACGACCTGCTGCGCCGCGACCTGACCATCAACGCCATCGCGCGCGACGCCGACGGCACGCTGATCGACCCCCACGGCGGCCAGCGCGACCTGGCCGCGCGCGTGCTGCGCCACGTGTCCCCCGCCTTCGCCGAAGACCCGGTTCGCATCCTGCGGCTGGCGCGCTTCGCGGCCCGCTTCACCGACTTCACCGTGGCGCCCGAAACCCTGCAACTGATGCGCCAGATGGTGGAAGCCGGCGAGGTCGATGCGCTGGTGCCCGAGCGCGTGTGGCAGGAAGTGGCCAAGGGCCTGATGGAAGAACGGCCCTCGCGACTGTTCGAGGTGCTGCGCGACTGCGGCGCCCTGGCGCGGCTGATGCCCGAGGTCGAGCGACTATGGGGCGTGCCGCAACGCGCCGACTACCACCCCGAGGTGGACACCGGCATTCATCTGCTGATGGTGCTCGACATGGCCGCCGAGCTGCAGGCCGACCTGCCCGTGCGCTACGCCTGCCTGACGCACGACCTCGGCAAAGGCACCACGCCGGCCGACATCCTGCCGCGCCATCTGGGCCACGAAGGCCGCAGCGCGCAGCTGGCGCGCGAGCTGGGCCAGCGCCTGCGCGTGCCGGGCGACTGCAGCGAGCTGGCCGACCTGGTGGCGCGCGAGCACGGCAACGTGCACCGCAGCACCGCCCTGAGCCCCGCCGCCACCGTGCGGCTGCTCGAGCGCTGCGACGCCTTTCGCAAGCCGGAGCGCTTTGCCCAGGCCTTGCTGGCCTGCGAATGCGACGTGCGCGGCCGGCTCGGCTTGCAGCGCGAGCCGTATCCGCAACGCCCCGCCCTCTTGTCCGCCCTGGCGGCAACACGCGGCGTGGACACCGCGGCCGTCGCCGCCCACGCCACGGCGCACGGCTTGCGCGGCCCGCAGATTGCGCAGGCCATCCACCAGGCGCGCATCGAGGCCTTGTCGGCGACCCTCGACAAAAAGTTCTAAAGGCCCGCCAACAAGCTGCCGATAGACAGTCCACACGACGCTGCCTTGCGGGCGCTCTCCCCGCATTTCAAGAGGCTGCATCCGTCGTCTCCCCCCCCCCCGCTCCGACACAAATCCGCGACCAAGCGCCCATAGTGCACAGGCATCGCCGGAACAGCCCTTGAACTTCGTGTCTTTTTTCTCGGAGCCTTGCTTGACAACCATAAAGTTTTTGCCGCGCGGGCTCGATAAACACTCAACGGCCTGAGAAATCGGGTTCGTGGTCCGGTTAGACGGCCAAGGGTTCGGGCAGGCGCCAACAAGCAGCCAGGCCCACTCAAAGGTTGACTAGCGTCGGGGCGGGCACCTGCCGAGAACAAGCGCTTGCTTCGATCGGCGGGGCACAAGGATGCGGCGGCAGTACGCCGCAGCATTTGAGTGTTACGTGTCCGGCGCTCATCGCCGGGAGATATTGAACCTGAAGGAGTTTTGAAATGTCTTCGATCATCAACACCAACATCATCTCGTTGAACGCCCAGCGCAACAGCGCCACGTCGCAGTCGGCCCTGTCGACCGCGATGCAGCGCCTGTCTTCCGGCCTGCGCGTCAACTCCGCCAAGGACGACGCCGCCGGCCTGGCCATCGCCGAGCGCATGAACGCTCAAGTGCGCGGCATGAACGTGGCGATCCGCAACTCGAACGACGGCATCTCGCTGACGCAAACGGCTGAAGGCGCGCTGGCTCAAGTGGGCGACGCGCTGCAACGCATGCGTGAACTGGCCGTGCAATCGTCCAACGCCACCAACTCCAACAGCGACAAGGACTCGCTGGACAAGGAATTCGGCGAACTGGCCAAGGAAATCCAGCGCGTGCTGGGCGGCACCTCGTTCAACGGCAAGCACATCCTGGGCTCCGACGCCGGCACCCAGAGCTTCCAGGTCGGCGCCAACACCAGCAGCGACGACACCATCAGCATCACCACCACGCAGCTGACCACCGCGTCGCAGATCACCACGGTGGCGGGCACCGACAACGCCGGCGCCAGCCGCGCCAAGATCGACAGCACGGCCAACGCCACGGCCATTGCCACGGTGATCAACAACATCGACACCGCGATCGACAAGGTCAACTCCGAGCGCGCCACGATGGGTGCCTCGCAAAACCGCTTCACCGCGGTGATCTCGAACCTGCAGGTGTCGGTGGAGTCGCAAACCGCGGCACGCAGCCGGATCATGGACGCCGACTTCGCGGCGGAAACCGCGAATCTCTCGCGAGCCCAGATCCTGCAGCAGGCCGGCAACGCGATGATCGCGCAAGCCAACCAGATGCCGCAGCAAGTGCTGACCCTGCTTCGATAAGCAGCTCCGCCGCCCCCGAACGGGCAGCGACTCCGATCGAACCAAAGCCGCCTTCGGGCGGCTTTTTTTCGGTTCATCGAAGAATTCCGTGGGCAGCTGAGAGCCGTTCTTTATGCTGATGCCGGTAACGGCAGAAGCGGGAGGACGGGATGCTGGATCACAAGACGCTGCAGGCGCTGGGCTGCTGGAAGGGGTAC
>NZ_JAYSBZ010000093.1:0-9870 GCF_041915145.1 Aquabacterium sp. | reverse complement strand
GGTTACAATAACTCTCTTGCCGCGCGATGGAGCAGTCTGGTAGCTCGTTGGGCTCATAACCCAAAGGTCGGAGGTTCAAATCCTTCTCGCGCAACCAATAAAATCAAGCACTTAGCTTGTCGTCAAGGCTCACTTCGGTGGGCCTTTTTGTTTTGTGTCGAGGTTTGTGACGAGGTCTGTGTCGTCACAATTGCGGGCCTCAGTGCTAGTGACCATTGGGTATGCGTCGAGTATCCGGAGTCAAGAGCTCAAGAGCTCAAGACGTCAAGAGTGGTGGAGCTTCGCATGCTACTAAACATAGCTCCAGCGCCGTTGGCCTCAAAGTAGGACCGGCGCATCTACTTCGGCATTGCAGCGGGAGCTGACTTTCGAACCTCCCTGGCGAACGACCCGTCTCGGCGGCACACCCGTCATTTAGGGTCGGCCTATCGCTACGTCGTAGTCCCAGCGTTGCTACGCAATTGCTTCGGCAACATCTTGTTCAGCTCCTCGTCGGTGAAGAAAAGCTCCTCCGCATTCTTGAGCGCCTCTTGCGCATCGCTGTAGGCCTTGCTGTTGGTTCTCGGCGCGGCCTTGTAGATGTCTTCCAACTCGGCGTTCAGGCGGTCGCGTTGCTGGCGAACTTCCTCGACCGGTCGCCCGTCTTGCAGGTCGACCAGCAGGCTGAGGAGAGCCTCGCGTGCGCCCCACAGCTTTGCACCGACCTCGGTGTGCAGCTGCGCCTGCTCGCCCAGGGATGCCTCTTTGAAGTACAGGGCGCAGCCGGCCAAGATGGCCGACAGGACCGCACCGACCGCCGTCGCGGCCTCGCTCTTGCCAAAGAGTGCTACCAGCAGGCTGGTGGTCGTCGCTGCCGACAGCACGATTTCGATGAGCTTGATGCGCTTGTACTTGGTGACATAGCCGTCTGCCATCTTCTGATGGGTCTTGTGCGTGTACGCGGCACGGCCATACATCTCGCGCAGCTGCCCCTCCAGGACGATGGACGGATTAGCTGGGGAAGTCGATGCCATAGATGCCCCTGTAGAGTTGTTTTGCGCTGTAGTCATAGTTGTTCTGCTGGTATTCGATGGCTTCTTTCGTACGCAGTTCGGCCTGGCGGGCCTTGTACTGGAAGCCGCTGCCGTACACCCAAGAGCCGCTGCCCGGCGCCGTCCAATACGTCTTGCCGGCATCCTGGCCCGCCAGGAAGGCGAAGAAGTCCCTGGTCATCCAGTCGTAGTAGACGTAGGACTTGTCCTTGTACGCCCAGCCATTGATGAACTGGTAGGCCAAGGTGTCGATGAGCATCCCGCTCATAGAAACGTTGTTCTGGTCGCGCCACGCACGAGCCATACGCGCCAGCTCCACCAGGTTGCCGTTGCACTCGATATTCCGCGTGCTAAAGGCCGTCATTTCCTGCTTCGGCTTGCAGGCGCGCCAAGAGCCGCCGTTGTTGGTGTCGGCGAACGTGTAGCCACCTTCTGTGTTCAGGAACGCCGGCAGGACCTCGAACTTCACGCCATCATCAAACCGAAGAACAACGACCTGCCCATCCCCACCGATTTCGGTGACCGAGTAGGTCTTCTGGATTGACGCGCGCACATGGGCCAGCAGGGCCGACTGCCCGTTGCCGGCGTGACCGTTGAACCGGGCGTACAGCTCGTTGGGCAGCTCGTACAGCAAGTCGACGTCGCTCACGCTCGGGATGGCCGTCGAACGCCCGTAAGAGCCCACGTAGAAGCGGTAGCTCGTCTTCGAGTCGAGGCCGCGCAGGTCAGCGTTCAGCTGGCCAACGATGCGGCCTGTGCGGTAGCCAATAGAACTACGCTTCTCCGTGCCGATGCGGATGTTCCCGCAGAAAGTTTGGAACCAATCACCTACTCCCATTGAGCCTCCCTAGGCTGCGTGTTGATACTGACCGCTCAAGTTTTAACGCCAGACAGGTCTTCCAGCAGACCACGTGCTTGGTCGTACCCCGGCAGGTCGGCGCGCAGGCTGCGAACCAGCTCATCGACGTGCTCAGCAACCTGGGCACGGATGGTGTTTTCGGACGGGCTACCGACCGGCCGAAGGCGCATGAATGGAATGCCGGCGGCTGCGAACAGGCGGTCCTTCTTGTTGTCATTCCGTTGCTGGCGCTCGGTGTCGTGCCAGACCGAATCGACCTCGATGGCCAACATCGGCAGGTACGTCGTCGAAGACACAACGACGATGTCGACGCTCGCCCGAAGGTAGTAGCCGAAGTCGTCTTCGCTCACCAGCTCCTTCATCCGGTCGAAGCTCATGACGCTCTGCAGCGAGCAGTTTGGGAACACGAGGTGGTTGGGGCACAGCTGCACCAGCACCTGGTAGATGGTGAATTCGCGCTGGCTGTTGAACACCTGCTTGACCGCGCTCGTTCCCTGGGAGCGAACAATCCTGCCAATGACCGCGTGCTGAGACTCGCGTTCAAGCAGCGGTGCGATGTGCGGGTTGATGCGGAAGGTCTTGTCCGTGACCAAGAGCATCCCAAGCTCGACCAGCTTGTCGTAATGTCGACCGGCCCAGGTCAGGTCCATGCCGGCGTACTCGGCCACCTCGGCCAGGCCGTTGTAGCTCTTGATGCTGGCGAACACGCTGAGCAGCTTGCGCGCAGGTGCGGTCAGCGACGGCCAACGACTCACCGCCGTCCGCTCGAACTGGTCGCGCTTGTTCAGCGTGGCAAGGCGCGCCTTCGCATCCGTCAAGAGCTGCTGCACCACATCGCTACGACTCGACGTCGGCATCTCCTCTTGAAGCTTGTCGACGAACTGCTGCACTTGGCCCAGGTCCTCGGACCGCGCCCAAAGCAACTTGGCGTTCTTCACGCTGACGTCGGGCAAGTTCTCGGCAGTGTCGATGTCGATGAGGTAGTAGTGCAATGCATCGTCAGGGTCGCCCGCGACCTGCTCGAGGTAGCCCAGGCGGAACGAATGCTTCTTCTCAAGAAGGTCATCACCGAAGTCGCGGGCCAGCGGCAGCAGTTGGGCCCGTACCTTGTCGCCAAGTTTGGACAGCGCGTCGAAGATGTCCCCTACGACCTCGAGCCACATGCGCCGGGTCTTCTCGGCCATCTGCTCACGCACCGCCGACAGCTGCTCGAGTGCATCGAGTACCGGCCAGGCCTCGGGCTCATCAAGGTCCTCGCCGCTGAGGTCGCCTGAGTAGTAGTTCTGCGGCATTGGCACGCCAGCACTTGTCGCTCGATGCATGGCGTCGAGCAGCAGGCGCATCCGACCGGCCACACCTTGGATGACGTAGGCCGCCGCGAGCTGGAAGGACAGGCTCTGCTCGCATAGCCAGGCAAGGCCCGGCATGTCCTGGTCGCCGTTGTCTTCGTCCTCCAACGGGGAGTACTGGGTGCTGGCGGTGAAAATCCGATAGAGGCTCTCGAGCTCGGCTCGCCGTGTGAAGTCCTCGGACGAATGTTCGTACAACCGCAACAGCAGGTCACCGACCGACGTCATGTGCAGCCCTGACATTCCAACGTAGATTTCCCGCACCCCGTCGGACAGCGTCATCGTCAGCTGCACCCCGAACCAATGCGCGTCAGCGTCGGCGAACCGCATCAAGGCGCGCACCGCGAGCGACAAATGCTCGTCCACGTCGGCGGGCACGGCCGACAGGGCACAAAGCACACGGCGAAGCCCTTCACAGGCATCGCAGGCGAACGGCTCTGAGAAGCGCTGCAACAGGTCGGCGAAGCCCTCTCCGGGGGTGTGCCCGAGCATCCACATGAAGGCCCAGGCGCGCGGTGTCAACTGCAGTTGCGCACGGCCCGACGATTCGTCCTTGGGCAAGGCGATGAGGGTGCCCTCGCTCGGGCATGGAAGCCGGAGAAGCGCGTCACCAACTCGCCCGTAGTCCCACGGGTCCGCCATCATCAGGTCGAGGTCCAGCTTCAGCACGGTGACGAGTGCACGGCCCTCTTCATCGAGGGCTTCGCCCAGCTCTGCCGCCGCATAAGCTTCGCTGAGCGCCAAGGTGAGGTCTGGAAGGGCCGCCAGCGTCTCCTGGTCAGCGGCCGACATCTCCTCGCCCCGTCGCCCCTCCTGGGCCCTCAACAGCATCAACGCGCGCCTGCGAAGCTTCCGCAGCCAATCGACATTCGTCAGCTCCATACAGGCACGCGACAGGCGCCGGAACGCTTGTGCGCAATCGTCAATCGACCAGCCCAGCGTGTCGAGGTACAGGTCGAACTCGAGCTGCAGCGTATGCAGCGCCTCGACGCGGCCGGCCAGTTCCTTGAGCGCGCCCTCGTACTCCTCGCGTACCTCCCTTGCCAGCTCGTAGGGGGACCGAATGCCGGGCGGATAGAGGCCAAGAATCTTTGCCCGCAACAGCCACACCTCGGCGGATTTCCGGTCGTCCTTGTGGATGGCCGTCAGCGGCACGCGACCCAACGCAAGGATTTCGGCCCATGCCTTGTTGTCAATGTGCGCTCGAGCCGATGCCTGCATGTCCGCCAAGCGGAACTGCGGCTCCGGCGGGGCATCCGGTTCAACGGCTACTGCGTTGACCGCTGCCGCGACAGCGGTTGTTGCCTGTGGCTTATTCTTGGACTTCTTGCTCATGCGCCCTCCTCGATGCGGTCGATGTCCAGGTAGATGGCGTGCCCAAAGGCGAACGACCACACGCCAGGCAGCTTTTCGATGACTCCTTCAGTGGAAACCAGGTGCGGCATCACGCCGACATACATCTCCAGCCCAAGCTCCGCAAGCTTCAGCCGCAGCCCCTCGCCGTCGCCTGCATAGCAGAGGTACGGCAGCGGGTCATCACGGTCGACGAACTGACCGAGCTGCTGCATCTTCTGGATGCGGATGGAGGCGCTGAAGTCTTCGATGGCATCGCGAATGCCCTCGACCTGGTCGGGGGTTAGGTCTCGCGGCGTCCGGTAGCGCACGAAGTCCACGCGCGGCATCAGCGCGCGGATAAGGGTGTCATCGACGGCCTTGGCCAGCTTCGCCCGCGGCGGTGAGGCAAATAGCTTGTTGGGGTCCTTCAGCTTCAGGTGCTCGGCCAACGTCATGACGAAGCCGACTTTCACCTCGGGAACCTTTTCCTGCTCGATGCCCGTCTCGGCGCAGAACGAGTCCCAGTCGTGGCCAGCGTCGTTCAGCGCATGGAAGACTCGATGCAGATCGACGCGGTAGGTGTCATCCGGGCCGCTCAGGTACTTCAGTTGCTTCGTGACGTGGTGGTGCATCACCTTTCCGCCGAGGATGCGCCTCGCCAAGCGGTAGCGACGAAGAAGCTTCTCGGACTCGGCCTCGGTGAGCATCGAGTGAGTCTGCCCAGGTACATAGTCGTCGGGGTGCAGGGTCGTCATCTGCCACACGTAGCGGCCCTTGCCGACACACCAGGCGGCCTCCTCCAGGGAAATTTCCGGCGGCTGGCCCTTCGCCTCATCCATTACGGCCAGCTCGAGCTGGGACCAGCACGTCATCTCGTCGCCGCGGGCGATTTCGAACCCGTCGCCTGGCACCAGCTCGTTGTCCTCGCGAAGGAGCACCAGCTCGGAATTGCAGGTGTCGTCGGGCGTGACGGACTGCGGGATGGCCGGCAGCCTCGCCAACACTTCGGGTCCGTGTCGACCGCAAATCTGGAGCGTGGCCACCCCGTCCAGGATGGCCTTGTCGGTTTCCTCCAACCGCCTGCGGACCATCTCGAACGCCGCCGGCGCCTCGGTCAGCCAGTCCTGCGTGCCGCCCAGCGGAGTGATGGACAGTGCCGGCACCATGTTAGTCTCGCCAGCGATGCTGTCCTTCTTCGGCTCCGGCACGCAGACCAGGATGAAGTCGCTGCCGAACCGAACCTCGAACACCTTGGTAGGCTTGACCTGATGCCAAGCCTCGAGCCACTCGGCGAGCCGCGGCGCGAGCTCGTGCCAGCTGGAGAACTCCTCCTCCGGCGCCTTGACCACCATAGTGAGCTTGAGCTTCGGGGTGAGCGGCTCCCGATTGAGGGCGTGCCAGCTGGACCGGCCGAGGATGCGGGACGCGGCGTCCAGCGCTGCCGTGTGCTTGAGAGCGACGCCCGTGTCGCTCAGAGCTTTGCGCAGGCGCTTGGCCAGGAGCTTGGGGTCTTCATCGGGCTGGGGCTGGAGGCCTTCGACGACCTTGAGCGCGGCCTCGGAAGTGAAGCGGGGCACCTTGAGATGGACGTAGGTCCACAGGGCTGCGGCCGTAGCCTGCAGGTCTTGAGGGGAGGCGGGATGCGCCGTCGGCGCAGCAGTGGTTGCCATGGATGAACTCCTAGAGAGCATCGAGGGACGGCACGCGTTGTCCGGCTCTCCAAGTGGAGGTCATCGAGCCGGGGAAAGGGGACTCTCGCAATCCAACTGGCTTTGCCGTGCCGGACAGGGTCCGGTGCGTGCACTGACGGGCGCCAACTTGCCCACGATTCGGCTTGAACCGCAGGTAGATCGTAAGAAGGAGCGGCTACCGGTGTCAACTACTAATGGAGCACCTTCGTCAGGTCTCACTTACGCCTGACATTCAGCTTTGCGAACTCGAGTGACTGCACCCAGACTTAAACCGACGTCAACATTGCACCACGATTGCACGCCCAGGCAAACATTTCTAGAATTTGCCGCCCACAACCATCCACCGGAGGATCGAGTCCCATGCGCCACTGATGCGGCCGTCAACGCGACGGCAAATCTCCACTGCCCCCACGACGCGGGGGAGCTCTTAGCATCTTTGGACCATGTATGGCGATTTCTCATCTCTCCCTGGAGGGCGTGTTCTACGTCCTGCCGAACTGCGAAACGCTTTTTTCCGATCTCAACGAAAACTTTGACCAGCGGCACACCGGCCTGGTCGGACGCAATGGCAGCGGCAAGACCGTTCTGGCGCGCATTCTTTCGGGCCAACTGCAGCCCACCCGTGGGCGCTGTGTGCGAACAGGTGCAGTGCATTACCTCGCCCAACAGGTCAGCCCACGCGCGGACACCACCGTTGCCGATGTGGCAGGCGTGCAAGGCGTGCTGGATGCGCTCAAGCGCATCGAGGCCGGCAGTTCCGCGCTGGCGGATTTCGACGTGGTCGCCGATCGATGGGACATCGAACAGCAGCTTGGGCAGGCACTGGCGCAGCAAGGTCTCAAGCACCTGGATGCCAGCACACCGGCCGGCGTGCTCAGCGGCGGTGAGGCAATGCGGGTGACCTTGATTGGCGCCCAACTGTCTAACGCGGATTTCCTCATCCTGGACGAACCCAGCAACCACCTTGACCAGCACAGCCGTCGGGCCTTGATCGAATGGCTGCATCACTGGGAGCGCGGACTGCTGGTGATCAGCCATGACCGGCAGTTATTGGCGCACATGGATCGCATCGTCGAGTTGTCCTCCCTGGGCTTGCGAAGCTACGGGGGCAACTATGCTTTCTATGCGCAGGCCAAAGCACAGGAAAAGCAAAACGCACTCGCCGAACTCGACCGCGCCAAGCTCGATCGACGGCGCGAAGAGCAGTCCATGCGGCAACAGCGCGAACGTCAGGAGAAGCGCCAGGCGCGAGGCACACGCAGTGGCAAGCAGGCTAACCAGGCCAAGATCCTGCTCGATCGCCAAAAGGAGCGCAGCGAACAATCCATGGGGAAACTGCGCCGACTGCAAGCGGATGCGCGGCTCGAACTGTCACAGCGCGTGCGCGAAGCAGCCGCACAGGCTGCAGACGACCTGAACATCCACTTGCACGAGTCCCCCAATCCTGGAGTTGCCCCACGCAATGTGGCAGAGCTGGAAAACGTGGAACTGCCGTTTGTGCCCCAGGCGACTCGTACCATCAGCATGCTGGTGGGAGGGCAGCAGCGCATCGGATTGCTGGGCCCCAACGGTTGCGGAAAATCCACCCTACTGAAGGTGCTTGCCGGCCGAATCGAGCCCATGGCAGGTGTTTGCAGGGTTACCGACCCCGTGGCGTATCTCGACCAAGGGCTGGACATCCTGGATGCGCAGTTCCCGGTTCTCGGCCAACTGCAGGCTGTGAATCACACCCTGAGTGAGGGTGAACTGCGGACGCGATTGGCACAACTGGGACTGGACGCGCCAAAGATTGCAATGCCCAGCGGATTGCTCAGCGGCGGAGAGCGCCTGAAGGCGGCCCTGGCCTGTGTTCTCTATGCAGACACGCCGCCGCGCTTGCTGTTGCTGGACGAGCCCAGCAATCACCTGGATTTGCCCTCCGTGCAGGCGTTGGAGAGGCTGCTGGCAAGCTACCAGGGAGCGCTGGTCGTTGCATCGCATGAACATGCCTTTTTGGAGCAACTGCGGCTGACGGATCTGTTGGTGCCTGGCGCCGAAGGTTGGGCACTCATGCCTGTTGACCACCTGGCTGCATGACTGCCCTTTGTGGTGGCGGAAAAATCAGGGAATCATCCGTTGGGATGAGTCACTCATCTTCTTCCAAAACGGGCAGATCCATGAAGCCAGCCCCACAGTTCACAGACCAAGGCCTGTGCTCAAGCACGGTCGATACCCGGTGAGTGGAACTGCAGGAGCTTCTGGTGCAATGCATCTCTCGCAAGGGAACAAGACAGCCCCATAGATCCATCACAGGCAATCAGATGCGCCTGTGCCGATTCGGGCCAGTCCTCGATATCGTCATCCAGAGCTACCCAATGCCTTGGCTTTCTTCTCTGGGCGTCCGCCAAGACCTGCACGCCTCGGGGGCTGCTACGAAACGATGCAAGGGTCCAAGGATCCGCGCCATGCACCCGTTTGTGAAAAGTGCCCCCGATGAACCTTGTTCGCAACGAATAGGGAAGCAATTGGAGGGTCTTGCTGTAGCCCGGCCGAATGCACCAGGTACTGCTGAGCACCAGGGCCACCGCAGGAAAGGGCGCAAGCACCTCTTCCAAGTGGGGAAGCCACTCGAAAAGCGTATGGCCCGCCGCCTGGTAAGGGCTCATGTAGATGCCCTTGCGGGGATGCCAGAGCACCGCCTCGTGGTGGACGACGCCATCCAGATCAAGGTAGAGCACGACGTCAGCACTGCGCGGCGCTGATGCCGGGATGTAGGGAGTAGCGCTATTGAGCGTCTGGCGGACCATGCAGCGATTTTGAAGCGGCCTGGCCGACCTTGCCAGTCGTTCTGGCGCCGATGCCAAGAAATTCCAACGAAGTGCATCCCCAATACTTGGAAAGAGGCTGGCTCGGAGCCGTACTTGCACCATGCCCGTGGCCTCTGGTGTTCATTTTTTTGCGATGTTCACGGAACGTGAACAAGACAAAAAAATGAACAAGCTGATCGCTCCCGGTATCTGACCCAATCGCCAGCCAATGGGTAGCGCATGACAAGTAGCAACGCGGCTTCCGTTAGTGCACCTGAAGACCTTGGCCTTGCCCCCGGTCCTCAATGGCTGTAGCCTTCCCCGCATGGAACACGCGAAGCCTACTTTTTGCGGATTGGACGCTGATCAGGTAACTCAGCTCGCCAGGGACGCTGTGGCCAACGCGATCGTATCGACTGCACGCGCCGGCATCCCCCTCACCGGGATGGTCGATGGCTGCGTGCAAACGATCCAAGCCTCGGACCCATGCATTACAAAGTTCCTGCAGGAGCAAAGCGCTGGCCTTGGTGTCCCGTCCATCCAGATCGAACGTGATCCAGACACGGGATTGCTGGTGGGCAATGTGCCAGGAATCCCAGGTGCGTACACCCAAGGTGAAACCGTCGAAGAACTCTGCGCACACCTGACAGAGGTATTGGAGATGCTGCAGGAACACACCGCAGTCGCCCTCAAAAGACCTCTACCCGAACATGCGCTGGATTCAGGCGCATTGGGTGTGGTGGTTCACGTCCATGGGCAAGGTGCTGCTTATGAGGTGGAGTTCTTGACGCAGGATGGGCATACCGTCTGCGTCGAGAC
>NZ_JAYSBZ010000092.1:0-10114 GCF_041915145.1 Aquabacterium sp. | reverse complement strand
GATCAGACACGTCGCCTGCGCCACCAGCGCAAGGCGCCGCGCGAGAGCAGAGCGGCGAGGCTCCAAGCCAGGCGTGACCAGGGCACCCACACCAGCGCCAGCGGTGCAGCCAGCGCAAGAGCCGTCAGCAACAGATCGAGCATGCGGTAGACGCCGCAGCGGCTACTTCACCCAGGTATTCATCTGGATGATCGGCATCAGCACGGCGAGCACGATGAGCATCACCATCAGGCCCATCACGACGATGAGCAGGGGTTCGAGGATGGTGGCCAGCGCGATGGCGCGGCGTTGCACCTCGGTGCTGATCTGCAGGGCGGCGCGCTGCAGCATGGTGGGCAGCTGGCCGGTCTGCTCGCCCAGGCGGGCGAACATGGCCAGCAGGCCCGGGAAGCGCTTCTTGGCGGCCAGGGCGGACGCGAGCGGCGCGCCTTCGCGCACTTGCACCAGGGCGTCCATGGCGTCGGCGCGCATCGCGCGGTTGGACAGCGTTTCGGCAGCTGCCTGCAGCGCCTTCAAGATCGGCACGCCCGCGCCGGCCAGCATGGCCAGCGTGCCGGCAAAGCGCGCCGAGTTGTAGCCGCGCGCCATGCGCCCGATGAGCGGCGCGTTGAGCAAGCCGGCATCGAAACGCACGCGAAAGGCCTCTTGCCGATACGCGGTGAGAAACAAGGCGACGCCGCTGATGATCGCCAGCAGCAGCGCCCAACCCCAGTTGCGCAGGAACGAGCTGATGTTGAGCATGACCTGCGTGAGCACCGGCAGCGCGTGTTTACCGCCGGCAAACACCGACGCGACCTGCGGCACCACGTAGGTGACGAGAAAAATCACGATCACCACCGCCACCACCGAGACGATGGCCGGGTAGAGCGCCGCGCCGATGAGCTTGGCGCGCAGCGCCTGACGTTCTTCGAGGTCGTCGGCCAATTTGTCGAGCACGTTGCCGAGCTGGCCGCTTTGCTCGCCAGCGGCCACGACCGCGCGATAGACCTCGTCAAACTCGCGCGGCGTGGTGGCCAGCGCACGGGCAAACGACGAGCCCGCGTTGACCTCGGCACGCAAGTGCGCCACCAGCTCGCGCTGGCGTTGGTCTTCAGCTTCTTCGGCCAGGGCCGTGAGCGCGCGCTCAAGCGGCAGGCCCGACATGACGAGCCCCGCGATCTGACGCGTCCAGATGGCCAGCGCCGTGGCGTTGAAGACCTTGCGCCGCAAGCCCGATGCATTGGCGCCACCGGCTTCTTCGCCCGCCGACACCGGGTTCACCTGCAGCGGCACCAGTTGCTGCGCGCGCAGTTGAGCCCGCGCGGTGCGCGGGTTGTCGGACTCGATCAGGCCGGTCTTGGTGCGGCCAGCGGGGTCGAGGGCTTCAAAGCGATACGCGGGCATCAACAGTCCTTAGAGCGAACGTCCGCCGCCGGGCCGCCCCAAGGCGGACGAGCCCCCTCGGGGGTAGCGAAGGCGCGCAGCGACAAGCTTGGGGGCCATCATTCGCGCGTTACGCGCATGAGTTCTTCGAGCGACGTCACGCCTTCGCGCACCAGGCGTTCGCCGTCTTCGCGCATCGTCACCATGCCGGCCTGCTCGGCCGCAACAAAGAGGCGCGACTCGGCCGCGCGGCTGTGGATGAGCGCGCGAATCGAGTCATCGGCCACCATCAGCTCGTACACGCCGGTGCGGCCCTTGTAGCCGCTCTGCCCGCAGTGTTCGCAGCCCACCGGGTGCCAGCGGCCCGGCTTGCCCACCGCGCCCGCGTCTTCGCGCTTGCAGTGCACGCACAGCTTGCGCACCAGGCGCTGGGCCAGCACGCCGAGCAGGGACGACGACAGCAGGAAGGGCTCGACGCCCATGTCGATGAGCCGGGTGACGGCGCTGGGCGCGTCGTTGGTGTGCAGCGTGGCCAGCACCAAGTGACCGGTGAGCGAGGCCTGGATGGCGATCTGCGCGGTTTCGAAGTCGCGGATTTCACCGATCATGATGACGTCCGGGTCTTGCCGCAGGATGGCGCGCAGGGCCTTGGCGAAGGTGAGGTCGATCTTGGCGTTGACCTGCGTCTGGCCGATGCCGGGCAGCTCGTATTCGACCGGGTCTTCGACGGTGAGCACGTTGGTGGTGCTGGTATCGACCGTGCCGAGCGCGGCGTAGAGCGAGGTCGTCTTGCCCGAGCCCGTGGGGCCGGTGACGAGCACGATGCCGTGCGGCTGGGCCGACAGGCGCTTGAAGCGATGCAGCGTCTCGCCGCTCATGCCCAACGATTCGAGCGTGAAGCGCGTTTCGCCCTTGTCGAGCAGGCGCAGCACGGCGCGCTCGCCATGCGCCGAGGGCAGCGTCGAGACCCGCACGTCGATCGCGCGACCGCCGATGCGCAGGCTGATGCGGCCGTCTTGCGGCAGGCGCTTTTCGGCGATGTCGAGCTCGGCCATGATCTTCAGGCGGCTGATGAGCGCGGCGTGCAGCGCTTTGTTGGGTTGCACCACCTCGCGCAGCGTGCCGTCCACCCGAAAGCGCACCGAGCTCGAACGCTCGTAGGGCTCGATGTGGATGTCGCTCGCGCCGTCTTTCGCGGCCTGCGTGAGCAACGCGTTGAGCATGCGAATGATGGGCGCGTCGTTGGCGGCTTCGAGCAGGTCTTCGACGGCCGGCAGGTCTTGCATCATGCGCGACAGATCGACCGCGCTTTCGACCTCGCCCACCACGGCCGCCGCGCTGCCCTCGCCGCCGGCGTAGGCCGTGGCGATGCGCTTGCCCAGCGCGACGTCGGTGTCGCGCTCAATGGCATCAACGGCGAAGAGCCGCATGATCTCGGACAGCGCCGCGAGGTTGGGCTGCTCGCCCGTCCAGAGCGTGATCTGCTCGCCGTCGTCTTCAAGCAGCAGGGTGTGCGCCTTGGCGTAGGCGTATGGAAGGGGGTGTCGCGCGCCCATGATTCGTGCCTGTCAGTCGATGCCGCTGATCGATGCCGATCAGCGCGGGGCCGACGCGGCCGGCGCAGGAGCCACCGGAGCAGCCGGCGCCTCGGCGGGTTTGGGCGCCGGCGTGAAGGGCAGGCTCAGCGGGGCGGCCGAGCCGCCTAGCGGCAGCTTGGTGTTGTCGTCGGGGCGCGGAAGGAAGACCGGCACCTCGGTGTCCTTGCCCAGCCAGCGCGACTCGGGTTGCGCGCGCAGCTGGTTGCTGCGGATCAGGTCGTAGCGGTCGGCCGTGACGCTGTTGGCGGCGTCCTGATTGCGCAACACCACCGGGCGCAGGAAGACCATCAGGTTCTGCTTCTTGTGCTCGCGCGCTTCGCTGCGGAACAGCCCGCCCACCAGCGGCAAGTCGCCCAGGCCCGGCACCTTGGACTGGTTGTTCGTGAGCTCGTCGCGGATCAAGCCACCCAGCACGATCACCTGGCTGTCGTTGACGACCACCGAGGTTTCGATCGACGACTTGTCGGTCACCGGGCCGGTGGAGTTGGTCAGCGTGCTGCCCACCAGATCGGAGTTTTCTTGATAGATCGTCATGCGGATCGTGCCGTCTTCGCCGATCTGCGGCTTGATGCGCAGCGTGAGGCCCACGTCCTTGCGCTCCACGGTCTGGAACGGGTTGACGCTGCCGCTGCTGCTGTTGTTGTTGGTGTACTGGCCGGTCACGAAGGGCACGTTCTGGCCCACCACGATCTTGGCTTCTTCGTTGTCGAGCGCCACCACGTTGGGCGTGGACAGGATGTTGGCGTCGTCCGTGGTGCCCAGGAAGTTGGCCAGCGCGCCCAGCGCGTAGGTGCCGCCGAAGCTGTGGATCAGGCCCATGTTGAGGCCGGCGTTGAGGGCGATGCTCTTGGCCGCGCCCGAGAACTGATTGGTGGTGACCGTGACGAGGTTGCCCGTGGAGCCGAAGTTGGTGCCCAGCGCCAGTGCATTCTTGGCGCCGTCGCCGCCCAGGATGCCTTGCCACTGCACGCCGATCTGGTCGACCTTGTCGGCCGAGATCTTGACGATCATGGTCTCGACGTAGACCTGCGCGCGCCGGCTGTCGAGCTGGTCGATCACGGCGCGCAGCTGGCGGTATTGCGGCTCGGTGGCGGTGATGATGAGCGAGTTGGTGGCCGGGTCGGCCTGGATGTAGCCGCCCGTGACCGGCGAGGCCGAGCCCTGCACCGGCGCGGTGGACTGCACCGAGGCCGTGCTGCTGCCCGAACTGCTGGTGCTGCTGGCGTTCATGCCAGTCTGCGCCGCGTTGCCCACACCGCCGCCTGCGTAGGTGGCGGCGCTGCCGCCGCCGCTGGTGGCCGAGCTGCCCGAGTTGTTGCGGGCATCGGGGCTGAACGAGGCGCGCAGCACCTGCGCCAGCTTGGTGGCGTCGGCGTTCTTGAGGTAGACCACGTAGATGCCGCTGCCGGCGATGCCGCCCATGCCGGGGCGGTCGAGCTTGTCCACCAGCGAGCGGATGTTGGCCAGCTTGGCCGGGTTGGGCGCGCGCACCAGCAGGCTGTTGGTGCGCGGGTCGGCCAGCACCGTCATGCCGCTGGAGCCGGCTGCCGTGGCGGCGCTCGTGCCACCGGTGGCGGTGCCGCCCGGCGCGTCGCCCATGCGCTGCAGCAGCGCCGCCACGTCGGACGCGATGGCGTGCTTGAGCGGGATGATGTCGAGGTCGGTGGTGGACGGCACGTCCATCGCCGCGATGATCTTGGCGATGCGCTGCAGGTTGTCGGCGTAGTCGGTGATGACCAGCGTGTTGTTGCTGGGGTTGGCGTTGATCGTGTTGTTGGGCGAGATCAAGGGCCGCAGCACGGTCACGAGGTTGTTGGGGTTCTCGTATTGCAGGCGGAAGATCTGCGTCAGCACCTGGTCGCCGCGCTGGGTGACATTGCCCACCGACACGCCGCCCGTCTGCAGCTTGGCCTCGGCCTCGGGCACCACCTTGAGCAGCCCGGCCACCTCGACCAGCGTGAAGCCCTGCCCACGCAGCGCGGCCAGGAAGTTGAGATAGGCCTCGCGCGGCGTGAGCGGCTGTTCGCTATAGAGCGTGATGGTGCCCTTGACGCGCGGATCGACCATGATCTGCCGGTCGAGGATGGCCGCGATGGCTCGCGACACGCCTTCGATGTCGGCGTTGACGAAGTTGAGCGTCACCGTGGCCTCGGGCGCCTTCTTGGCTGCCCCTTTCGCGGCGGCCGCGGCCTGCGCGCTCAGCGGCAGCACCGCCACGCCGAGTTGAGACAAGGCCAGCACGCAGGCCAGGGCCACGGTGCCCGGACGGCGAATTTGAAACAACGTTCGCAAGCTCATGGCTTATCCGATCGAGATGATCGAGCGCTCGCCAGCGCGGCGCCCGATGATGTTCAACAAATTGTCGAGCGCCCCGCGCTCCGCCTCGCGGGCAGCGGCATCGCCGCGAAAGTGGAAACCACCCGGCCCCCAAGCGCCCGACCCGGTGAGCTGCAGCGCCCCTTCTTCGGTGAAGAGATTGATGGCCGCGCTGCCGTTGCCCGACTGCCCGTCGATGGTCAGCCGGTAGCTGCCCAGGTGATCGAGCGTGGTCACGCGCGACGACACGTTGCGCAGTGCCACCTCGGCCTGCCCCGACACCCGCACCCGCCCCTGCACCCACTCGAGGCCGAAGCCTTGCGAGGTCATGCGGACGGTGCCGCCCAGATCGAGCGTGTTCCAAGGTGTGCCGAGCCCGGCCAGCCAGGCCGCCGGCCATTGCCCGACCAGCCCCGGCTCGCCCTCGGGCGAATTTTCGATATGTGCGGTAATGCGCCCCAGGCCGAGGTGGGCAATCAGCTGCGGCTGCCCGTTGAGACAGCAGGCATGCGTGAAGGCGATGCTCACGCCCAAGCCGCCGCTCACGCGCGGCCGCATCACCCAGCTGAGCCGCCCGGGCAGGGAGCGTGCGTCACGGCTGCCCGGCCCGCCCGTGAGCACCGAGACGGCGCTGCCCGACCAGATCGTGCCCTGGGCATCGGCCAGCACGAGATGCCCGTCGGTCGCGCCGCTCAAGGCGCTTGCCACCCAACTGGCCGGCGCATAGGCCACCACGCCGAACAGGCCGCCAAGCGCGGCGCCCCAGGCGCCCCAGCGGGCGCTGGCACGGCGCACGCGGTCCCAGCGAGCCACTTCGAGGGTCGACTCGAGCCAGCGCGACGCCGCGCCGGTGTTGGCCGCCGCCGGGCCCGCTCGTTTGCGGCCGAGTCGAGACAGGCGCCAAGGCGCGCGTTGCAGGTTCGCCATCTCAGCCTCCGTGCCCCAAGGTCAGCACCACGGTGCCGGCATAGGTGACGCCAGCGGCGTCGCGCATCAACTGCGCCTGCAGCGGCCGCGCCCGGGCACCGGCGCGCACCTCGGCCAGCCAGGCCACGAAGGCCTCGCCGGTGACGCCCTTGAAGTTGACGGTGGCGCGGTCGCCCTGCAGATCGACGCGCGCCCCCTCGCCCAGCCGCTCGGTGGCGGCGCGCAAGGCGGTTTCGGCCTGCGCGGCCAGCACCGGCGGCGCCTGGCGCAACGACTGCGCCTCGCCGGCCAGCACGCGCATGGCGTCGAGCTGGTCGTCGAGCCGTTGCAGCTCGACCGGGGCCTCTGCGAGCGTGCGCAGCGCCGGTCTGACGGCAACGGCCCACGCCACGAACAAGCCGATGGCGAGCGCCGCCGCCATCAAGGCCAGGCGCTCGCGCGGCGCCATTCGCGCCCAGCGCGCCAGCAGCGGAGCCCACCAGGCGGGCGGCGCCGCGCCGAGGCTGGCGAAAGACGGTGGCGTCGCGGCCGACGTGCGCTCGCTCATGCGGCATCCTCGAGTTGACGATTCATGGCGATCAGCGTGTTCATGAGCGACTCCCGCGGCTCAGCGCGATGCGACCCTCGGCCACCTCGACGTGCCAACCGGCCGCCGTCAGCACCGAGCGAAATTGCTCGACCTGCGGCGGGGCCCAGCCCGGCACGGCCAGGGTCAGCGTGCCGCTGTCGAACTGAAAACCCTGCACCGGGGTGTTGGGCGGCCAGGCGCTGGCGGCCGCCTGCATCAGCGATTCGAGATCGTCGTCACCCGCCTTGCCGGCGGCAGCGCGCAACGCTTCGTTTTCGCGGCGCATCTGCACGGGCGCGTCGAGCACGGCCTGGATTTGCGGGTGCGCGGCGCGCAACACCTCGACCATCGCGACACGCTTGGACTGCAGGGCGTGGCGCTGCCCCCAGGCCCACAGGTTGAGCCCGACCAGCTGCACCGCGATCAGGCCGATCAGGCCCAGCCGCACCGGGCGCCACGCCGGCCCGCGGAACTTGCGCCAGCGCTCGATCAGCACGCTCACGCCGCGATGGCTCGGCGCCAGATCGAACTGGCGCATGTTCCACAGCGAGCGCGAGGCCTGCAGCAGATGCTCGCCCACGCTCTGCACGGCCACCGGTGCGCCAAGCCAGCGCTCGGCGGGGGCCGCCACGGCGGGCGAGGCAAAGAAGCGCGCGTCGGGCGGCAACACATCAGGCAGCAGGCGGCGCGCCGCCGCGCCGCGCACCGGCCAGGTCGCCACGCCCTCGCGGGTCGACCAGGTGAGCTGCATGCCTTGCGCTTCGTCTTCGGCCTGAGCCGTGGACGCAAAGTAGCCGGCGGGCGGGTCATCGGGCCAGACGGCCGGCACCACGCGATCGACGCGCACGCCTTCTTTGTCCAGGGCCGCGAGTTGTTGCGACAGCCAGGTGTGATCGCACGCGGCCACCCAGGTTTCATCGCCCGGCCGGGACTGCGGCGCCACGGCGAGGTGGACTTGCGAGGGTTCGTCGAGCAGTTGCTCTTCCATCAGCCCGGCGAGCGCGGCGCGCAGGCGCGAGGCCGGCGCCTTGGGCAGGCTCAGTCGATGCCAGCCGACGTCGGCCGCCGGCAGCACGGCCACCACCGAATCGGCGCGCGGGAACAAACCCGGCGCGCTGGAGCCCTGGCGCTGCGCGGTGGTGCCGTCGCTGGTGAGCACGTATTCGTATTCGACACGTGGGCGCAAGCGCTGCCCATCGCTGCCGGAATCGGCCGCCGCGAGGGTGTCGGAGGTCTGCGCCGCATGCCGGGGGCGTGCGGGCAGCTGCAGGATCAAGATACTCATGCCGTGATGCGCCCTATCGGTTGCCCAGCTCGACTCGTGAGCAGCACGTCGCCGCCCGAGGCACGCCGCGCCCAGGGGCTCGGTGGATTGTAGGAGGGCAGGTGGTCGCTTCAGTCATGCAAAGTGGTCAACGGGATGGGTCTGGCGCGCCCGAGCAACAGGGCGTCATTCCATGACCGCCTGGCGCTCTTGATGCAGGGTAACCACATCCTGACCGCGCCGTTCGACCAAATAGCGCTGCTCCAGCACCCGATCTTCGTACCGTAGCCGACCTTGCACCTCGAAGTAACTAGAGCTCACCCCGACGCGCCGGCTGTCGATCGTCCGGTGCCCGACGGCGTCCGAGATCTCGTCGATGGAGTTGAACGGGTTGCGCTGACGCCGCTGCACGAGCCGCTCGGCGCTGCCCAGATCGAGCCCGTCGATGGCCGCGGCGATGACTTCCTTGGGCGCCGTGTTGACGTTGATCGGCGTGACCTGCGGCAGGATGGTGATGTAGGGCCGCAAGCGGTTGAGCGAGGTCGGATCGACCCCCAGCCAGGCCAGTTGGTCGATGTTCATCGGCAACAGCGGCGGGTTCTCGCTCACCGGCGGCACGGCCTCGCCGGGCGTCAACCCCGCCGCGTTGGGCTGCCCGCCGCCGGCCAGATCGGTGCCCAGCACGGCCTGACGCAAGCCCTCGGCCACGCCCGCCGCCACCGAGGGAGACACCCCCACCGACTCGCACAGGCGCTGAAAGACCTTCAACTCGTCGGGCACCACGCGGCCCTGGTCGATGAGATTGCGCAGGTTGTAGCGCGATTGCACGTCAACGATGCCCCCCGACAAGAAGGCGTCGGGCGCGTCGTCGGTGTTGTCCTTGTCCACCGCCAGGAAGCTCGACAGGCGCGCCTCGGCCAGCGGCGTGGCCCAGGGCTCGCCCAGGTGATCGACCCCGCTGCCGCCGCGCACGTCTTCGCGCAGGATCAGCCGGGCCCAGTCGAGCGCGCCGTTGAGCACCCAGAACGACTGTGCCCGCGCGCGCTCGGCCGACTCGATCTGGACGGCGCGCCACTGCTGCCACACCATGGCCGCCGCCATGGTGGTGACCAGCACGACGATCACCATGGCCGTGAGCAACGCCGCGCCGCGTTGCGCGGGGCGGCGTGAGCGTGGGGCGAGCGGCGCGTGCGTCATGGCTTCACTGGTATTGCGGCGGCATCAGGATGTCGCGCGTCAAGGTGCCGCTCAGGCCGCTGCCGCCGTCGGGGTCGAAGGTGAGCCGCACGCGCACGCCCGTCGGCAACAACGTGCGGGCGATGGTGGACGCGGCGCCGGCCGCCCCCGTCCCCGCGGTCGCGCCGGTCTTGCCGATCCCGCTCGACGACGCCGTGCCGGCAACGCCGCCGTTGAACGCGTTCTGCACCTGATCGCCGCTGGACTGCGCGTTGCTCCAGCCGTTGCCGCGAAAGGTGAAGAACTGCCACTGGCTGATGCCGGAAAGCGTCGTGACCTGCGCGGCCTCGTTGCCCAGCAGTTGCATCGACTTGAGCCAGATCTCGCTGAGGTCGCTCGCGTGCGTCACCGCCGGGCTGGCCCAGCGCTGCCAGCGCCCATTGCGCAGCGACCACGCCACCAGCTGCACGCCGCCCGCCGACGAGCGCGTGACGCGCAGCGTGGCGCCGTCGAACACCAGCGGCGGCACGGCCAGGGTGTCGCACACGGCGTTCATGTCGGCCTCGAACTGCGCCAGCGTGGATTGCGCCCGCAAGGTGGTGTTGAGACGGCTCTCGGCCACTTGCCGCGAGCGCAGCAAGGCATCCACCCCGGTCCAGGCCATGCCCGCCATCACGGACAGGATGAGCAGCGCCACCAGCACCTCGATCAGCGTGAAGCCGCGAGCGCCCAGGCGGGGGGAGCGGAGAGCCGGCCGACGCATCAGAACCTCGGCACGATGGTGGTGAGCGTGAGGATGGGCAGCCCCGCCTCGTCGCGCACGTTGGCGTCCACGCGCCGGAAGTTCGGGTTGGGCGTCGGCCGCACCACCATCTGCCCCCGGTAACTGCGCCCGAGTTGCTC
>NZ_JAYSBZ010000091.1:0-10246 GCF_041915145.1 Aquabacterium sp. | reverse complement strand
GTGCTGCAGGTGTAGGGCGCCAGAAAGGCCGCCAGCGCCTGGATGCCGGGGTCGTCGGCCGTGGCCTGGCAGCGCTCTTGCGCGTCGCGCACGCCGGCCGGGTGCAGCCACGCTCGTTGCACGGCCACGCCGGCGGCTTCGAGCTTGTCGGCGTAGCGGCAGGCCTCGTCGCACAGCGGGTCGCCCTCGGCGGTCAGCACCAGGGCGGGGGGCAGGCCGGCCAGGCGCGAGGCCTGCAGCGGGCTGGCGTAGGGGTGCAGGCGGTCGGCCGGGCGGGGCAGGTAGCAGCGGTAGCTGCGCTCCACGGCCTTGACGACCGATTCGGCGCGCACGCAGGCGGCGCGCATCGAGTCGCTCTGCAAGCTGGGGTCGAGCATCGGCAACACCAGGATCTGCCCGGCCAGCTTGGGCCCGAGGCGGTCGCGGCAGACCAGCGCCGAGACGGCCGCCAGGTTGCCACCGGCCTCGACGCCGCCGACAAAGAGGTGCGTGCCGTTCCAGCCGAGCTGGGCGCGCTGCTTGACGGCGCCGCGCAGCACGGCGTGGGCGTCTTCCACCGCGGCCGGGAAGGGGTGGTCTGGTGCGAGCGCGTAATTGGGCGACACCACGTTGATGCGGCAGGTATCGGCCAGCACGCGCAGGCAGTGGTCGGAGGCCTCCACGTCGTCGCTGACGAAGCCGCCGGGGTGAAAGAACACCAGCAGCACGTCGCTGCGGCGTGCCGGCGCGCCACGAAACAGCCGCCATTGCAGCGGGCCGCTGGCGCCGGGCCAGTCGAAGACGGCGTCAGGGGCGGCGGGGTTGATGGGGACAGACATGAATTGCGCAATCGCAGACATTGAATCAGGTCGTCACTTTATTCATCTTTGTTGTGCTAATAAACTGGCTCAATCCGAAATAACTGTTCGTCAATCTGAACAATGGACAAGATCAAAGCCATGGAAGCCTTTGTGGGTGTGGTGAACACCGGCGGGTTTACCCGGGCCGCTGAGTTGCTGAAAGCGCCCAAGGCGAGCGTGTCGACGCTGATCCAGGAGCTCGAGGCGCACCTGGGCGTGCGTTTGCTGCATCGCACCACGCGGCGCGTGACCGTCACCCCCGACGGCGCTGCGTTTTACGAGCGCTGCGCGCGCATCCTCGACGACGTGCGCGAGGCCGAAGAGTCGGTGTCAGCCACCCACGCCGCGCCGAGCGGGCGCTTGCGGGTGGACGTGACCACCAGCATGGCCAGCCACTTGCTGATCCCGGCGCTGGCCGACTTTCATGCGCGCTACCCCGACATCCAGTTGGAGCTGGGCTGCGGCGATCGGCCCGTGAATCTGGTCAGCGAGGGGGTGGACTGCGCGATCCGCGTGGGCGACGTGGCCGACCCCAGCCTGATCGCGCGGCGCATCGGCTCGATGCACTTCCTGACGTGCGCGGCGCCCGCCTACCTGGCGCGGCATGGCGAGCCGCAGCACCCCGACGACCTGACGCGCCACCAGTGCATCAACTACTTCCTGCACCGCACCGGGCGGCATGTGCCGTGGGACTTCGCGCGGGGCGACGAGCGGCGGGAGCTGCAGTTCGAGAGCGCCCTGTCGGTCAACGACTCGAACGCCTACACCGACGCCTGCCTGGCCGGCCTGGGCATCGGGCAGATGCCGAGCTTCGTGTTCCAGCTCTATCAGGACGCGGGGCGCTTGCAGGCCGTGCTGCCCGAGTGGCTGACCGAGCCGCTGCCCGTGCACGTGGTGTACCCGTCGAACCGCCACCTCTCGACCAAGGTGCAGGTGTTCGTGGAGTGGGCCGCCGAAACCTTCGAGAGCCACCCGGGGCTCAAGCGCCACGTGGCCATCGGCGCGCCGGGTTCGCCGGGCGCGCCCTGAGCTCAGTCGTGCAGCTTGAACACGGCCACCTTGCTGCTCAACTCGGTGCCTTGGTCGCGCAGCGCGTCGGCCGCGGTGGACAGCTTGGCGATCAGGTCGGCATGCCCGGCGGCGGCCTCGTGCACGTCGTGCAGCGAGTTCAGTACGTCGCGCACATGCTGCTGGCCGGGGCGCATGAGGTGCACGATCTGGTTCATGCCGTCACCCAGCGATTGCACGGTGTCCGCCGTGGCCTGCACCGATTCGGCGGCGCGCTCGGCCAGGCGGTGGCTCTGCTCGATCTCGTCGATCGAGCCCGACACGATGGCGTGGATCTGCTCGGCCGCCGTTGCGCTGCGTTGCGCCAGCGCGCGCACTTCGTTGGCGACGACCGCGAAGCCCTTGCCGGCCTCGCCCACGCGCGCCGCCTCGACCGACGCGTTGAGCGCCAGGATGTTGGTTTGCGAGGCGATGGCGTCGATGATGTTGACCACGTCGCCGATCTCGCGGCTCTTGGCCTGCAGCACCTCCATGCGCGCCTGCAGCTTGCTCATCGAGCGGATCGAGCGCGCGGTGTTGGCCTCCATCGAGTGCACGCGCGGCAGCGCCTCGTTGACCAGCGTGGCGCAGTTGTCGAGCGTGGCGCGAAACTGATCGAGGCTCGCGTAGATGACTTCGAGCGACTGGGCGCCGCGGCCGGTGCGCTCGCGCAGCGTCTGGTTGCCGTCGGCGATCAGGTGGGTGGCGTGCTCGACGCCGCGCACGCTCTGGCGGATCACCGTGAACAGCTCGGCCAGCTTGAGCAGCGATTCACGCAGCGACAGCAGCGTGTCGGCCACCTCGTCGTTGCCCAGCGGGCGGCTGCCTTCGGTGAGATCGCCGCCGGCCATGCGGCCCACCGAGTAGCGCAGGCGATCGAGACCGCCGCGCAGCACGCGCAGCATCGCCACCAGCAGGTAGCAGGCCAAGGCGCTGCTGACCAGCACGATGATGACCGAGTGCCGCCGGGACTGCTCCAGACTCTGCTGCCGCTCGACCTGCAGCGCTTCAAAACGCTGCGCGGCGAGCCGCTCCATCGACGTGGTCAGCTCCAGCACGGCAAAGCCCGCCTCCAGAAACTCTTGCGGCGCAATCGACGCGTCCTCGTTCGCGAACTGCCGGTTGGCGAGGGCCAGAAAGGCATCGACCCGCTCTTCGACGTTGCCGTGGCGCAGCTCGTCGGCCATTTCAGGGTGCTGACGCTGCAGCGTGGCGATGCTCGACTTGACGTCGCTCCAGTCCTGCTTGGCCGCGCCAAGCGATTGCAGCAGCGGGTGCGCGCTGGCGGTTTGCGTGGCGTGGTCCGACAGCAGCCGCGTGCCGGCGATGACGGCCTCGAACAAGGCGTCGTTGAACATCGGCATGCGGCTGAGCCCGATGCTCATCAGGCGGTATTCGGCGCCGTCGCCTTCCAGCGAGATGCCGGTGGTGCCGCGCGCGGCCAAGTGCAGCGCGTGCAGCGCCGTCTGGTATTCGGCCAGCGTTTGCTGGCGCCTCGCCAGCGGCGCCTGCGCGGAGCCGTCGTACTCGCGGTCGATGTCGGCGGCCTGCCGCAGCGCCTCGCGCGTGTTCAGATCAGCGCCCCATTGCTCGTCCAGCCTTTGCACGGCCCGCAGGCGCTCGTGCACGCTGTCGCTCGGTAGCGTGCCACCCGCGTGGCGAGCGAGCGAGCTCGTCAGCAGGTTCTTGTGCTCGGCCTGCACGGCCATGCGCAGCGCGCCCACCGCGTTCAGGTATTGCGTGCTGCGAAGCTGGGCCTGGATGGCGCGCAGTTGCTCGGTCGAGGTCTTGTAGTAAGCGTGGCCGGTGAACGCGAACGGGGTCAGAAACGCGATCGTGACCAGCGCGATCTTCGTCGCCACCGGAATGTTGCGCATCAGGAGCACGGCCGGCGCCATCAGGCCCTGATACCGATAGGTTTCCAGCGTGCGTGCCAGCCACGCCGGGCTCTTGAGCGGTGCCGCATGCGCGGCTGATTTGAATAGCGATGCCATCGAGGCGTTCCCCCAGGGTTGGCCTCATCGGGCCAATGGGTGTTTCGGCAGACGTGCCATTGAAACAAGGCCGGGCAGGGGTGCTGGCCGAGAAAAGTGCGGCAAATACCCGCTCATTCGATGAATTGCCCGGCCGGCGCGACTCATAAAGTCTGTCTCGCAGTCGATATCCGAACACGACTTTCGCTCGCGCATCTACCCGTTGAAGTATTGGGCGGCCTTTTGTGGCAGAGCGACCAACCCTGGCGAGCCCATGACGACTCACGCAGTTGCGACCTCTGACGATCAGCGCGATCCGTCCGCGCCGGCCTTGCCCACCAGCCATGGTGGGACGGCTGGCTGGTGGAGCGGCGTCGTGCTCGTGGTCGGGCTGCTGGGCGGCGCCGGGTTGGCGGCCCTGGGCGGCGCCTGGGGCGTGGCCGGAGTCGCCATGGCGGCCTTCGCGGCGGGTTGGGCGGGGCGGCAACATGCCGGTGGCGCAACGCCAACCGCACACCGCGCCGACCACGTGATCGTTTCCGCCGAGGTGGACGAACGAGCCGCCTTGCTGGCGCGCCAGATCGTGCCGGTGTGGGCCAGTCAGGTCGAGCTCGCGCGCGCCCAGTCCGAAGAAACCTCGCAAGAGCTGCTGCAATCTTTCGCGACCATCGCCGACGACCTCGACAAGGCCGCATCCCACGCTCCCGATCTCAGCGCCATGCTCGGCGTCGGCGCGGCCGACGAAGTGATCGACCGGGCCGAATCCCACGTGCAGACCCTGGTGGAGCCGATCCGCCGCGCGATGGACGCCAAGGAGCAGATGCTGCACGAGGTGGAACACATCGCCAGCGTGATCAGCGAGATGCGCAAGCAGATCCACGACATCGGCATCGTGGCGCGACACACCAACCTGGTGGCGCTCAACGCGGCCATCGAGGCGCGCCGGGCTGGCGCGGCGGGCGAAAGCTTCGCCGTGGTGGCGCAGGAAGTGCGCAAGCTGTCGGGCCAGTCGGCCGAGATCGGCGAGCGCTTGAGCTCGCGCATCGAAGGCATCCAGGCACAGGTGGCCGAGCTGCGCCGCAAATCCGAATGCGACGACGTGACCGACAAGGAGCTGCGCGAAGCAGCACGCCAAAGTGCCCGCGAGGTGCTGCATCAGGTGATGGCCGGGCTCAACGACGTGAGCTCGTCGTCTCACATGTTGCAAAACATCAGCACCAAGGTGCAGTCCAACCTCGACCAGATCTACGCGGGGTTTCAGAACCAGGACCGCACCAGCCAGATGCTGACCCATATTTGCGCCGACATGGAGCGCTTCAAGACCTGGCTGGCCGGGCAACCGGACCCGGCCGCGCAGAACTTCGGCTTGTGGCTCGAACGCTTGGAAAGCACTTACACCACCGAAGAACAGCGGGCCGCGCATTACGGCGGAGTGGCCGTGAGCAGCAGCTCGGGCGTGGACTATTTTTGACAGAGGTGAAACATGGCCAAGACCATTTTGATCATTGACGATTCGGGCAGCTTCCGCACCGTGGTTCGCATGGCGCTGCAGCGCGTGGGCTACGAGGTCGTAGAGGCCGTCGATGGCCAGGACGCGCTGAAGAAGCTCGACGGGCGCAAATACAACCTGATCGTCTGCGACGTCAACATGCCCAACATGGACGGCCTGACCTTCGTGAAGCAGGCCAAGACGATGGGCTCCTACAAGTTCACCCCCATCGTCATGCTGACCACCGAGTCGCAAGAGTCGAAGAAGGCCGAGGGCAAGGCGGCGGGCGTGCGCGCCTGGATCACCAAGCCCTTCCAGCCCTCGCAGCTGGTCGAGGCGGCCGACAAGCTTTGCATGGCCTGACCCGGCCCGAGCGAGACGACCATGAGCACGCACGCAAGCGCCGCCGAGCTGGCCCTGGAAGGCGAGCTGACCATCTACACCGCCGCCCAGCATCGCGAGGCGTTGCTCGTCTGGGTGCGCGGCACCGGAACGTCGGCCGGAGCCGGCGTGCTGGACTTGTCCGCCGTGACCGACTGCGACAGCGCCGGCGTGCAACTGCTGCTGTCCACGCGCCATTCGTTCGCCCGCGACGGCCGCGCGCTTGAGCTGCGCGAGCCCAGCCAGCCGGTGCGCGAGGCCCTGGCCGGCTTCGGCCTGACCCCGGCCCTGCAGCCGCAAGGAGAGCCCGCATGAGCCAATCGAGCGACGACGAGATCCTGGCCATCGCCCGCGAGGGCTTTCTGGCCGAGGCGCAAGAAATGCTGCGTCAGTTTGAAGACGCGCTGCTGGGCCTCGAAACCACCCCAGACGACAGCGAAACGCTGAACGCCGCGTTTCGCGCGGCGCACACCATCAAGGGCACGGCGGGGCTGTTCGGCTACAACCGCGTCGTGTCGTTCACGCACGAAGTCGAGGCGCTGCTTGAAGTGATGCGCTCGGGCCAGCGGCCGGCCGACGAAGGCACCATCGCGCTGCTGCTGCAAGGGCGCGACCAGATCGACGCCCTGCTGGGCGACACCGCCACCGAGCATGGCGACCCCGACATCGCCGCCCGCAGCGCCGAGCTGGGCAGCCAGTTGCGTGCCTTGATCGGCGGCGGCGGCGCGCACGCCGCGCCGGCGCCGACCACGCCCGAGCCCGAGCCCGCAGCCGGTGGCGCGGACGAGCTCAGTGCGTGGCGCATCGAAGCCCGCTTCGGGCCCGATGCCCTGCGCAACGGACTCGACCCGCTGTCGTTCATCCGCTACCTCGAAAAGCGCGGCCAATACGCTCGCATGCATGTGCTGGCCGAGCGCATCCCCGATCTCGAAAACCTCGACGCCGAGTCCTGCTACCTGGGCTTCTCGACCGAGTTCGCCACCGCCGAAGGGCGCGCGGTCATCGACTCAGCCTTCGAGTTCGCGCTCGAAGACTGCGAACTGGTCGTGGCGCCGCTGGGGCAGGGCAATGCCGTGGGCGCGCCTGCCGCCGCCGTGGCCGTCGAAGCCATCGCGACGCCAGCCGTCGCGGCGGTGCCCGTGGCCGGCGAGCCGCAGGCGCTGGAACAGGTCGAGCGCCGCGCCGGGGGCGGTGACCGCCGAGCCGCGTCGCGCGACCGCCGCGCCGAAGACACGCGCTTCATCCGCGTGCAGGCCGACAAGCTCGACCGCCTCATCGACCTCATCGGCGAGCTGGTGATCGCCAGCTCCGGCTCGCAACTCGCCGCCGAGAACGAAGACCTGCCCGCCTGCTACGAAGCGGCGATGCGCGTGCGCTCGCTGGTCGAGCAGGCGCGCGACGGCGCGATGTCGCTGCGCATGGTGCCCATCGGCGAAACCTTCGCGCGCTTCCATCGCGTGGTGCGCGACGTCAGCAAGAGCCTGGGCAAGGACGTGGAGCTGCAGATCACCGGCGGCGAGGCCTCGCTCGACAAATCGATGGTCGAGGCCATTGCCGACCCGCTCACGCACCTGGTGCGCAACAGTCTCGACCACGGCCTGGAGCTGCCGGCCGACCGCACGGCGGCCGGCAAGTCGCCGCGCGGCACGCTGGCGCTGCACGCCTATCACGAGGCCGGCCAGATCGTGATCGAGGTGAGCGACGACGGCCAAGGGCTCAACCGCGAACGCATTCTGGCCAAGGCCGTCGAACGCGGCCTGGTGCGCCCGGATCAGACGCTGTCGCCCGCCGAGATCGACCAACTCATCTGCGCGCCGGGCTTCTCGACCAAGGAGCAGGTCACCGACCTCTCGGGCCGCGGCGTGGGCATGGACGTGGTCAAGCGCAGCATCGAATCGCTGCGCGGCCAGATGAACCTCGCCAGCGAAAGCGGCCGGGGCATGACCACGCAGATCCGCCTGCCGCTCACGCTGGCCATCATCGACGGCTTCCTGACCGACGTGGGTGGCGTCAACTACGTGCTGCCGCTGGCCATCGTGTCGGAGTGCATCGACGTGCCGCCCGAGTGCAACCAGCACCCCGATCGCGTCACCGGCTACTTCAACCTGCGCGGCGAGGTGCTGCCCTACCTCGACGTGGGGCGCTTCTATCGCCAGGGCGAATCGACCAGCACGCGCCGCAGCCTGGTGATCGCGCGTGATGGCCATACCCGCATCGGCCTGATCGTCGATCAGTTGCTGGGCGAGCACCAGACCGTCATCAAGCCGCTCAGCGGCATGTTCCGCCATCTGCGCGCCATTGCCGGCTCGACCATTCTCGGCTCGGGCGACGTGGCCCTGGTGCTCGACGTGCCCGCGCTCACCGACTACGCCATGCGCCGCAACCAGGGTGCGCGTGCGTCTTTCAACACCGCCGCTGAAACAGGCACTCACTGAGAGGGCACGCCGCCATGCGAACCAACCTGCCGATCACCCAGAACGAGTCCGTCATGTGGGACGGATGCACCATCGTGTCGCGCACCGACCTGAAGGGTCGCATCACCTACATCAATGACGATTTCTTGAAGATCAGCGGCTTCACCGAAGAGGAGCTGATCGGCAAGGCGCACAACATCGTGCGGCATCCGGACATGCCCGAAGAGGCCTTCGCCGATCTGTGGCGCACGCTGCAAGCCGGCAAGCCCTGGACGGGCATCGTCAAGAACCGATGCAAGAACGGCGACTTCTACTGGGTGGTCGCCAACGCCTCGCCGGTTATGGAAGGCAACGAGGTAACCGGCTACATGTCGGTACGCACGCGACCCACTCGCGAGCAGATTGCCGTGGTCGATGCGCTCTATCGCCGCTTCAAGGACGGCACCGCCGGCGGGCTGGCCGTCGTCGAGGGCAACGCGGTTTCAACGAGCTTCGTCAAGGCGCTCAACCCGGTGGCCTGGGTGCTCAACCGCGAGCACCTGCAAACGCAGTTCGCCAGCCTGGGCGCCTTGGCCGCGGCGGGCATGCTCGGCGCCGGCTGGGCCGCGCAGGGGGGCACGCCCCGGCTGGCGCTGCCGGTGGTGTTGTTCGCCAGTTTCGTGGGGCTGGGCTGGCAGGTGGCCCGACGCGTGGGCGGCAGTTTGCGCGCCGGCTCGCAGATGCTCGACAAGTTCGGGCAGGGCAACTTCGATGGCATCGTCAAGGTTACCGGCAACGACGAGCTGGCCGGCATGCTCTACGCCTTGCGCCGGGTGCAAAACCGCCTGGGCTTCGAGCTGGCCGACACCCGCAAGCGCGCCGACGAGGCCATGCGTATCCGCCAGGCGCTCGATGTGGCGGCAACCAACGTGATGGTGGCCGATGTCAACCTCAACATCGTCTACGCCAACGCCTCGCTGCTGGGCATGTTGCGCGAGGCGCAGGCCGATATTCGCAAAGAGCTGCCCAACTTCGATGCCGACCGCGTGGTGGGCAGCAACATCGACATCTTCCACAAGAACCCGGCGCACCAGCGCGGGCTGCTCGACCGCCTCACGGGCTCGCACAACACGCGCATCAGCGTGGGCGGCCGGCGCTTCGATCTCAACATCACCCCGGTGCTGGGTGGCGATGGCAAGCGCCTGGGCCTGGCCGTCGAGTGGCGCGACATGACCGCCACGCTGGCCGCGCAAGAGCGCGAGGCGGCGTTGGCGGCCGAGAATGCGCGCGTCAAGCAGTCGCTCGACGTGGCGCCGATGCCCGTGTGGATCGCCGATACGGCGGGCACCATCGTGTACATCAATCACGCGATGCGCAATGTGCTGCGGCGCGACGCGGCGGCGTTCCGCAGCGAGTTGCCGGGCTTCGACGCCGAGCGCGTGCTGGGCGGCTCGATCGGCATGTTCCACCGCGACCCGCGCGAAGCCGTCGAGCGGCTGGCCTCGCTTCGGGAGTCCACGCAAGCCACGATGGTGCTGGGCGGACACACCTACGACGTGGCGACCACGCCCATCTTCGACGACGCCGGCAAGCCCTTGGGCACCATCGGCCAATGGACGGACCGCACCGACCAGATTTCGGCCGAGCATGAGCTGGGCAGCCTGGCCACGGCGGCGGCCGAGGGCGATCTGTCGCAACGCATCGACTTGTCCGGCAAGGAAGGCTTCTTCAAGCAAGTCGGCGAGAAGTTCAACGACTTGATCGAATCGATCTCGCAGACGATTCAAGAGGTGCGCGCCTCGGCCAGCCAGCTCACGTCGGCGGCCGATCAGGTGTCCTCGACCTCGCAATCGCTGTCGCAGTCGGCGGTGGAGCAGGCGGCCAGCGTCGAGCAGACCAGCGCGTCGCTGCACGAGATGGCGGCATCGATCACGCAGAACTCCGAGAACGCCACGATGACCGACGGCATGGCCACCAAGGCCGCCAAGGAGGCGCAGCACGGTGGCGAGGCGGTGCAAAAGACGGTGGACGCGATGTGCGAGATCGCCAAGAAGATCAGCATCGTTGACGACATCGCCTACCAGACCAACCTGCTGGCGCTCAACGCGGCCATCGAGGCGGCGC
>NZ_JAYSBZ010000090.1:0-10308 GCF_041915145.1 Aquabacterium sp. | reverse complement strand
CACTAGCGTCGTCGAAGGCATCAACAACACGATCAAAGTCATCAAACGACGGGCCTATGGCTACCGCGACGAGGAGTACTTCTTTCTCAAGATCCGCGCAGCCTTCCCCGGAAATCCTCGATGAACCAAAAAAAAGGCGCCTGCTAGGAGGCGCCTTTTTTTGTGTGAGCAAGCGAGAGCTTAGTTACCCCACTTGTAGTCGGTCTTGGCCTTGCTCTTGAGGGCCTCGCGGAAGGCCACCGAGCGTTGCTGGGTCAGGCGCTGCTGGATCTGCGGCTTGACTTCTTCGAAGGCCGGGAACTGCGTGTCGCGCACGTCTTCGAGCTTGATGATGTGGTAGCCGTATTGCGACTTCACCGGGGCTTCGGTGTATTGGCCTTTCTTGAGCCCAACCATGGCTTGCGAGAACTCGGGCACGTAGCTTTGCGGGCCGGCCCAGTCGAGATCGCCGCCGTTTTCAGCCGAGCCGGGGTCTTTCGAGTTCTTCTTGGCCAGGTCTTCGAACTTGGCGCCACCCTTGAGCTGAGCCAAGATGGCCTTGGCTTCATCTTCCTTCTCGACCAGGATGTGGCGAGCGTGGTATTCCTTGTCCGGGGCCTGCGCCTTGAACTTGTCGTACTCGGCCTTCATGTCGGCTTCGGTGAGGGGGTGCTTCTTCTCTTCGTCCTGGAAGAGCGCACGGATCAGCAGGTCTTGGCGGGTGAGCTCGAGCTGCTGCAGGTAGTCGGGCGATTTTTGCAGGCCGCGGGCCTGGGCTTCTTGGGCAAAGATTTCGCGCATCACGGCGGCGTCTTTGGCTTGCTTGATCAGTTGTTCGGTGGCGGGTTGGCCGGTTTGCTTGGTAGCTTGGGCCACCAGCGCATCGGCTGCGGACTTGGGCACGGCCTTGCCGTTAACCACGGTGATGTTTTGCGCCAAGGCGGGAGCGGCAACCAGGGCCACGGTGGCCGCGATCAGGCCGAATTGCAGTTTCTTCATGAAAGGAATGATCCTGAGTAGAGAGCCTGAATGAAGAGCGCCGAGGCTGGGTGGCGAGGTGCCTGCAGCATGGTGCTCGATCGCGCTGATCGCCTAGTCGGCGGGCGGCGTCGATGCGTGGATGATCAGGGCGTGAATGCCGCTGCCCATCAAATCGCGCAGGGCATCATACACAAGGCGATGTCTGGCAATTGATGACAAACCCTGAAACTTTTCGCTAACGATATCGACTGTGTAGTGGCCGCTGCCGTAGCCGGCGTGGCCCACGTGCAGGTGGCTGTCGTCGCGCACGCTCAGGCTTTGCGGCGCGAGCGCGGCTTGCAGGGCGGCTTCGATTTGTTGTGGCGTGGCGGCGGCCATGGTGCTTGCTTGATTTGGGATGTCAGTCGAGTGTCAGTTCGAGGCCCGTCGTTCAGCTCGATACCGGGCGCGTATCGGCCTCGACTGCAGGCGGCTTGATGTGGCGGCTGAGATAGATGCCTTGGCCGACCACGAAAACGGCCATCAAGCCCATGCTGCCGAACAGCTTGAAGTTGACCCAGGTGTCGGTGGAATAGTGATACGCCACGTACAGATTGAGCACCCCCATGAAGCCGAAGAAGCCGCCCCAGGCCCAGCTCAGGCGGCGCCACACGGGCAGAGGTACATCGGTGTCCTTGCCGACCAGCGCGTGCAGCAGGTTTTGCCCCGTGAAACGCTCGCTGAAGGTGAAAGCCAAGCCCATCATCCAGTAGATGAGGGTGGGCTTCCATTTGATGAAGGTCTCGTTGCGGAACCACACGGTGGCCACGCCCAGCACGGTGACGATGCCGACGTTGATCCACAAGAGCTTGTCGAGCTTGTGGCCGCGGATCTTCATGATGGCGACGAGTACCAGCGTGGTCACGATCACCACCACCGTGGCCAGCAGGATGGGCGCTTCGAGCCCGGTGATGGGGCCGCCGCGCACCAAGGATCCGAGGTATTGGTTGGCCAGGGCGATGGCTTGGTCTTTGTGGTTTTCGGCGGCCTTGTAGGTGGCGAAGAAAAACACCAGCGGCAGAAAGTCGAACAGCAGCTTCATGAGGAGCGGGGGTGAACCCGGGTGAGGTGGAGGCGCGCGAAACCACGAAATCATGCGGCGCCGCAGCATGGCGACACCGTCGCTGTTTCAACGTGACGTGAAGTCTAGCGCGGCGGAGTTGATGCCGTAACGCTCGTGTTTGCTCATGATGAGCAGGACACCTCCAGGCTTTGCGCCCAGTCGGGCGGGAAGTCGGCGTAGACCTCGTGGGCGGGTTGCTCGTCGAACGGGCGCTCCAGCAGCGTCAGGAGCTTTTGCACTTCTGAGTAGTCACCTCGGCGGGCTCGTTCGATGGCGATTTCGGCCAGATGGTTCCGCAGCACATATTTGGGGCTGACGCGGTTCATTGCTGCCGCGCGCTCGGCATCGACGCTGCCTTCCTGGCGCAACCGTGCGGCGTAGCGTGCGGCCCAGGCGTCGAAGCCTTCGCGATCCACAAAGAGATCGCGCAGCGCGTCGTTGCGTGCTCCGTCGGCGCTGCTGAACGCGGCCAGCCGGCGCCACGCGATGGTGTGGTCCACGCGGTTGGCGGCCATCAGACGCAGCAGGTCATCGACCAGGCGCACGTCTTCGGGCGCGTGCCAGCTCTGCAGGCCCAGCTTGGCCTGGTAGCGGCCCTGCATGGCCGACGCGAATGCATCTTTGTAGGACTCGAGCGCGGCCAGGGCGGCGTCGGCGTCGCCGATCAGGGGCAGCAGGGCGCGGGCCAGGCAGCGCAGGTTCCAGAAGGCCACGCTGGGCTGCTTGGCGTAGGCGTAGCGGCCGTGGTGGTCGGAGTGGTTGCAGATGTGGTTCGGGTCGAAGGCGTCTAGAAAGCCGAACGGGCCGTAGTCGATGGTCAGGCCGAGGATGGACATGTTGTCGGTGTTCATCACACCATGGCAAAAGCCCACGGCCTGCCAGTCGGCCAGCAGCTCGGCGGTGCGCTGCACGGCATGCTCGAACAGCGCCAGATAGGGCTGCGGCTGCTTGCGGCACTGCGGCACCTGGGTGTCGATCACGTGGTCGGCCAGGGCTTGCAGCGCACCGGGGGGCTCGCCCGGCTGCACGAAGTGCTCGAAGTGGCCGAAGCGCACGAAGCTGGGCGCGAGGCGCGTCACGACGGCGGCGGTTTCGACCGTTTCGCGCATCACCGGCATGGGCGACGCGGCCAGGCACAGCGCGCGGCTGGTCGGGATGCCCAGGCCGTGCATGGCCTCGGAGCACAAGAATTCGCGGATCGACGAGCGCAGCACGGCGCGGCCGTCGCCCATGCGCGAGTAGGGCGTGCGGCCACCGCCCTTGATCTGCAGCTCGACGGAGCCGTTCGGGGTTTGCAGCTCGCCCAGCAACAGCGCGCGGCCGTCGCCCAGCTGGCCGGCCCACACGCCGAACTGGTGGCCGCTGTACACGCTGGCCAGCGGCGCCATGCCCGGCCACGGTGCGCCGCCGCTCAGCGCATCGAGCGCGGGTGCGTGCTGCCACCAGTCGTCGGGCAGGCCGAGCTGTCGGGCGGCGGGCTCGCTCACCGCGACCCAATGGGCTTCGGGCAGCGCCTGGGCGGGCAGGGCGGTGTAGAAGTCGCGGCCCAGGGTGGCAAAGCGGTTCGGCCACTGCAGGTGGGCAAATGGGTGGACAAATGGGTGGACAAATGGGTGGACAAATGGGTGGTCGGCGGGATCGGGCTGCGGCGCGGCGTAGGTCGGGCTCATGGCGGGCAGTCTATCGACGGGGGCTCACCCGTGCAGGCGTGTCGGACAAGGCCGCGTGGTATGCCGGGTTGATTGCGGCGGCGGGGTAGGAATAATCAGCAGGCCACCACCAACTACCGAACCACGTCGAGTTCGACCAGGAGACAAGCATGGGTTTTTTGCCAGGCCAGATGATGCAGCAGCAGCTGACGATCTCAGCGCTGATCCAGCACGCGGCCAAGTACAGCCACGATGTGGAGATCGTGTCCAAGCGCGTCGAGGGCGACGTGCACCGCTACACCTGGCGCGACGCCGAGCTGCGCTCGCGCAAGCTGGCGCAGGCGCTGACGCGCTTGGGCGTGCAGCCGGGCGACCGCGTCGGCACGCTGGCCTGGAACGGCTACCGCCACCTCGAGATCTACTACGCCACCTCGGGCAGCGGCGCGGTGTGCCACACGGTGAACCCGCGCCTGTTTCCGCACCAGATCGCCTGGATCATCAACGACGCGGCCGACCAGGTGCTGTGCTTCGACCTCAACCTGTTGCCGCTGGTTGAAAAGCTGCTGCCCGAGCTCAAGACGGTGAAGCACTTCGTGCTGATGACCGACCGCGCCCACATGCCGGCGGCGAGCAGCGTGCCGAACTTGCTGTGCTACGACGACCTGGTCGAAGCCGAAAACGGCAACTACGTCTGGCCCGAGATCGACGAGCGTGCGGCGTCCAGCCTCTGCTACACCTCGGGTACCACGGGTGACCCGAAAGGCGCCATCTACAGCCACCGCTCGACGGTGCTGCACGCGTTTGCCTCGACCCAGCCCGATGCGATGAACGTGTCGTGCCAGGACGTGATCCTGCCCGTCGTGCCGATGTTTCACGTCAACGCCTGGGGCCTGCCGTATTCGACCGCGCTGGTGGGCTGCAAGCTGGTGCTGCCCGGGCCGCACCTCGATGGCAAGTCGCTCTACGAGCTGTTCGAGCAGGAAAAGGTGACGATGAGCGCCGGCGTGCCCACCGTGTGGCTGGGGCTGCTGAATTACGTGGGCGAGAACCAGCTCAAGTTCAGCACCTTCAAGAGCACGGTGATCGGCGGCGCGGCCTGCCCGCCCAGCATGATCCGGGCGTTTGAAGAGCAATACGGCGTGGAGGTGGTGCACGCCTGGGGCATGACCGAGCTGTCGCCGCTGGGTACCTTGTCGCGCTTGAAGTCCAAGCATCTTGATCTGCCGCTCGAAGAGCAGCGCCGCCTGCTGGCCAAGCAGGGCAAGCCGATCTTCGGCATCGACCTGCGCATCGTGGGCGATGACGGTCACGAGCTGCCGTGGGACGGCGCGGCGTCGGGCGACTTGCAGGTGCGCGGTCACTGGGTGATCGGCAGCTATTACGGGCGCGAGAAGTCGCCGCTGATGGACGGCTGGTTCCCGACGGGCGATGTGTCCACCATCGACGCCGATGGCTACATGCAGATCACCGACCGCTCGAAGGACGTGATCAAGTCGGGCGGCGAATGGATCAGCTCGATCGACCTGGAAAACATCGCCATGGCCCATCCGGCGGTGCACGAAGCGGCGGCCATTGCCTGCCGCCACCCGAAGTGGGACGAGCGCCCGCTGCTGGTGGTGCAGCTCAAGCCCGGTGCCACGGCCGACAAGGCCGCGATCCTGGGCGTCTTCGAGGGCAAGATCCCCAAGTGGCAGGTGCCCGATGACGTGGTGTTCGTGAGCGAGATTCCGCACACGGCCACCGGCAAGATGCAGAAGCTCAAGCTGCGCGAGCAGTTCAAGGACCACGTGCTCCCGACGATCTGACGCATCCCATCCTGATGAGCCGAGGTTTGATCCGCGCTGCGGAACACCTCGGCTTTTTTGTGCCCGATTCGCTCATTGAATGCAGTGACTGCTACGGGTTAGCGCGAGGCTGACAAATCATGCGGCCCCCACAAAATCGAACGATCGTGCTTTTTTGAGGGCTACTGCATGAGCGCCACCTACCAAGTTCAAGGCGACGTCGCCGTGATCAGCTTGAGCAACCCGCCGGTCAACGGGCTGGGCCACGCTACCCGCGCCGGGGTGGTTGACGGGATTCGACAAGCCCAGGCAGATGGGGCGGTAAGGGCCATCGTCATCGCCGGTAGCGGCAAGGTTTTTTCAGGCGGGGCGGATATTCGCGAGTTCAACACGCCCAAGGCCACGGCCTCGCCGACCTTGCATGAGGTGATTGCCGCGCTCGAAGCCTGCACCAAACCGGTGGTGGCTGCCGTGCACGGCGTGGCCATGGGCGGTGGGCTGGAGCTGGCGCTGGGGGCGCACTACCGCGTGGTGGCGCCGGGCGCGCAGATCGCGTTGCCCGAAGTAAAGCTCGGCATCGTGCCGGGTGCGGGCGGCACGCAACGCTTGCCGCGCGTGCTGGGGGTGGAGACCGCGCTGCGCATGATCACCACAGGCGAGCCGGTCAAGAGCGAGGTGCTGGCTCAAGCGCCGGGGCAGCAGTTGTTCAGCCGCGTCATCGAGGGCGACTTGCTCGCCGGGGCGCTGGCCTTTGCTCGCGAAGTGGCCGATGCGCGGCCGCTGCCGTCGGTACGCCAATTGAGCGCTGCGGCGCCGGCCGACGCGGCCTTCTTTGCGCAAGCCAAGGCCCAACTTGCCAAGACGGCGCGGGGTTTGACAGCCCCGCAGCGTTGCGTGGACTGCGTGGAGGCGGCCACCCGCCTGAGCCTGGACGACGGCCTGGCTTACGAGCGCGAGGCCTTCACGCAACTGGTGGCGGGCGTGGAGTCGAAAGCCCTGCGGCATGCCTTCTTCGGCGAGCGGGCTGCGGCCAAGATCCCCGACGTGGCCGACGACACGCCACTGCGCCCGGTGGAGCGCGTGGCCGTGATCGGCGCGGGCACCATGGGCGGCGGCATCGCGATGAACTTCTTGAACGCGGGCATCCCGGTCACGATGCTGGAGACGCAGCAAGCGGCGCTCGACCGCGGCCTGGGCGTGATCCGCAAGAACTACGAAGCGCAGGTGGCCAAGGGCAAGCTGGCGCAAGCCAAGTACGAGCAACGCATGAGCCTGCTCACGCCCACGCTGAATGTCGCCGACATCGCCCAGGCCGATATGGTCATCGAAGCGGTGTTCGAAGACCTGGGCGTGAAAGAGTCGGTGTTCAAGCAGCTCGACGCCACGGTCAAGCCCGGCGCCATCCTGGCGTCGAACACGTCCACGCTCGACCTCAATCAGATCGCGGCCTTCACCCGGCGTCCGCAAGACGTGGTGGGCCTGCATTTCTTCAGCCCCGCCAACGTGATGCGCCTGCTTGAAGTGGTGCGCGGCGCCAAGACCGCCCCCGACGTGCTGGCCACCGTGATGCAGCTCGCCAAGAAGATCAAGAAGCTGGCCGTGGTGGCTGGCGTGTGCGACGGCTTCATCGGCAACCGCATGATTGAGCAATACAGCCGCCAGGCGGGCTTCTTGCTCGACGAGGGCGCGTCGCCCGAGCAGGTGGACCGCGCCATTGAAAAATGGGGCATGGCGATGGGGCCCTTCCGCATGGGCGACCTGGCTGGCAACGACATCGGCTGGGCCATTCGCAAGCGTCGCTACGTCGAGAAGCCCGCAGTGCGTTACAGCAAGACGGCCGACCTGCTGTGCGAGCAGGGGCGCTTTGGTCAGAAGACCGGCGCGGGCTGGTACGACTACGAGCCCGGCCAGCGCGAGCCCAAGCCTTCGGCGCTGGTGAGCGAGATGCTGGTAGCGCACCGCAAGAGCCTGGGCATCACGCCGCGCGCCATTTCGGACGACGAGATCGTCGGGCGGCTGGTGTGGTCGCTGGTCAACGAAGGGGCCCGCATCCTCGAAGAAGGCATCGCGCAGCGGGCGTCCGACATCGACATGATCTACCTCAGCGGCTATGGCTTCCCGCTGTTCCGCGGCGGGCCCATGTTTTATGCCGACACGGTGGGGCTGCCGGCCGTGGTCGACGCCATGAAGACCTACCAGCGCAATCCGCACGACGACGCCAGCTTCTGGGAACCCGCAGCGCTGCTGGCGCAACTTGCCGCGCAGGGCAAGACCTTTAACTGATTCAAGGACGCCTCCATGTCTTACATCGAAACCCGCCAGGTCGAGCATGTGCTCGAAATCAAGGTCAACCGGCCCGAGAAGCACAACGCCTTGTCGCCCGAGATGTACCGCGACATCGCCCAGGCCTATGGCGAGCTCAACCGCAACCCCGAGCTGCGCGTGGCGCTGCTGTATGGCGAGGGCGCGCACTTCACCTCGGGCATCGAGCTCGACAAATGGGCGCCGATCTTCGGCAACGGTCGCGGCTTCGAAGTGGCCGAGGGCGAGATCGACCCCTTCGGTCTGCGCGGCGAGCGCCACCGCAAGCCGGTGGTGATGGCGGTGCAGGGCAACTGCTTCACCTGGGGCGTCGAGATCATGCTCAACACCGAGGTGCGCGTGGCGGCCGACAACACCCGCTTCGCGATGCTCGAAGTGAAGCGCGGCATCTTCCCGTGCGGCGGGGCGACCTTGCGGCTGCCGCAGCAGATGGGCTGGGGCAATGCGCAGCGCTATCTGCTGACGGGCGACTATTGGTATGCCGACGAATCGCTGCGCCTGGGCCTGGTGCAAGAGGTGGTGCCCGCCGGGCAGCAGGTGGACAAGGCTCGCGAGATCGCCGAGAAGATCGCCAAAGCCGCGCCGCTGGGCGTGCAGAACGTGCTCAAGTCCACCCGGCTGGCCTGGAATGCGGGTGAGGCGGCGGCGGTGCAGGAGCTCTTCCCAGCGCTGCTGCAGGTGATGCAAAGCGAAGACGCCGTCGAGGGCATCCGCTCGTTCATCGAACGCCGCGATGCGGTGTTCAAGGGCCGTTGAGCCGCATCGAAACGACCTTCCATCAGTTGAATTTTTGACCTGACCGTTCCATGAGCACCTTGCGCGCCGACCTTGATTTCTTGCTGTTTGAGTGGCTGCATGCCGACGACCTGACCCGGCGCGAGCGCTACGCCGAGCATTCGCGCGAAACCTTCGGCTCGGTGCTCGACACCGCCGAGAAACTGGCCGCCGACAAGTTCGCGCCGTTCAACCGGCTGGTGGATGTGCACGAACCCGAGTTCGACGGCGAGCGCGTGCACATGCCCGCCGAAACCCAGGCCGCGCTGCAGGCCTTTGCCGAGGCGGGCTTTCTGGCAGGCTCGCAGAGCGAAGAGCTGGGCGGCATGAACCTGCCCGCCGTGGTGGAACTGGCCGCCGCCACGTATTTTTCAAAGGCGAGCATCGGCATGTCGGGCTACGGCATGCTCACCAAGGGCAACGCCGGCACGCTGCTGGCGCATGGCTCGCCCGCGCAGGTCGAGGCCTTCGCCAAGCCCGAGTTCGCCGGGCGCTTCTCGGGCACGATGTGCCTGAGCGAGCCGCAAGCCGGCTCCAGCCTGTCGGACATCACCACCCGCGCCACGCCCGACGGCGCCGATTTCGCGGCGGACCCGCTGGGCCCGCGCTATCGCCTCAAGGGCAACAAGATGTGGATCTCGGGCGGCGAGCACGACCTGACCGAGAACATCGTGCATCTGGTGCTGGCCAAGATCCCGGGCGACGACGGCCAGCTGGTACCGGGCGTCAAGGGCATCTCGCTGTTCGTGGTGCCCAAGAAGCTGGTGCATCCCGATGGCCGCCTGACGGGCGAGCGCAACGACGTGTCGCTGGCGGGGCTCAACCACAAGTGCGGCTTTCGCGGCACGGTCAACACGCTGCTCAACTTTGGCGAAGGCCGCTACCCCGTGCGCGGTTCGGCGGGCGCCATCGGTTACCTGGTGGGCGAGGCCGGCAAGGGCTTGCAGGCGATGTTCCACATGATGAACGAGGCCCGCATCGGCGTGGGCATCGGGGCGACGATGCTGGGCTACGCCGGCTACGAGGCCTCGCTCGACTACGCCCGCCAGCGCCCGCAAGGCCGGCGCTTTGCGGCGGCTGGCGAGAAGCCCGCCAAAGACGCCGCCACGCCGCAGGTGCCGATCATCGAGCACGCCGATGTGCGCCGCATGCTGCTGGCGCAAAAGGCCATCGTCGAAGGCGGGCTGGCGCTGGGCCTGTATTGCGCGTACCTGCTCGACGAGCAGCGCACCGGCAGCGCCGAGGCGGCGGCTGATGCCTCGCTGCTGCTCGAGATGCTCACGCCCATCGTCAAGAGCTGGCCCAGCGAATGGGCGCTCGAAGCCAACAGCCTGGCCATCCAGGTGCTGGGCGGCTATGGCTACACGCGCGACTTCCCCGTCGAACAATATTGGCGCGACAACCGCCTCAACATGATCCACGAGGGCACGCACGGCATTCAGGGCATGGACCTGCTGGGGCGCAAGGTCATCATGCAAGGTGGCAAGGGCTTGCAACTGCTCGGGTTGCGCATTCAGGCCTCGATAGCCCGGGCGGGGCAGATCGAGGGGTTGCGCGAGTTTGCGCAAGCGCTGGGCGCTGCCCTGGGCCGGGTGGCGGCGGCCACGCAGGCGGCCTGGGCCACCCCGGAGCCGGCGCGCGCGCTGGCCAACGCCACGCCGTATCTGCAAGCCTTCGGGCACACCGTGCTGGCCTGGATCTGGCTGGAGCAAGCCGT
>NZ_JAYSBZ010000089.1:0-10378 GCF_041915145.1 Aquabacterium sp. | reverse complement strand
GCCATCAGCGCCGGCGCGAACGATCCGGCTTACGTCATCTACACGTCCGGCACCACCGGCAGGCCCAAGGGCGTGGTGGTTCACCAGCAAGCGGTGGTCAATTTCCTGACCAGCATGGCGCGGGAGCCTGGCCTGTCCGGCGCGGACAGGCTGCTGGCGGTCACGACCTTGAGTTTCGACATCGCCGTGCTGGAGTTGCTGCTGCCCTTGACCGTGGGCGCCCAGGTGGTGATCGCCGATCGCGACACCGTGATGGACGGCCCGGCCCTGCGGGCCCTGATCGAGCGTCACCAGGCCAACGTGATGCAGGCCACGCCCTCGGGCTGGCGCTTGCTGATCGAGGCGGGCTGGTCCGGCGGGGCGGCCTTCAAGGCGCTGGTGGGCGGCGAAGCCTTGCCGCCCGATCTGGCGCAGCAGCTGCTGTCTCGCACGGGTGCGTTGTGGAACATGTACGGCCCGACCGAAACCACCGTCTGGTCCACCTGCTGCCGCGTCGTGCCAGACCGCCCGATCAGCATCGGCCGCCCCATCGGCAACACCCAAATCCATGTGCTGGACACGCATCTCCAGCCCTGCCCCGTGGGGGTGGCCGGAGAGATCTTCATCGGCGGCGACGGCGTGACGCAAGGCTACTGGCGTCGCCCCGAGCTCACGGCCGAGAAGTTCCTGCCCGACCCGTTCCAGCCGGGGCAGCGCATTTATCGAACGGGCGATGCCGGACGCTGGCGTGCCGACGGCACCCTGGAGCACCTGGGGCGGCTGGACTTCCAGGTCAAGGTGCGAGGCTATCGGATCGAGCTCGGCGAGATCGAAGCCTGCCTGGCACAGCACCCCGCGGTGGCTCAGGCGGTGGTGATCATCCGCGAGGATGCGCCGGGCGACGTGCGTCTGGTGGGGTATGCGGTGTCGCGCGGGCCGGCGCTGGATGGCGCGGCGCTGCGCGATGCCCTGCGCAAGAGCCTGCCCGACTACATGATCCCGGCGCACATCGTGCAGATGGACGCCATCCCGCTGCTGCCCAACGGCAAGATCGATCGCAAGGCGCTGCCCAAGCCCGAGGCGGAGCTGGCGCTGTCGGGCGAGCGCCTCGCGCCTCGCACGCCTCTGGAAACCCAGATTCTGGCGGCCATGGAGCAGGTGCTCAACCTCCCTGGCCTCGGTGTGCGCGACGACTTCTTCATGCTGGGCGGGCACTCCCTGCTGGCGGCCAAGCTGATCGCTTCGCTCAACAAGGCCCTGAGCTTGTCGCTGCCCCTGCGCACGGTGTTCGAGTCCCCGACCGTGGAGAGTCTGGCGCGTGCCGTGGAGGCCGCCCGCCAAGGCGGCGCGCCCCAGGCGCTGCCGCTGACGCGCAGCGCCGACCAGCGCGAGGCGCCGCTGACCGTGATGCAAGAGCGCATCCGCTTCATGGAGCAGATGCACCCGGGGCGCGTGGTCTACAACACGCCCTCGGCGCACCGCTTGAGCGGGCCGTTCGACGCGCGGGCCTTCGAGGCGGCGTTGCGCCAGATGGTGCAGCGGCAGCCCAGCCTGCGCACCAGCATCGCGGACGGCCCCGGCGGCCCGGTTCAGCGCGTGGCCGATCAGGTCGAGCTGCACCTGCCTTTCGAGGATCTCGGCGCCCTGCCCGAGGCGCGGCGAGAGGCCGAGCTGATGGCGCGACTGCAGGCCATCATCGATCAGCCCATCGACATCTCGAAGGCGCCACTCTTCCGCGTGGCGCTCTACCGCATGGCGCCGGACGAGCATGTCTTCCTGTTCATGCCGCACCACATCATCTGGGACGGCTGGTCGTTCGACCTGCTGTACGAAGAGATGGCCGCGCTGTACCCCGCGGCCCTGCAAGGCACGACTGCCGCCTTGCCCTTGCCGGCCGTGAGCTACGTCGATTTCGCGCATTGGCAGCAGGCCTGGATGGACAGCGAAACCTGCAAGACGCAAGTGACCTACTGGAAGCAGCGCTACGCGTCCATCACCCCGCCGCGCGCCTTGCCGACCGACCGCCCCCGCAAGCCGGGCATGACCGGCGTGGGCGCCGTGGAGTGGGTTCACGTGGACGCGCCGCTGACCGAGCGCCTGCGCCAGCTCGGCCTGGAGCGGGGGGTGACCGTCAACATGCTGGTCATGGCGGTGTACGCCGCCATGCTCGGTCAGGCGCTGTCGAGCCCCTCCCTGGTGATGGGCGTGCCCGTGCGAGGGCGCCTGAGCGGCGAGGTCGATGGCGTGATGGGCTTCTTCAACAACCTGTTGCCCGTGCACCTGAACCTGGACACCGGCGCGACGCTGTCGCAATGCCTGTCGTCGATCAAGCGCGAGTTGCTCGACGCCATGGCCCACCAGGACGTGCCGTTCGAGCGGCTGGCCATCGAGCCCGAAATCGCCCGTCATGCCAGCAAGGCCGGTCTGTACCAGAGTCTGTATTCCTTCCAGGACGCGCGTGCCCGCCTGCGCCATTGGGGGCCGCTGGCGCATTCGTCGGTGCTGGTCATGCAAAAAGGCGCGACCGAGGACTTCGGCCTCTGGCTCATGGAAGTGCCGGGCGGGCTGGAGGGCGGGTTCAACTACAACGCCGACCTGTTCGACGTGGCCACCGCCCGACTCTTCCGCGAGCGGCTGCTTGCCTTGCTGCGCCGCGTCGCCGATGCGCCCGAGCGCACCATCGCGGCCCTGCTTGCCGAGCCGGGGCCGGATGCCTCGGCGTTCGAGCGCTGGGTTCAGGCGCATCGCGATGGTCGCCTCGTCGAGGGCCAGTCCGCTCAGGCGACCCACGCCGCGGCCTCTGCGGCCGGGCAGGGCTCGGCCATCGATCCGGTGACGCAACTGGCGGGCATCTGGGCAGGGTTGCTGGGGGTGGACGCCAGCCAGATCCAGCCGGGCGACAACTTCTTCGACCTGGGTGGCAGCTCCTTGCTGGTCATGCGAGCCGTGGCCGAGACCGCGCGGGTGCTGGGCCTCAAGATCGACCCGCGCCGCTACGTCTACGAAAGCCTGCAACAGCTGGCGCAAGGCTCATCGGCGACGCAAGGCGCGCCAGACGCGGGGCGCGCGGAATCGATCGCGTCGGAAGGCGCGCAGGCGGCGCAAGGCGGCCTGTTGTCTCGCGTGCTGGGGCGCTTCGGGCGCCGATCCTGAACGATGATGGATGTGGGGTGCGCCATCCGGCGCTTGCCCGAGTCCCCCTTGGGCATTCACCTGTGGCTGGTGGAGCTCGATGCGCCGGACGTGGCGGCCGATGTGCGGCTGAGCGCGCCGGAGCTCGAGCGCGCCGGCCGGTTCGCCTTCGAGCGAGACCGACGCCGCTACCTGAGCGCGCACCGGGCCTTGCGGGGCGTTCTGACGCAGGTGGCCGGCATGCGCGGCGAGGCGCTTTTCGAGTTCGGGCCGCACGGCAAGCCCAGCGTGCCGGAACTCGCCGGCTGGCGCTTCAATCTCAGTCACAGCGCGCATCTGGGGCTCATCGGTCTCGCGCGGGCCAGCTGTACCCATGGCGACATCGGCGTCGATATCGAAGTGCGCCACCCCGTCGCGGAGATCCACGATCTGGCTCGCCATCATTTCTCGGCGGATGAGCAGGCGGCCCTGGCTGCCCTGCCGGATGCCGATCAGGCGCTGTCGGCCTTCTTGCAAGGCTGGACGCACAAGGAGTCCTGCCTCAAGGCGCTGGGCACCGGCCTGACTCTGCCGTCCAGTGCGTTCACGCTCAACCTGAGCAGCGACTTGCAGCGAACACGCATCCCCGTCGGCGCCGAGGAGGCCGTGCTGGACGTGGCCGCCGTCCGGTACCGCGCTGATATGCTCGCCTCGGCTGCCAGATTGGTCTACCAGGGGGCTGGCAAGCCGTGTCCGGAAAGCATATGAGCGTGTCCCAACCAGTCATCGAGCCCGTCAATTTCGGCGCCCCGGAGCGGGGCCTGTTCGGGATCTTCCATGCGCCGGCGCAGGTCTGTAGCCGCCCGGGCGTCCTGCTGTGCCAAGCCTTCGGGCAGGAGGCCGTGCGCGCCCATCGCATGATGCGCGTGACCGCCGAGCGTCTGGCGCGTCAAGGGCACCCGGTGCTGCGGTTCGACTATCACGGCACCGGAGATGCACTGGGCGACGACCGCGATGGCGACTTGGCGGGCTGGGCGCAAGACGTGCTGATCGCCGATGCCGAGCTTCGCCGTCGGGGGGCGGTTTCCGAAACGATCTGGCTCGGCATGCGGCTGGGCGCGCTGGTGGCCTTGAGGGCTGCGCGCCAGGCTCCCGGTGGTTTGCGCAAGCTCGTTCTGTGGGACCCTTTGCTCGACGGCCGTCGCTACCTCGACTACCTGCGCGAGCGCCACATCGTCGCCATCGAAAAGGCCTTCGCCGTCAAGGCCAGCCGCTCGCCGAGGGTCGTGGCCAAGAACCCCTGCACCTTCCGCGACGAGGCCATCGGCTATGCCCTGTCGCCCGAGCTGCGAGATCAGCTGCAGGCCAGCGCGGCCGGGCCCGAGCTCTGGCCGGCATCGCACGTGGCCGTCGTGGTGGTCAGCGATCAGCAACGGCCGGAGGCCGCGGATCTGAATCAGGCGCTGACGGGCGCGGCGGGTCAGCGGGTGCGCGTGCTGACCGTCAACCACGGGACGGACTGGACCAGCGACACCGCAGACAACAGCGCGCTGGTGCCCACGCAGGCCTTGATGGCGCTGGTTCAGCAAGTCGGGGAGGGGGCATGAACGAGATCGCCTGCCAGTTCGGCCCCGGCCAGTCCTTGATCGGGGTGCTGACCACGCCCGCGCAGGCGTCCTCGTCCACGGCCGTGGTGTTGTTCAACGCCGGGGTGATCCCGCGCTACGGCCCTCATCGCATCAACGTCAAACTGGCGAGGGCGTTGGCGGCCCAGGGGCGGACGGTGCTGCGGTTTGATCTGTCCGGCGTCGGAGACAGCCCGCACCAGGGCGGCGAAAAGAATTTCATCGAGCAGGCGGTGCGAGACCTGCGTAGCGCCATGGACCACGTCTCGGCCTCGACCGGTATCCAGCGCTTCATCCTCATCGGCATCTGCTCGGGCGCCGTCAACGCCTATTGGGCGGCGCAGGCTGATGAGCGCGTGGCCGGGCTCATGATGGTCGATGGCTTCTGGTATGCCACGCGCCTGTCCGCCTGGGCCCGTCGCTGGAAGCGGCTGCAGGTGACGCCCTGGAGCAAGGTTCTGGGGGCGGCCTGGCGCAGCCTGCTGCGTCGGCCGTCGAGCCAGTCTGCCCAGGCCGACGAGCCCGCGCTGTTCGACGGTGGCGGCGCGCCGGCCAACCCGTCCAAGGCGGATTTCGCGGGCGCGATGCAACGGCTGGTCGGGCGCGGCACGGCCGTGTTCGTGCTTTTCACCGGCTCAGTGCTGGACTGCTACAGCTACGGCAGCCAGTTCCGCCACGCCTTCAGGGGGCAGCCATGGCTGCCCAAGGTGCGAGCCGAACTGCGCTCCGACATCGATCACACGATCACCTCCCAGGCATCGCAGCGGCATTTCATCGACCTGATCGCAGGCTGGCTCAGTCAAGTTGATTCTGTCGCGCGGCAAGGTGCCGAATGAGGCGCGGCCGGCGGCGGCGTGCCGTCATGCATCGAGCGGCCCGTTCTTCCCCGAATTCCCCGTTGAGGGGGGGCTTGCGGCCATCGACGCGAAACCTGGAGCTCAGAAACCCGGCTTGGGCTTGAAGCCGCTGAAGGTCTTGCGGATCCCGATCAGCGCACGCGTGATCGGGTATTTGAGCCGGTCCAGCCAGGATCGGCTCCACCAGGTGCCGAAAGCAGCCCACCACGTCGTCCAGGAATCCCTTGTAGATGGGGTGGGTTTCGACGTTGTAGAGCGCGACCCAGGAACCAGGCTCTTCAATGCGCGCGAACACCTCGTCGATGTCTCGTCCGTGATGATCCGCTTGCGTGTGGAAAAATGGCGACGATTGATCGCTCCCCGGCGTGATGAAGCGACACTGCCTGGTCTTCACCAAGTCCTTGGCCAGCTTGGCCAGTTCGGGCAACTGCATCAGCGGATGCTGATCGAAGTTGTGGCGAATGGACTGGATCTGACCGGTGGAATACGAGCCCGACGAGGGTTCGATCTTCCAGCGGGAACCGTTTCGAGTCTGGGCGTCCATGTAGAGGCTGGGTATTGAAAATGGATGGGCGTAGTATCCACATCGACAAGGTGGATTTGTCCACCCTGTCCGCAGGGGGAATCGAGGCCGTGCCCCTGGTTCTGACACGCAAACGCCCGCACCTCTGAACCGATTCCGGAACAGCCACCTTGCAATTGATCCAAGCTCTTCATCAACGCGTTGACGCGCTGGCCAGTCTTCCCTTGATTGGCGCGATCGTTCATCGCCAGGCACGCGAAGCCTTCATCGCCAATCGCGACCAGAACATGTTCTACGGCGAGCACGCCAGCTGGGACGAGGCGACGGCGGCTGCGCAGGCTTTCGGGCAAGCCGGCTACGACAACCCCGAGTCGGCGCAGTTGTACCAGCACCGCACGCGGATGGATCCCCACGACTACCCGTCGCTTTACTGGCTGACCCGCTCGCTGCAAGAAGGACTCCGAGGCGTTTTCGACGTAGGCGGGGCCATCGGCATCAAGTTCATGGCGTTTCGCGAGCCGCTGTCGGCATGGCCCGATCTGGACTGGTGCGTGCAGGACGTGCCGGCCATGGTGGCTCAGGGGCGCCAATTGGCGCAGGAGCGCGGCGACGCCGCCCGCTTGCGCTTCACGGATCGCTTTGCGCAAGGCGAGGGGCTGGATGTGCTGTTCGCATCGGGCGTGCTGCAATACCTGCCCCAGACCCTGGGTGACATGCTGTCCGGGTGGCAGCGCCTGCCTCGGCGGATCATCATCAACACGGCAGCGATCCACCCCGAAAAGACCTTCTTCACGGTCAACAGCCTGGGCACAGCGTTCTGCCCCTATCGAATCCAGACGCAGGCGTCCCTGGTGCGAGGGCTGACGGAGCTGGGCTACCGCCTGCGCGAGACCTGGATCAACCCGGACAAGCCCATGCTGATTCCCTTCCGGCCCGATCTCAGCTTGCGGCACTACACCGGCTTCTGCCTCGATCTCTCCCGCTGAGGCGGGCGTGCGCGGGCCTTTCTTCGACATGCCGATTCCCCCTTCGATGCCCACTTCCCTTGATCGTCTCAGCCCCTGGCGCGCCTGCGTGGCGCCCATGCTCGACTGGACCGACCGCCATTGCCGTTATTTCCACCGGCTCTTGTCGCCCCACGCAAGGCTGTACACCGAGATGCTTACCACGGGCGCCCTGGTGCACGGCAACATGACGCGCTTTCTCGACTACAGCGAGCAAGAACACCCAGTCGCCTTGCAGCTCGGCGGCAGCGAGCCGGCCGATCTGGCGCACTGCGCCAAGCTGGCCCAGCAGTGGGGCTACGACGAGGTCAACCTCAACTGCGGCTGCCCCAGCGAGCGCGTGCAGCGCGGCGCATTTGGCGCCTGCCTGATGAGCGAAGCCTCGCTGGTGGCCGACTGCGTCAAGGCCATGATCGACGCGGTGGGGGGTGACCCGGCCGTGCCGATCACCGTCAAGCATCGCATCGGCATCGACCAGATCGAGCGCTACGACTTCGTGCGCGACTTCGTGGGCACGGTGGCCGATGCCGGCTGCCGCGTTTTCATCGTGCATGCCCGCAACGCGTGGCTCAAGGGCTTGAGCCCGAAAGAAAACCGCGAGATCCCGCCGCTGCGCTATGAGTTCGTGCACCGGCTCAAGCGCGACTTCCCGGCTTTCACCATCGTGCTCAATGGCGGTTTGGCGGACAACGCCGCATGCGTCGAGCAGTTGCGACCGGGCGCTGACGGCGTGGCGCTGGATGGCGTGATGGTGGGGCGAGCGGCCTATCACACGCCCTGGATGATGGCCGAGTGGGCTGCCTTGCTGTTCGGCGATGAACAGACCAGCGCGGGGCTGACGCGGGAAGGCGTCGAGGCGGCGATGGTCGACTACATGCAGTGCGAAGTCGATCGCACGCGTGGCTGGGAGCACGGCGAGGTGCGCTGGCCCCAAGTGGCCCGGCACATGCTTGGCCTGTACAACGGGTTGCCTGGCGCCCGGTACTGGAGGCAGGTGTGGTCAGATCACAAGTTGAAGGATTTGCCGGCGGCCGAGGTGTTTCGCCTGGCGCATCAACGGCCCGAGAAAAGGGTGGAGCAGGCGATGGCCTGAACCGGGCGAAGAACCAAAAAAAGGACACCATCGAGTGTCCTTTTTGTTTGCGGCATCGACCGGGATCAGACGCGCTTCTTGTATTCGTGCGTGCGGGTGTCGATTTCGATCTTGTCGCCGCTTTCAACGAAGGCCGGAACCGAGATCTCGAAGCCGGTGCCGACGACGCGGGCAGGCTTCATGACCTTGCCCGACGTGTCGCCCTTGGCGGCGGGTTCGGTTTCGATTTCGCGCACGATGGTGGTGGGCAGCTCGACCGAGATGGCCTTGCCGTCGTAGAACACCACTTCGGCTTCCATGCCGTCTTGCAGGTAGTTGATCGCGTCGCCCATGTTTTCGGCTTCGATCTCGAACTGGTTGTATTCGGCGTCCATGAAGGCGTACATCGGATCGGCGAAGTAGGAGTAGGTGCACTCCTTCTTGTCGAGGATGATCTGGTCCATCTTGTCGTCGGCCTTGAACACTGTTTCAGCGCCCGCGCCGTTGAGCAGGTTCTTCATCTTGATACGCACGGTGGCGGCGCCGCGGCCACCACGGCTGTATTCGGTCTTGAGCACGACCATCGGGTCTTTGCCCTGCATGATGACGTTGCCGGCGCGGATTTCCTGTGCGAGTTTCATGGCGTTTGGCCTCGGAAAACAGTGTCTGGGAAGGCGCTCCAAGCCTGGATGTGGCTGCCTTGCAAAGACAGCAAGGCATCGTGGTGCGCAAAGCCTCAAATTGTAGCTAGGTTTTTTGAACGAATCGAGGCGCGAGTTTGCGCCGTGTCAAGCCGCAACCTCATAGCCTTCTTCGGCGATGGCCTCGGCGGCGGCGGCGCGGCTCAGGGCGGTCTGGACGGTGACGCGGCCAGTCGGCAGATCGACTTCGACGCGAGCCTGCGGGTCGCGGCCCTGCACGGCCTGCGTCACGGCACGCACGCAGTGCCCGCAACTCATGCCCTTGACCTGGAAGACGTGTTCGTCGGGCGTTGTCATGGTGATCCTCGGTAAGTTGAGCGGCGCTCGCGTGAATCGCGAACAATGGTCGGGTGAGTCTCGCACGCTGGCACGGTTCGCCAAGCGGCCTGGTGAACGAGATGAGGGCGTGAATCGGAATTTCAAATGACGGCGGATGCAACAACGACGAGTGGCGCGGCTGGAGCGGTTCTGACGCTGGACGTTCAAGGCATGACCTGCGCGTCGTGCGTGGCGCGCGTCGAGAAAGCCTTGAAGAAAGTGCCGGGCGTGGACGACGCGGCCGTGAATCTGGCGGTCGAGCAGGCGCGGGTGGCCGGCACGGCCGGGCTGGGCGACCTGGTGGCCGCCGTGCGACGCGCGGGCTACGAGGTGCCGGTGCGCGAGCTGGACGTGGCCATCGAGGGCATGACCTGCGCCTCGTGCGTGAGCCGGGTCGAGCGCGCGCTCAAGAAGCTGCCATTCGTGCTGGATGCCAGCGTCAACCTGGCCGCCGAGTCGGCGCGCGTCAGCCTGGTGGGCGGGGCGGATGCCGAAGCCGAGCTGTTGCGGGCCGTCGAGCGCGCGGGCTACACCGCGCGCCTGCAGCGCGCCGAAGGGGCCGACGACGCCGAGACGAAGGCGCAGGCTCGCTTGCGGCGCGAAGCCTGGGGCGTGGTGGCCGCGGCGGTGGCGTCCGTGCCCCTGATGCTGCCGATGCTGGGTGAGCTGCTGGGCCAGCACTGGATGCTGCCCGCCTGGCTGCAGTTCGCGCTCGCCACGCCGGTGCAGTTCGTGCTGGGCGCGCGTTTCTATCGCGCTGGCTGGGCGGCCTTGCGTGCCGGCAGCGGCAACATGGACCTGCTCGTGGCGCTGGGCACCAGCGCGGCCTGGGGCTTGTCGTGCTGGTTGTGGTGGACGGCGGCCGACGACATGCCCCATCTCTACTTTGAATCGGCCGCCGTGGTCATCACCCTGGTGCTGCTCGGCAAGTGGCTGGAGGCGCGCGCCAAGCGCCAGACCACCGCCGCGATCCGGGCGCTGTCGGCGTTGCGGCCCGACGTGGCGCACCGCCTGCAAGACGGCACCGAGCAGGACGTGCCCCTGGCGCGCGTGGTGGTGGGCGATCAGCTCGTGGTGCGCCCCGGTGAGCGCATCCCGGTGGACGGCGAGGTGATGGAGGGCGAGACGCAGGTCGATGAGTCGATGCTGTCCGGCGAGCCGCTGCCCGTGAGCAAGGCGCGCGGTGAC
>NZ_JAYSBZ010000088.1:0-10669 GCF_041915145.1 Aquabacterium sp. | reverse complement strand
CGGCCATCGGGCGCGACGCGGTCGAGAAGTCGGACGGCGCCTGGTCGCCCAAGCTGGGCGCGATGTGGCGCTTCAGCCCCGCCGTTGCCGCCTACGGTCAGGTGGCGCGTTCGTATCGCGCGCCCAACTACAACGAGGTCAACGGCGCTTTTCGCAACACCGTGCAGAGCTACGGCACCAGCCCCAACGCCGATCTGAAGCCCGAAACGGGCATTGGGGGCGAGCTGGGCATCAAGTTGACCAGCGGCGAGTGGCGCGCCCAGGTGGCGGTGTTCGACAACCACTACAAGGATTTCATCGAGAGCGTTTACCTGAGCTGCCCCGGCGACCCGCGCTGCATCAGCGGCCTGTCGCGCACCTCGATGGCCGTCAACCTCGACAAGGTACGCATCCACGGCACCGAGGTGCGCGGCGGCTGGGCCTTCGCCCCCGGCTGGCATCTCGACGGCTCGCTGGCCCGCACCGTCGGCACCAACCAGGAGACCGACCAGCCGCTCAACAGCGTCGAGCCGACACGGCTGGGGCTGATCCTCACCCGCGAGGCCGATGGCTGGGGCGCCGAGGCGCGCCTGCGCGCGGCGGCCCGCAAATCGCGCATCGATGATTCGGTGGACGGCACCTACTTCCGCACGCCGGGCTATGGCGCGGTCGATCTCTCGGGTTGGGCAACCCTCAGCCGCAACCTGCGCGTGACGGCGGCGGTGAACAACCTCTTCGACCACAAGTATTGGCTGTGGAGCGACATCCGCAAGGCGGACGCGGCCAACCCGGTGGGCGTCGATTTCTACTCGCAACCCGGCCGTACCTTCAGCGTCGCGCTGCAGGCCGATTTCTGATCGGTGGAGCGCGCGTCATGAAGTCCAAGCTGTACCGCCTGCTGGCGCTGTTCGCGCTGCTGCTGTGCGCCGCGCCAGCGTTCTCCGCGCAGGTGCTGATCATCGCCACTGGCAACGTCCCGCCCGGCAAGTTCAAGATGCTGGCCGAGGTGGCCCGTCCGTTGGGGGTGACGCTTGACGTGCGCTACCTGCACAAGCTGCCGGCCGATGTCGATGGCGGCCTCTTCAAGGGGGCCGACGCCGTGCTCATCGACAGCTATCTGCAAGACGAAGTGCGGGCGCGGCTGCACGGCGCGCTGCCCGCGCTGCGCGCGCCACAGCTGTGGCTGTACGAGGCCAACCCGAGCTGGAGCGGCCTGCCCGACGACGTGGCCAGGCGCCTGGTGGGCTACTACGCCAACGGCGGGCGCGCCAACTTCGATGGCTTCTTTCGCACGCTGGCCGCGCAACTGGCCGGGCGCCCCCTGGCGGGCATCCCCGCGCCCAAGGTGTTTCCGAAAACCGGCATCTACCACCCCAAGGCGCCCGGGCTGATCTTCAACGACGCGGCCAGCTACCTGCGCTGGAAGGGCATCGACCCCGCGCGGCGCCCGCCCACGGTGGCCGTGCTCATCCACCAGCAATACGTGATCTCCGAGCAGACCGCGTTCATCGACGACCTCATCGCCCGCATCGAGGCGGCTGGCGCGCTACCCCTGACCGTGTACGCCCCCGCCACTGGCCAGGGCGATCTCGCCGCGGCGCTCGGCATCGACGGACGCGTCGTCGCCGACGCCATCATCAACACCCAGATCATGCTGGACGCCGACAGCCGCCGCGCCGAGTTCAGCGCGCTGGGCGTGCCGGTGGTGCAGGCCACGCCGTATCGCAAGGGCGACGAAGCCGCCTGGGCCGCCGACCCCAGCGGCATCGCGCTGATGGACGTGCCGTTCTACGTGGCGCAGTCCGAATACGCTGGCGTGACCGATATTCAGATCGCCGCGGCCACGCGCAAGGCCGACGACCAGATCCTGCCGATCGCCGCCCAGGCGGCCTCGATGGTCAACAAGGCGCTCAACCTGGCCCGGCTGGCGCGCACGCCCGCTGCCGACAAGCACGTGAGCATCTTCTTCTGGAACTACCCGCCGGGCGAAAAGAACCTCTCGGCCTCGTTCATGAACCTGCCCAAGAGCCTCGCCACCAGCCTGGCCGCGCTGCGGGACGCCGGCTACCGCACCGAAGCCCCGGACGATCGCGAGCTCACGCGACAACTGCAACGCCTGCTCGCCCCCTTTTATGCTCCAGCCGGCGACAACCGCGCGCTCATCGCGCTGCTGCGCGACGGCCTGGCCGAACCCGTGTCCGTGGCCGACTACCGCCGCTGGTTCGACGCCCTGCCCCAAGCCGTGCGCGACGACATGATCGCGCACTGGGGCGAGCCCGAGCGCTCGTCGTTCGTGGTGCCGTACGACGGGCGGATGGTGTTTGCCGTGCCACGACTCAAGCTGGGTCACCTCACCGTGTTGCCGCAACCGCCTCGCGGCGAGCGCTGGGAAGACAAGGAAAAGGCCCTCTACCACTCGACCAAGGCCGGCCCCTCGCATTTCTACTTCGCCACCTACTTGCTGGCGCGCCGCGATCACGCCATCGTTCACTACGGCACGCACGGCACGCAAGAATGGCTGCCCGGCAAGGAGCGCGGACTCTCGGTATTCGATGCGCCCATGCTCGCCGTGGGCGACGTGCCCGTGGTCTACCCCTACATCGTCGACGACGTCGGCGAGGCCATCCAGGCCAAGCGCCGGGGCCGCGCCGTCACCATCAGCCACCAGACACCGCCCTTCGCGCCGGCGGGCCTGCACGATGCGCTCACCCGCATCCACGACCTGCTGCACCGCTGGATCGCGCAAGACGAAGGCGCCGTCAAGAACCAGCTCCGCGCCGACCTCCTGGCCGACGTGCGCCGCGAGCACATCGACCGCGACATGGGCTGGGGCGCCGCGCGCATCGACGGCGACTTCAACGCCTTCATCGACACCCTGCACAACCATCTGCACGAATTGGCGCAAACCGCCCAGCCGCAAGGCCTGCACACTTTCGGCACCGCGCCGCGCGAGGCCCACCGCCTGGGCACCGTGCTGCTGATGCTCGGGCGCCCCTTCTGGGAGGCCGCCGCCGCCCACACCGGCACGCCGCAAAAAGATCTCGACGAAGCCATCGTGGGCGATTACGACCGCCTCGCCACCACGGCGCCCTACCGCCTGCTGCGCCAGCATGTGATCGACGGCGCCCCCACCGATGGCCTGCCGCCCGCGCTGCGCGACGGCATCGCGCAGGCCCGCCAGTGGTACGAGCACCTCGGCGCGGCGGGCGAGCAGCCCGCGCTGCTGGCGGCGCTCGCGGGTCGGCACATCCCCACCTCATACGGCGGCGACCCCATCAAGAACCCCGACGCCTACCCCACCGGCCACAACCTCTACGGCTTCGACCCCTCGCGCGTGCCCACGCCGCAAGCCTGGGCCGCGGGCAAAGAAGCGCTCGAACAACTGCTCGCCACGCACCGCGCGCAAACCGGCCGCACGCCGCAAAAACTCACCATGGCCCTGTGGTCGGTCGAAACCATGCGCCACAGCGGCATCCTCGAAGCCGAGGCCTTCTGGGCCATGGGGGTCGAGCCCGTGTGGGATGCGGGCGGGCGCGTCACCGGCGTCAAGCTGATCCCGCGGGATCAGCTGGGCCGGGCGCGGGTCGATGTGGTGCTCTCGGCCACAGGCCTCTATCGCGACCACTTTCCGAACGTCATGAAGTGGCTGGCCGAAGCCGCCCGCCTGGCCGCCACCGCCGATGAGGCCGACAACCCCGTGGCCCATAACGCCAAACGCATCGCCGCCGCGCTCGAAGCGCGCGGCGTGGCGCACGACGCGGCCGTGCGCGCCGGCCAGACACGCATCTTCTCGTCGGAGCAGGGCAGCTACGGCACCGGGCTCGACGACGCCACCCTCGCCACCGACACCTGGAAAGGCAAGGCCGAAGGCGACCGCAAACTCGCCCAGCTCTACCTCTCGCGCATGCAATACGCCTACGGCCCCGACGAAAAAGAATGGGGCCAGGCCGGCGCCGGCAGCGTTGCCAACGTCAACCTCTACGCCGAGCACCTGCGCGGCACCGAGGGCGCCGTGCTCTCGCGCACCTCGAACCTCTACGGCATGCTCACCACCGACGATCCGTTTCAGTATCTCGGCGGCATCGCGCTGGCCGTGCGCCACCTCGATGGCAAGGCGCCCGAGCTCTACATCTCGAACCTGCGCGGGTCCGGCTCGGGCAAGGTCGAAGGCGCCGCGCAATTCTTGGCCAAGGAGCTCGCCACCCGCCAGTTCCACCCCGGCTACATCAAAGGCCTGATGGCCGAAGGCTACGCCGGCACCCTGCAAGTGCTCGACGCCACCAACAACCTCTGGGGCTGGACAGCCGTGGCCCGCGAAATCGTGCGCGACGATCAATGGCAAGAAATGGTCGACGTCTACGTGCGCGACAAACACAAACTCGGCCTCAAAGACTGGTTTGAGCGCGAGAACCCGCACGCCCTGGCGCAAACCATCGAACGCATGCTCGAGGCCGAGCGCAAGGGCTACTGGCAGACCGACGCCGCCACCGTGGCCGAGCTCAAGCAACGCTACCGCGAGCTCGCCCAGCGCTTCGACGTCAAGACCGACAACGCCGCCTTCACCCAACATGCGGGATTCGGCACCGGCGCTCCGGCGCGTCCCGCCACCGCCACCGCAGCGGCAGCCCCCAACCCGGCCCGGCCCGAAGCGGCCCCGCCCCAGGCGCAGCCCACCCCGGCGCCGCCCCAACCCGCGCCACCGGCGGTGCAAGGCATGCGGCTCGACAAAACCGAGCGCCCCGCCAACCCGGCGGCCACCCGGATCCTCACGGCGCTGGCCACGCTCTGGTTCATCGTCGCCACCGCGTGCGTCGGCGCATGGCGGCAACTGCGGCGGGCCCGCGCCAGCACGCCGCCCCTCATGCACCCATCCGCATCCATCGTTCAGTAAACAGGAGTTCTCAACATGAACATCGAAACCCTCATGTACCAGGCCTGCCAGGTCTTTCTCATTCCCACCTTGCTGGCCATCGCCGCGCTCTTCGTATACGCCTTCTACGCGCTGGGCGCCTTCAGCGTCCAGTGGTGGCAACGTCGCGGCACCCCGCAGCCTGACGCCGCCTCGCGCGGCTACCCGCTGCTGGCCTGGGCACAAGGCCGTCACGACCTGCGCGCCGACGACCTCGACCTGCAAGCGCACAAGCTCGTCGAGTTGCCCCGCATTGCCACCCGCGTGGCCCCGATGCTCGGCCTCGTCGCCACCATGATCCCCATGGGGCCCGCTCTCAAGGGTCTGTCGGACGGCAACCTCGCGAGCGTGTCGGACAACCTCACCGTCGCCTTCTCGGCCGTGATCCTCGCGCTCATCGCCGCAGCCCTCACCTACTGGATCGTCGCCGTGCAACGCCGCTGGCTGGCCGAAGAACTCGCGTGGCTGTCGGCCCGATCCGCCCAGCACACCCTCGCCCCCGGAGCCGCGCAATGAAGTTTCTCGACGAAAGCGAATCCGACGACCCCATCCTCTCGGTCGTCAACCTCATCGACATCTTCCTGGTGATCATCGCGGCGCTGCTCATCACCATCGCGCGCAACCCGCTGCTCAACCCGTTCGCGCACCAGGACGTCACGGTCATCACCGATCCCGGCAAGGCCTCGATGGAGATGCTCATCAAGAAAGGCGACAAGATCGAGCACTACAAATCGAGCGGCCAGATCGGCCAGGGCGAAGGCCAGAAAGCCGGCATCGCCTACCGAATGAAGGACGGCTCGATGGTCTACGTGCCCGAAGGCTCGGATGGCACGCTGGCGGCCACGGCGGCGGGGCGTTGAGGCCGCCCGGCGTTACCCGCCCGATCGAGGCCGCGACCCGCGCAGCAACTCGACCGCCAGGCCAACGAATGCCGCGGACCAGGCGATCAGCGCGATCGAGAAAAACGCTCGCGGAACGAAGGACAGAAATCCGATCCCCATGGCCTCGATCAATCGGTCCGTGCTCGCCGCGTACATGCCGAGCGGGAACACCGCCCCCCAGTAAAGCGGGTCGTAGCGCAGCGGAAAGCGTCGGTAGACGTGGCGCCACAGCGCCAGCACGAGCAGCATCGGGATCCACCACGTTCCTGTTGCCCAGTAAAACACCGTGAACCCCTTGAGAAAAGGAAGCAGCGACAGCAGGAACGGCGCGTCAGGCGAATTGAGAATGAGCAGCGAGCCGGCGAGTGTCGATATCGCCATGGCGCCCATGTTGATCCAGTAGGGCGGAGACAGGTCGCCGGGCTCCAGGGGGAAGAAGGTGTAGCGGTAGAAGATCAGCGACATCATCCAGATATAGAGCATGCCGCCCCACAGCCACATCGACAGCGCGAGGAAGTTCAACTCCAGTTTGACCGGCTGGCCGATGTGAGCGGCCAGCAGCGCGCTCAAGGCGGCGATCGACTGCGTGGCCACCACGGCCAGCAGCCATGCGCCGCTGATGCCCTGGTCCAGCGAGGGCTTGTTTCGCTTGATCGTGAGGCCGGTGAAAACGGTGTAAGTCAGGCCCACCCACAGCACGACGGCGACGCACCACAACGCCACGGCGGCGCGACTGTTCTTTGCAAGGATCAGAAATTGGCTACCCACGATGCTGGTGGCCGCGACGCTGGTGAAGAAGCCGGGCCCGCGCAGATGGTCAACCAGGTCGCCCAGGAAATGCGCGCGATACCGAAGTGCGCGCAGCGCGTTGAGCGCCCACAGCACGGTGTAGGCCACGAGATTGAGCGCGAACAGCGCCCGGGCCAGCGTCGGGTGGTCGAGCAATTGGGCGGCGATCGACACGATGCCCGTCGCCATGACCATGCCGAAGTAGGCTGGCGACAGCTCGGCCAGCGGGGCGCTGGCGCCGAGCGGCTCGACGCGCGACTCGGGAGGCTGCGGCGCCCGTGGCGGAGTGGCGTTGCTCATGGCGGCATCTTCGCACGCACCCGACTCAGCGCAACGCTCGCCCCTCGCCCGCCTCCTCATGGGTAACCCCATCTCGGATGTGATAGATCCGCTTGAAGGTGGGGATGATCTTCTCGTCGTGCGTGACGACGATGACGGCGGTCTGGAAGCGCTGCGCCATGTCGTTCAAGATGCGCGCCACCGACATGGCCCGTGCCGAATCCAGGGGGGCGGTGGGTTCATCGGCCAGGATCACCGGCGGGCGGTTGACCAGGCCCCGCGCAATGGCCACGCGCTGCTGTTCGCCGCCTGACAGTTGCGAGGGCATGGCTTGGGCGCGGTGCTGCACATCCAGTGCGGTCAGCAACTCCAGAGCGCGCTGGCGCGCCTGATCGTTGGGCACGCCAGCCAGCATGGGCAGCAGGGCCACGTTGTCGGTCACGTCCAGAAAGGGGATCAGGTACGGTGCCTGGAACACAAAGCCGATCTTGTCGCGGCGCAGGGCACGCAGGTCCGGCACCTTCCAACCGTTGTCAAAGATGACCTGGTCGCCCAGTTGCATGCGCCCGGCGGTCGGGTCGATCACGGCGCCCAGGCATTTGAGCAAGGTGCTCTTGCCCGAGCCTGACGGGCCAATCAGGCCTACCACCTCGCCGGGCGCGACGTGCATGGTCACCTCTTTGAGGGCCAGCACGGCGGTGTCGCCTTCGCCATAGCGCTTGCTTAGCCCTTCGATGTGGATGCCTTGGCCTGCCATGCTCAGCCTCCGATCGCTTCGGCGGGGTCCACGCGCAGCGCCATGCGGATGGACACCAGGCTCGACACCATGCAGATGCCCAGCACGACGAAGAAGCCGATGACCGAGTCCCCCGGCACCAGCAGCACGTGCTTGGGGAACATCGGCGCGGCAAAGGTGGCCGCGATCTTGCCCACCACAAAGCCGATCACCCCCAGCACCAGGGCCTGCTGCAGGATCATGGCGGCAATGGTGCGGTTGCGTGTGCCAATGAGCTTGAGCACCGCGATCTCGCGGATCTTGTCCATCGTCAGCGTGTAGATGATGAAGGCGACGATGGCCGCGCTCACCATCGACAGGATCACCAGGAACATGGCGATCTGTTTGGCCGACGTGGCAATGAGCTTGCCCACCAGGATGCCTTCCATCTGGGCTCGCACATGCACCGTGAAGCGCTTCCAGCGGCGGATGGGCTCGGCCACCTCGTCGGGCGACGCGCCGGGCTGAACACGCACCAGCACGGCGTTGACCGCGTTGCTGCGGGTCTGCGAGTCGATCACGGCATCGAGCAAGCCGGGCACGTTGGGCCGGTTGAAGGCGGGGTTGGCCTCGACGCGGCGGCGTTGCATCAGGATCGCATCGTTGTCCTTGAGGAACTGCGCTTCTTGTGCGTCTTTCAATGGAATGAAGACCATGGGGTCGCCGCTTGACGACACCATGCGCCGGGACAGGCCCACCACCGTGTAGTGGTTGCGGCGGATCTTCAGCACATCGCCCAGTTGCGCGCCCGAGGCCACATCGGCCACGGCCTCGTAGTGGCTGCGGGTGATCTGGCGCCCGGCAATGAGTTGCGGCGGCCAGCCCGGCGTGCCAGGCTCACCGGCCATGATGCCGACCACCATGGCGCGCACGTCTTGATCACCTTTGCCCACCTGCATGGTCAGGTAGGTGACGTTGGCGGCCTGCGCCACACCGGGCATGGTGCGGATGCTGCGCCACAGGTCATCGGGGATGCTCGACGATTCGGCATACGGGCCCAGCGTGTCTTGCTGCACCACCCACAGGTCGGCACCGCTGTTGTCCAGCAGCACCTTGCCATCGTCCACCATGCCGCGGTAGACCCCGGCCATGGTCAGCGTCACACCGATCAGCAGGCCCAGGCCCATGCCCGTGAACACAAACTTGCCCCAGGCATGCAGGATGTCGCGCCCGGCCAGGCTGATCATGGCGCCACGCCGTGCAGGCGTTCGACGATGCGAATGCGGCTGCGTGCCGTGAGCGCCTTCTCGCTGTACAGCACCACGCGATCACCCGCGGCCAGGCCTTGGGTGACTTGCACACGGCCATCCAGGTCGGCACGGCCCAGGGTGACGGGGGTGAAAACGAGGCCTTCGCCCGCCAGCTTCCACACGCCGCGTCGGCCGTCGAGCGTGCGGATGGCCGCATTGGCGATGACCGGGCCGGCAGGCAAGGCTGGCAACTGCACGGTGATTTCGGCCAACTCGCCCAGCGGTGGCAGCGGCGCGGGCAGGGTGTCCAACACCACCTTGGCCAAGGTTTCTTCGGTGACGGCATCGGCGCGGGGCTCGATGCGCAGCACATGCGCCGCGATGGCTTGACTGTGGCGCGAGCGCAGCGTCACTTGCGCGTGCAAGCCCGGCGCCAACCCCTCGGCGTGGACCTGATCGAAGCGCGCATCGACCCACACGCTGGCGGGGTCGAACACCTCGACGACCGGCTGCCCGGCCACCACGGTCGAGCCCGGGTCCGCCTGGCGCGCGGCAACGATGCCGGCCACCGGCGAGACGAGCCGCAAGTTGCCGCGCTGGGCCTGCAAGGCCTGCAATTCGGCCTGCAGGCGGCGGGCGTCTTCGCGGGCGGCGGTCAGGGCGCTTTGGGCCAGCACGAGATCTTGCTGCTTGGTGGCAACGTACTCTTCGGTCGCGGCGTGCGAGGGCAGCAGTTGCTCGTAGCGTCGCGCCTGGATCTGCGCAAACGCATGCTTGGCCTCGGCCTGTCGCAGCGCTGCCTGAGCGCCCTGGATGGCGGCTTGTTGCGCCGCGATGCGGTCGTTGAGGTCCACCGCGTCCATCTCGCCCAGCACCTGGCCGGCGTGCACCACGTCGCCCACCTGCGCATCGAGCCGCTGCAGACGCCCTGCCGCGGTCGGGCCGATCTTGTGGGTATAGCGCGCCTGCACCGTGCCGAGGCCAGACAAGGCGGGCGTGACGGGCAGGTTCTGTACCGTGGTCACGGTGACGGCCACGGGCGCCAAGGGGCCCGAGCGGATCGCCACGTAGACGAAAACCAGCAGCAGGGGCAACACCACGGCCACGACGGCGAGGGTGCGACGTTGAACGCGGGGCACCTTCACTGCACACCTCCGATGCCACGCCGGTAGATGGCCCACACGCCCGGCGCGTCGGCACGCAGCCGCGCCGCGTCGCCGGCAATGAGCGATTGCATCACCAGCCCCTGAACCGAGCCGATGAACAGCACGGCTGCGGCATCCAGGTCCAGGCGAGCATCGAACGCCCCCGTTGCCTGGCCTTGCTCCAGCTGGTGCAGCAAACGCTCGCGGTATTGCCGAATCAGGGCCCGCACCATCTTCTTGGGCAGCGTCTCGCCCTGGCGCTGCAACTCGCCGAACAGCATGCGGGGCACGCCGGGGTGCTCGGCCACAAAGTCGATGTGCGCCAGAAACATGGCCTCCAGCGCCGCCAGCGGCGTCGCGCAACCTTGTGCCGCCTGGTCGATGCGCGCCAGCAAGCGCTCGACCACCCAGCTCATCACCGCTTCGAGAATGGCCTCCTTGGTGGGGAAGTGCTTGAACAACGCGCCTTGCGTAACCCCCATGTGCCGCGCGATCCAGGTGGTGGTGATCTCGCTGGGGTTGTGCTGCGCGGCCAGCTGCACCACCGCCTCGACCGTGGCGGCACGACGTTCGTCTGCAGGGAGGTATTTGGCGCTCATATGCAATATAGTAACTTATTACTATCTTTCTTGTCGCAAACCCGCTCGGTTCTTCTGCCAAAAACAGCCGCAGGGCCCATGCCGGCACACCAACGCGACCGAACCGCCCCACGCAGCCAGCCT
>NZ_JAYSBZ010000087.1:0-11137 GCF_041915145.1 Aquabacterium sp. | reverse complement strand
CACTAGCGTCGTCGAAGGCATCAACAACACGATCAAAGTCATCAAACGACGGGCCTATGGCTACCGCGACGAGGAGTACTTCTTTCTCAAGATCCGCGCAGCCTTCCCCGGAAATCCTCGATGAACCTGAATTAAACGAGGTGTTGATATGAATTTCTCGAACTGGAAAGTCTCGACCCGCTTGAGCTTGGGCTTTGGGTTGGTGGGAGCCATCGCGCTGATCTTGGCGGTGGTGGCTTATGCAAAGGTCAGCACGCTGAGCACCGAGATCGGCGCGTTGGTCGACGACCGGATCGTCAAGATGACCAAACTTGGCGAGGTGCGGTATTGGCAGAACGTGTCGGTCATCGCCGTGCAGAGCATGGTGATCGCGCCCGATGCCGAGCAACGCAAGGCCGGGCTTGCTCGCATTGAAGAGGCTCGCAAGCACAACACGCAGTTGTATGCCGAGCTGGATCAGATCGTGAACCTGCCACACGGGCGCGAGCTGCTCAAGAACGTCACCGAGGCACGCAAGGCTTTCAGCCAGGCGTTGGATCAGGCCATCTCGCTGGCCAACGCCGGGCAGCAAGCACAGGCCGGCACCGTGGTGTTGGGGCCTTTGAAGGCGGCGCAGCAACGCTACTTTGAAACGGTGGACGAGTTTTTGTCATTTCAGCGGCAACTCGCGGAGGCTGCCGGAAAAGAGGCCAAGCGCGAGGTGCAGCTCACCAGCGTGATCCTCGTGGTGCTCACGTTGGTGGCCATGGTTTCGGGTGCCGTGGTGGCGCTGTCGATCATCCGCGGCCTCACCCGACAACTCGGCGCCGAGCCGGCTGATGTGTCTGAGGCCATTGAGCGCGTGGCCGATGGCGATCTCAGCCATTCGGTGGCGGTGCGAGCGGGCGACACCCGCAGTGTGATGGCTTGCGTGGGGCGCATGCAGCAATCGCTGCGCGAGGTGGTGGCCGAGGTGCGCGCGGGGGTCGAATCGGTTTCAACCGCCAGCAGCCAGATCGCAACCGGCAATATGGATCTGTCGCAACGCACCGAAGAGCAGGCATCGAGCTTGCAGCAAACGGCGGCGTCAATGGAGCAGCTCACGGCCACCGTTCGGCAAAACGCCGACACGGCCCGGCAGGCAAATCAGCTGGCTGCGGGCGCCAGCGATGCCGCGGCACAAGGTGGGCAGGTGGTGTCTCAAGTGGTTGGCACGATGGATGAGATCGCCGCGAGCTCGCGCAAGATCGCCGAGATCATCGGCGTGATCGACGGCATCGCGTTTCAGACCAACATCCTGGCGCTCAACGCTGCGGTTGAGGCTGCCCGCGCCGGTGAGCAAGGACGCGGCTTTGCCGTGGTGGCGGGCGAGGTGCGCAACCTCGCGCAGCGCAGCGCGAACGCGGCCAAAGAGATCAAGAGCCTGATCGGCACGAGCGTCGAGACCGTGGCCAGCGGGTCGTCTCTCGTGGCTGAGGCCGGCAAGACCATGCACGATCTGGTGGGACACGTGCGTCGCGTGAGCGATTGCATCGGCGAGATCAGCGCGGCAAGCCAAGAGCAATCGCGCGGCATCGATCAGGTGGGGCAGGCGGTCACGCAGCTCGATCAGACCACGCAGCAAAACGCCGCGCTGGTTGAAGAAAGCGCCGCCGCCGCCGAGAGCCTGCGCGATCAAGCGCAACGCCTGAGCACCGTGGTAGCTCGGTTCCGGGTGAACGCCTGAGCCGCGTCTTGCTGCGGGCACGGCGCCCCCTGGCAACGCTTCGCCAACGAGCGCGCGCGGCGCGGCAAGATCACCGAATCCTGCCGCACCAGCCAGCATTCGTTCAGGCTTACAACGCGGCTTTGAAAATCTCTTCGATATCGGCCTGCGAAGCCGTGCGCGGATTGGTGAGGCCGCAAGCATCTTTGAGCGCGTTGGCGGCAAGCGTCGGGATGTCTTCGGTCTTGACGCCCAACCCTCGCAGCCCTTTCGGGATGCCCACATCGGCGGCCAACTGGCGGATCGCATCCAGACAGCGTTCAGCATTGAATGCGGCATCGGCGCCGCCCTGCGCAACACCCATGGCTTGCGCCACATCCGCCAGCCGAGCGGCACACACCGGCGCATTGAAGCTCTCGACGTGAGGCAGCAGCACCGCGTTGCACACGCCGTGCGGCAAGTTATAGAAGCCGCCGAGCTGGTGCGCCATGGCATGCACGTAGCCAAGCGATGCGTTGTTGAACGCCATGCCGGCCAGAAACTGCGCGTAGGCCATCTGCTCGCGGGCATGCACGTCGCCACCGTTGTTGACGGCTTGGCGCAAATTGGAGGCGATCATCGTCACCGCCTTGAGCGCGCAGGCATCGGTGATCGGATTGGCTGCGGTAGATACATACGCCTCGATGGCGTGCGTCAGCGCGTCCATGCCGGTCGCCGCCGTAAGGGCCGCCGGCTTGGCCAGCATCAGCAAGGGATCGTTGACCGACAACAGCGGCGTGACGTTGCGATCGACGATGGCCATCTTGATGTGGCGCGACTCGTCGGTGATGATGCAAAAGCGCGTCATTTCGCTGGCCGTGCCGGCGGTGGTGTTGATCGCGATCAGCGGCAACTGCGGCTTGGCTGATTTGTCCACGCCCTCGTAATCGGCAATGCCGCCGCCGTTGGTGGCAACCAGCGCGATGCCCTTGGCGCAATCGTGCGGAGACCCTCCACCAAGCGACACCACGCAGTCGGCCCCTTGCTCGCGCAGCATCTTGAGCCCGGCCTCGACGTTGCCGACGGTCGGATTGGGCTGTGCGCCATCAAAGACGGATGCGCGCACGCCTTGCTCAACGAGCAGCCCGGCAACCTGAGCCGCCACGCCGGCCTTGCTCAGCCAGGCGTCGGTCACGATCAGCGCGTGCTTGAAACCGAGATTTCTGATCGCCTGCGTGGCCTCGACGAGGCAGCCCTCGCCCATCATGTTGACCGACGGAATGAAAAATGTGCTTGTTGACATGAGCATGGTTCCTTGATTGAGACTCCGCCGCACGCAACTGTGCGTGCCGCCTTGGTGAAGGGCTTGCCGAAGACGGGGGAGTGGTGGCATCGAAGCCCCCCGTGTCATGGCGCCTCCCGGTGGCCACCCATTGGCCACCGATTCGCCAATCGCACACGCTGTGCCAGAGCCGGGCCGCGGCACCGCTTGCTCGACAAATCAAGGACTTGGCAGCGCCTCGTGATCCAGGCGCCGATCCGGAGCCGCCCTGGTGTGGCCCAACGTGATCCACGCCGTGACACCCGCCGCGGGCAGCGACACAGCCAAAAAAACGCAGCCGATGAATCAGAGCGTGACAGCTGTGTCGCTTTGACGCGTTGCAGCGGTCGGCAGCCTCAAAAGGTGATAGTGGACGGCGCCGGCCTTGGCGTGGCGCCAGACATCCAGCCCGAAAGGCTGCACGGCCAAGGCATCGAATGCCCGATCGGCCTCCAGGTAGATCAACCCGCGCGGCGCCAGCAGGGGCCGGGCCGCCTCCAGCGCCGGCTCGAACAGTTCGGCGTCGAACGGCGGATCAAGGAAGATGAGCTCGAACGACTGCGGCGCCGCCTGGCGCATCCAGGTCAGCGCATCGGCGCACGCCACCTGCACCGCCAGAGCGGCCAGCCGCGCCTGCAACTGGCGCAAGTTGTCGGCGAGTCGGCGATCGCGCTCCAGCAGCGTCGCTTGCGCAGCACCGCGCGATGCAGCCTCGAAACCCAAGGCTCCCGAACCGGCAAAGGCATCGAGACAACGCCAGCCGGTCAAGTCCTGCCCCAGCCAGTTGAACAAGGTTTCGCGAACCCGATCAGGGGTCGGACGCAGCCCCGGCGCGTCAGCCACGGTCAGCCTGGTGCGCTTCCACTGCCCGCCGATGATGCGTACCTCGTGTGGCGCCGCGCGGTGCGATCGCGCCGGAGCCTGTGATTTGGACGAGGCCTTTGCGGCAGAGGAGGGGCGAGCTGGTTTCACGGCTGTCATTCTGCCCGCTGAGTCACACCCACCAGGTCAGCCCTACCTACAATCCGCAGCATGTTTAGTTTCTTCAAGAAAAAGGCGCCCCCCGCCGCCACCTCGGCGGCACCGGTTACCGCCCCACCCGAGGCAAACGCTCCTGCGCCAAGCACACCAGCCGGCCCGACTGCTGCCACGCCCGACCCCCCCCCTCTCGCTGCGGAAGCCCCCCGCCGCGGTTGGTTTGACAAGCTCCGCGCCGGCCTGCGCAAGACCGGCTCCAGCATCGCGCAGGTGTTCACCGGCACGCAGATCGACGATGCGCTGTACGAGGAGCTGGAAGCCGCCCTGCTGATGGCCGATGCCGGCGTGGGCGCCACGCAGCATCTGCTTGACGACCTCAAGCGCCGCGTCAAGGAAGCCAAGGCCACCGACCCGGCGCAGGTGAAGACCCTGCTGATCGACGCCATCGCCGAACTGCTCGCGCCGCTGCAGCGCTCGCTGGAAGTGGGCAAACACCATCCGACCGTGATGATGGTGGTCGGCGTGAACGGTGCCGGCAAGACCACCAGCATCGGCAAACTGACCTGGCATCTGGCCGAGTCGGGCCAGAAAGTCTTGCTGGCGGCGGCGGACACCTTCCGCGCGGCGGCCCGCGAGCAGTTGTCGGCCTGGGCCGACCGCAACCAGGTCGAAATCGTCAGCCAGGAAGGCGGTGACCCTGCCGCCGTGAGCTTTGACGCCGTGAAGGCGGGCTGCGCGCGCCGCAGCAACGTGGTCATCGCCGACACGGCTGGCCGCCTGCCGACGCAGCTTCACTTGATGGAAGAGCTGAAGAAGATCCAACGCACCATCGGCAAGGCCATGGACGGCGCACCGCACGAGGTCTTGCTGGTGGTGGACGGCAACACCGGTCAGAACGCGCTGACCCAGGTGCAGGCCTTTGACGGCGCCCTGAGCCTGACCGGCCTGGTCGTGACCAAGCTGGACGGCACCGCCAAGGGTGGCGTGCTGGCAGCAATTGCCCTGTGGGCGCGCAAACGCGGCGCGCCCGTGCCGGTCTATTTCATTGGGGTAGGCGAAAAGCTCGAAGACCTGCAGACCTTCGACGCCCGCGAATTCGCCCAGGCACTGCTGGGCTGAATTCGCCCGGCACGGCGGGTCAACGCCCGGCCGGCTCCAGCGGCATCGGCGCTGAATCGAGATCCTCGAACCACGTCGATGGCGGGGGTTCGCGGAACTCGGCCATCTCGTTGGCTTCAGGCAGCTCCGAGTCGATCGGGGGCAGTGCCGCCGCAGCCGGGCTCGAGACCTCTTGCGAGGGTGGCGTCACCAACACCGATGCGCGAGCCGCCGAGACGCTCGGAATCTGATCGTCGCGCCAGACATGCAAGCGAATGCCCGCCGCCTCGATCACGCGATCCATGCGGCTGTGGCGCTTGGCCGTGCGCGGGCTCTCGCGTTCGGGCGGACAGCGTACCTCGACCACCGCCAGCACTTCGGAGTGGCGATTGCACACCACGAGGTCGGCGCACAGATGGCCGACACGCCGCACCCACACGCTGTACGAATTGCGCGTGGGCACCCGCAAGAAGCGCGACAGCGGCACCTGGCCCAGCACCATGTGATCAGGAAATGCCTGGCGCAGCACGGCGTAGGCCTGACGCTCGGTGGCCGTGAGGATGCGGCTGGGCTCGGGCTCCCAGGCTGCCACGGTGTCGAGCGCATCAAGCCCGCGCGGCTGGCTGCTGGCAGCATCAGTCTGGCGGGAGCGCCGCATGCGCAACCACAGCATCAGGGCGACCACGGCGACCAGCGCCACGGCGATCATCAAAGGAAAAGACAGTGCGTCCATGAACCAATACTTCGGGAGCGAAGGGAGGAAACTTGAACGTAACAGTCTGCAGCGTCAGGGTCAACGCGAATGCGTAGCAACGTGTGACCAAACGGCCGGGGTAAACCCGGCACGCTTGCGGCCGTTCGTGACGCGCATCACGAACCGATGTGCCGTGCCGCGTCAGTCATGCAAAAACGGGGCTCAACGGCCAAGGCCCGGGAAACCGCCGCCCTTGAGGCCCCCCATGCGCTTCATCATCTTCATGAGGCCGCCCCCGCGCAGCTTTTTCATCATGCCCTGCATCTGATCGAACTGATTGAGCATGCGGTTGACGTCCTGAATCTGCACGCCGGCGCCTTGCGCGATGCGGCGCTTGCGGCTGGCCTTGGTCTTGCCGTCCATCAGCAGCGAAGGCTGGCGGCGCTCCTTGGCGGTCATCGCGTTGATGATGCCTTCCATGCGGCGCACGTCGCGCTCGGCCTTGTCCATGTCGGCCTGCCCGGCCTTGGCGGCCAGCTCACCCGGCAGCTTGTCGATCAGGCCCGAGAGGCCGCCCATCTTCTTCATCTGGCTGATTTGAGCCAGAAAGTCGTTGAGGTCGAAATCGTTGCCCGCCTTGATCTTGTCGGCCAGCTTTTGCGCGGCCTCGACATCCACGCCTTTTTGCACTTCTTCGACGAGCGCGACGATGTCGCCCATGCCGAGCACGCGACCGGCGTGGCGTTCGGCGTCGAACACTTCAAGGCCGTCGATCTTTTCAGACACGCCGGCAAACTTGATGGGCGCGCCCGTGATCTGCCGCACGGACAGCGCGGCGCCACCGCGCGAGTCGCCGTCGAGCTTGGTCAGCACGATGCCGGTAAGCGGCAGCGCCTCCTTGAACGCCCTGGCGGTGTTGATGGCGTCCTGCCCCTGCATGGCGTCCACCACGAACAGGGTTTCGATCGGGTTGAGCAAGGCATGCAACTCGCGGATCTCGGCCATCAGCGCTTCGTCGATCGCGAGACGGCCGGCGGTATCGACCAGCAGCACATCGAAGAAGTGGCGCTTGGCGTAGTCGAGCGCGGCCAGGGCGATCTCGCGCGGCTTCTGGTTGGGCTCCGACGGGAACCACTCGGCGCCGGCTTGCCCGGTCACGGTCTTGAGCTGCTCGATGGCGGCGGGGCGGTAGACGTCGGCCGAGACGGTGAGCACCTTCTTCTTGCGCTTTTCGATCAGGTGCTTGGCGAGTTTGGCGGTGGTGGTCGTTTTACCGGCGCCCTGCAAACCCGCCATGAGGATGATCGCGGGCGGCTGCGTGGCGAGGTTCAGGTCGGCGACGCCCTCGCCCATCGTGGCGGCCAGCTCCTTGTGCACCACGCTGACGAGCACCTGCCCGGGGTTGAGCGAGCCCACCACCTCCTGCCCCAAGGCCTTGTCCTTGACCCGGGCGATGAAGTCGCGCACCACCGGCAGGGCCACGTCTGCCTCGAGCAAAGCCATGCGCACCTCGCGCAGCATGTCTTGCACGTTGCTCTCGGTGATCCGCGCCTGGCCGCGAAGGTTCTTGATCAATTTACCGAGACGGTCGGACAGCGTGGATGCCATAAATTTTGTTGAGCGAAGTAGGTGTGAGACGAGGTGGCGGCGGCCGGAAGCAGCGCGAAAGCGCGTGAGCGCAACGTAAACTCCCGCCATGATTTTATCTGTGGCGCCCTCTGCATCTCCCGCAGCCGCCTCGGCTGACCTGCTCCTTGCCGTGCCCAGCGTGCTGGCGCTGCTGGCCTACGCTTGCGCGCTGTGGCGAGGCGATGGTCCCGGCCTGCGCGCGGCCTTGCTGACCGGTTGGCTGGCGCAAGGCGTGGCCATCGTCGTGGATACCTTCGGGCTGAGTTCGCCGTTGCCCGGCGCACGCTTCGGTTTTGCGCCCGCGCTGTCTGTCACCACCTGGCTGGTGGTGGCGGTCTACATGATCGAAAACCGGCTGCTGCCCTTGCCCCGGGCGCGCCGCATGCTGGCCGTGTGCGGCGTGGCGGCCGTGGCGCTGGCCTGGGCTTTTCCGGGCGAATCGCGACCCCATCTGGCCTCGCCGTGGGCGCCTCTGCACTGGGTACTCGGGTTCGCGTCCTATGGGCTGTTCGGCGCCGCCGTGCTGCACGCCGCGCTGTGGAGCCACAATGATCGCCGCCTGCGCATGAAGCCCAGCACCGGGCTCACGCGCCCCTCGTTCAGGGCATCGTTCCAGGACACCTTCGCGCCCGTGGGCATGCCCTTGCTCAAGCTTGAAACGCTCACCTTCGATTTCGTCAACGCCGGCTTCATCGTGCTGTCGGCCACCCTGATACTCGGCTGGCACTTCGCGCGCCCCTGGCATTGGGATCACAAGACCGTGCTGTCGATGCTGTCATGGATCGTCTTTGCCGCGCTGCTGGCAGGCCGGCAACTCTTCGGCTGGCGCGGACGGCCTGCCACGCGCTGGCTGTACGTGGGCGCCAGTCTGCTGCTGCTGGCCTACGTCGGCTCGCGTTTTGTATTTGAAGTAGTGCTGCGCCGTCCCAGCGGCACCTATTGAGATGGATACGGCCCGCCGATCATGAAGTTGATGCTGATGCTGCTCGCCCTGGGCGCCGTGCTGTGGCTGTGGCGTGGCACGCGCGCGGCGCCGTCGGCGCAGGTGCCCCCGCAAGCCCCTCGCCCGGACGGGTCGTCGAGCACGCGCGGGGCGCCGGCCAACGGCCTGCCCGTGCCGATGGTTGAGTGCGCGTTCTGCGACTTGCACGTGCCCCGCGCCGAGGCCATCGAAAGCCCGAATCGGCGACAGCACTATTGCTGCGAAGCCCACCGTATCGAGCATCTGCGGCAGGGTCGCTCGACGGCCACGCCAGGGCCGCGCTGACCGTGGCCGATCGAGCGCCCTCGACGTCCGCCGCGCCCGATGACGCGCCCTCCGTCGAGACGTCCTGGTTCGGCGCCTTTTCGCTCGATCAGGATCCGGCCCCAGACGCCGCCGTATCGGGCGGCGCCGCGGCGCCAACGCCCCGAGCCACCGCGCGCCGCCGCAAGCGTGCACGCTCGGCCCGGCCCGATATCAACTCGCGCTTTCTGAGCGAGCAGGCCCGGCGCCAGAGCGGCGAGCAGCCGCCCCTCGCCCGCATCTACCGCACGTTCATCGGCGCGCGCGCGGCCCTGGGCCTGACCCTCGTCGCGGTGCAGCTGTTGACCACCTTGCTGGGCAACAGCCTGCCGCCGTGGTCGCTGGCTGCCGTGCTGGGCTATGCGCTGACGACCTGGTCGGTGTGGTGGCTCGGCCCGCCCACCAAGCAGACGCTGGATCGTGCCACCGGCACCTTGCGGCGCCGCCATTGGCTAGCCACGATCGGCATCGACCTGATCGCCTTTGGCGCGCTGCACGCGCTGGCGCCGTCGGCCAACTTGAATTACCAGGCCTTCCTGGTGCTGCCGGTGCTGATGGCGGGCATCCTGACGCCGCGGTTGTCGGCCATGGCGGTGACCGCCTGCGCCACGTTCGTCCTGCTGGGGGTGGCGTGGTGGAACGGCATCAGCAGCAATAACCTGGCGTCGCTGATGACCCAGGCCGGCCTGTTCGGCGCGGCCTTGTTTGCCATCAGTTTCTTGTGCGGCGAGCTCGCCAGCCGGCTGGCTAGCGAGGAGCTCACCGCCAAGGGCAGCATGGAGCTGGCGCGCCAGCAGGCGCAGCTCAATCGCCTGGTGATCGACGAAATGCAGGACGGCGTGCTGGTGGTCGACCGCCGCGGCCGCGTGCGCGCCGCCAACCCCGCCGCGCGGCGCATGCTGGTGGCCGAGGGCCATGCCCCGGCGGCGCCGTTTCAGTTGCGCGGCATTGCCGACTGGACACCGTTGGTGCAGGCGGTCGAGCAGGCGTTCAGCGAAGGTCTGTGGCCTGAGGGCGGCCGCGATGTCGCGCTGCCGCTGACCACCGGCAACGGCGGCGTCGCCCTGCGCGAATTGCGCCTGCGCGTGCGCTTCACCCGCCGCAACGACGCCCAGGCCGCAGAAGACCTGTGCGTGCTGTTCGTCGAAGACGTCCGCACCGTGCATGCCCGCCTGCGGCAAGAAAAACTCGCCGCGATGGGCCGCATGTCGGCCGGCATCGCCCATGAAATTCGCAACCCGCTGGCGGCCATCGCACAGGCCAATGCGCTGCTGGCCGAAGACGCCCAGCCCGGCACCCAGCAACGGCTGACGACCATGGTGGCCGACAACGTGACGCGGCTCAAGCGCATTGTGGACGACGTGCTGGCCGTCGCCCCTGGCCTGCGGCAAGATGCCCCGGCCATCGAATGCCTGCCTCTCGTCACGCATTGCTGCGCCGAATGGCTGCACACCGCCTCACTCTCGCCGGAGCGCGCCGCGCCGGGCGAGCTCTGCGCCATGCGATTGGATCTGCCAACGCCGTCAGCGAACGCCCCCGACGCCGCCTGGCTGGTGCGCTTCGATGGCGAACACCTGCGCCGGGTGCTAGTCAACTTGCTGGACAACGCCTGGCGTCACAGCACGCAAACGCCGGGCGCCATCCGCGTGACGCTGCAGATCGAAATGCACGACGAGCGCCCGAACCTGATCCATATCGGCGTGCTCAGCGATGGCGAACCAATTGCGCCCGAGGTGGAGCAATCGCTCTTCGAGCCCTTCTTCTCGACACGCAGCCGCGGCACCGGCCTCGGCTTGTATATTTGCCGCGAGCTGTGCGAGCGCTACGGCGCGCGCATCGATTACTGCCAGCACGGCCCCGACCATCGGCACCGCAATGAATTCCGCCTCACCCTGCGCGGCGAACTGGCCGGCGCCGCCGCAGTGTCCTGACGCTCTTCTCTTTTCGTGACCACCATGTCCTCACCCGCCTTGTACAGCCTGCTGGTCGTCGATGACGAGCCGGATCTGCGCACGCTCTACGAACTGACTTTGCTGCGCGAGGGCTACGAGGTCGAAACAGCGGGCAGCGTCGAAGATGCCTGGTCGCTGCTGCAAGACCGCACCTACAGCGCCGTCATCACCGACATGCGCTTGCCCGATGGCACCGGGCTCGATCTGCTGCAACGCATCGAGTCGGCCGGGCGCCGCGAGAAGGCCGTGATCATCACCGCCTACGGCTCGGCCGAGAACGCCGTCGAGGCGCTGAAGGCCGGTGCGTTCGACTACCTCACCAAGCCCGTCGATCTGAAGCAATTCCGCTCGGTGGTCGCCTCGGCGCTGGGCCGCTCGGCGAGCATCAAGCCGACCACCCAGCCCAGCAGCCTGCCGTCCATCAAGTCGGCGCCGCCCCCAGCCACGACGGCCACGCAGCCCGCCGCGCCACGCAAGGCCGAGGACGAGGCTGCAGCCGACCGCAAACTCAGCGCCG
>NZ_JAYSBZ010000086.1:0-11259 GCF_041915145.1 Aquabacterium sp. | reverse complement strand
CGACAGCGGTGCCGACTGCTGGGCCAGTTCGTCCTGAATGTGCGTCATCGAGATGTTCATCGACAGCGCCGCCTGGATGCCGCGCAGCTCGGTCGCGGCGGGCCAGTCCTTGCGGCGGGCGATCACGCTCACCAGGGTGGCGGTGTGCAGCGCATGGGCCACGCTGTAGCGGGCGAGCTTGTCGGGGTGGTCGCTGACGACCAGAAAGATCGCCAGGTCGGGGTCTTCGTGCGCCAGCCGCTTGAGCATGCCGGCGCATTGCGCGAGCTGCGCGGCGGCGTCGCCGCAGGTCAATGGCGCGTAGAGCACGCCGGCCAGGTGTTCGGTAAGCAGCTGCCATTGCGTCAGCCGCACCGACGTGGCGGCGGCGCTGCTTGCCGCGCCGGCGCCGGTCGAGTCCGCGGCCATCTGGAACTCTGCATGCATGTGCGTCACCTCGTTGTTCGGCGAAAGATGGGCCTTGCGCGGCATGGCCCTCCGCGTTTGAGGCCACCATACGCCGGCGGTGCTCGGGCCGCCAAGGGCGGTTACGCGCGACGGCGCCTTGGCGGTGTGCAGAACGCACGCGATCGCCAAGATGACGCGCTTGTCACGGCGAATCGCCCCGCGTCGCCCCGCCCGGCGCTTGCCCGCTTGAGCGCAGAATCCGGGGCATGCCGACCTGCACTTTTCGCTCGCTCGCCTTGCCGCCCACCGCCCAAGGCGCCTTGTGGCTGTCGTCCATGCCGGGGCGACTGGAGCCGTGGCCCGATTTCTTGTCGGAGGCTCGCCGCGTGGGCCTGACGGCGGTGGTCTGCCTCAACCCGCTCACCGAGGTGGCCGAGCTCTCGCCGGCCTACCACGCCGCCATTCGCGCCGGCGAGCTGCCGTTTCGCTTCAACCACATCCCGATGCGCAACTTCGGGTTGGCGGCGCAGGCGGATCTGTTTCGCGCCTCAATCGAAGGCGTGGCCGACGAGCTGCAGCGCGGCGAGGTCGTGCTGCTGCACTGCGCCGCCGGCATGGGCCGCACCGGCACCGTGGCGGCCTGCCTGCTCAAGCGCCTCGGCCTGCCCAAGCTTGACGCGCTCGACCGCGTGCGCGCGGCCGGCTCCAACCCCGAAAGCGCGGTGCAGTCCGGGTTGGTCGACACTTTTTGAGCGGGCTCGCGGCAGGCCATCCCGCCGTGGCAGGAAAACCCTAGGCGGGGCTGTCGTCAATTCATACCCGCTGTCACGACCGATCCTAGAGATCGGGTCGGCGGCTGCCTACAGTGCGTGCCGCAGCATCCGATTTCTTAATCCAGATTCACAAAAAGTGGCCCCGACATGAAACCGAATCAAGAGCATCACCCCATCGTTCCGCGTGAGCGTCTCGACTTCGATCTGGGCAACCGCGCGATCCCCCAATACTGGTTCGATGGCGATCCGTTCAAGACCCGCATGTTCGACGCCATGTCGCTCATCTTTCCGCCGGGCGAGCGCTTCTTCATGACTTGCGTGCGCGACTTCCGCGATCGCATCCAGGACAAGCAGCTGATCGACGACATCAAGAGCTTCAACCGGCAAGAAGCGCAGCACAGCATGGTGCACAACCAGTACAACGACCGCCTGCGCGAGCAGGGCATCGATGTGGACGGCCTGACCAAGTCGCTCGAATGGCTGCTGTTCGACTACATGCGCGGACGCCGCTCGCGCGAGTGGACGCTGGCGCAAACCGCCGCGCTCGAGCACTTCACGGCCATCGGCGCCTTCATGATCTTCGGCCGCAAGGAAGTGTTCGACAAGGCCGACCCGCGTTTGCGCGCGCTCTACACCTGGCACGCGCTCGAAGAGGTCGAGCACAAGGGCGTGGCCTACGACGTGATGCAGCAGTACGCCAAGGTGGGCTACCTGCGTCGCACGCTGACGCTGATCGAGACGTCCATCATGTTCCCGGCCACCATCGGCTACTTCATGCACAAGATGCTCAAGGCCGACGGCTTCGGCTTCTGGGCGCGCGTCAAGCTCAACATCAAGGGCTTCTGGTGGCTGCTCAAGCCGGGCGGCCTGCTGATGCCGCTGACGCTGCCCTTCCTGCGCTACTTCGTGCCGGGCTATCACCCGTGGGACGAGGGCGAGGTGCGCGGTTACCAGCTGTGGCTGGACGTCTTCAAGCGCACCGGCAACCCGGTGGCGGCCAGCGACGCGGTGCTCAACCAGCGAGGCCCGCGGTCGGTTGCCGCCTGAGCCGCCGCGCCACGCGTGCCGCGGCCATCAGGCCCAGCCCCGTCAAGACGTAGGTCGAGGGCTCGGGGATGGGCGGCTGCGAGATGTACGTCGGCACGGCCTCCAGGTAGGTGCTGCTGCCTGCCGTGACCGACAGATCGGCCGTGGCGCTGCTCGAACCCGTGTTGGCCCACTGCACGGCAAAGGGCGTGGCGCTGGTCGAGTAGTTCAGCGTGAGCGGCAATTGCGACGGGTCGCCGCCGCGATACAGCGTGACATTCAAGCTCGCGTCGATGGGCGGGTACACGTTGAAGTCGCTGTAGGTACTGCTCGATGATGCGCCGTCGGCCGACGTGCCTTGATGCGACAGCGAAACCGACACGCCCGCGTTTTGGTACGCGGTGACGTTCATCCAGTCGGCTGTCGAGGCATCGAGCGCGGTCTGCAAGAACGACAGATCGCGCGTCATTTGAACGCTCGCCGAGCCTCTGATGATCAGCAGGGTGTTGGCAGACAGCGTGATGGCCGGCGTCACCGGGGTGCCGGTTTCGGGGTCGGTCAGGCTCGACAACGCGCCCGTGGCGCCGTTGCCCACCGACGTCATGGGCGAACGGATGGGCGTGACCTGGCTCAATGACACCGACGAGGCTGTTTGCAGCTGGCTGGGGCCCGCGGTGGCTTGCGCTGATCCGTTGACTGCCGTGGCCGTGGTGGACTGCGCGGGCAGGAAGCTGTTGGTCGGCAAGGCAAAGGACACGGCATTGGGGCTGCCCGAGTAGTAGCCCGGATCAAGGGTGCCGTTGACGGAGAACTGCACCCAGGGTGTGACGCCGTCGGTGGGATCGAGGTCGATCAGCTGATAGCTCAGGTTCGACAGCGAGGCGCTCGAACTCATCAAGATCGGATCGTTGGCGTGCGCGGCGGTGGCGACCATCGCCAGCGCGATGGCCGAGGCCAGCGACGTGACGCGAACAGCGGTAAACGGATTCATGGTTCCTCCTGAATTGAGCGGGTTGTGCATGCCGCCGATGGTCGAGGCATGACCGCGGCAGCGTCAAGAGCCGCGCGCGACGACGGCCCGATAAAGAGGCGGACGCCCCGCGTTCAGGTGGAATCAGCGCGCCGCCGGCGCGTTTTGCATACCGGGTGTGGCAACGGGTGCCGCGAGCAGCGGGCCGCTCAATTGGCTGAAGGATCGGGGCGCCACGTACTGCAGCACCTCCCTGCCCCGGGTGTCGAGTGCCAGGCTCAGGCCGATGCCGGGGTAGAGCCAGTACTCGAGGTGGTCGTTGCCGCGGATGCGCCGGGCCGGGCGGCCGAAGCGCTGCGAGACCATCGCCTCGTCGAGTTGGGCGGACGGGATGAAGGTCAGGCCGGCAATCGGCCGTGACAGCAGCGCGGTTCGTTCGGTGACGGGCAGGTTGTAGCGCCGCCCGCCGCTCTCGAGCGGTTCGGACTTGACGGCGAGCCGCTTGAGTCGCTCGATCTCGGCGGCGTCGAGTGCCACGTTGACGATGAGCTTGCCGGTGATGCCGCCCACCGAGGCGTTGTCCTGGTAGGCCTCCAGCGCGCCGGGCTCGCCGGCACTGGCGATGACCGCCACCTGCAGCTCGCCTTGCCTGCCGCCGAGTTGCTGCTGTGCGTCGCCCAGGGTGCTGGCGCGCGGGCCGAGGCGCAAGCCCATGACCTCGCTGCCGCCATCGTCGAAGGTGCGGACTTGCCAGGGCGGCGCGTTGCCGTCGGGCGCGCGCCCGCCGCCCAGCCAGACCACGAGTGCGGACAAGGCCAGCGCGGCCAGCGTGACGAGTGCGACGGTGCGTTTCATAGGGGCGCCATCATAGGCACCGCTGCCGGCCGCGTCAGGCTTCGTCGTGCGTCACCGCCGGCGTCTCGCCGCGTTCGTAGACCACGTTGGCGCGCCCCACCAGCAGCGGGTCGGGCTGCGGCACGTTGGTCAGATCCTTGTTGGCGTAGGGCAGCTTGTGCAGCAGGTAGCGCATGCCGTTCAAGCGTGCGCGCTTCTTGCAATCGCTCTTGATCACCGTCCAGGGCGAATCGGCCGTGTCGGTGTGGAAGAACATGGCTTCCTTGGCGCGGGTGTAGTCGTCCCACTTGTCGAGCGAGGCCTTGTCGATGGGCGACAGCTTCCATTGCTTGAGCGGGTGGGTCTCGCGCTCCTTGAAGCGGCGGCGCTGCTCTTTCTGGCTCACCGAGAACCAGAACTTCACGAGGTGCACGCCCGAGCGCACGAGGTTGCGCTCGAACTCGGGCGCCTGGCGCATGAACTCCTGGTATTCGGCGTCGGTGCAAAACCCCATCACGCGTTCGACGCCGGCGCGGTTGTACCAGCTGCGGTCGAACAGCACGATCTCGCCGGCCGTGGGCAGGTGCTGCACGTAGCGCTGGAAGTACCACTGGCCGCGTTCGACCTCGCTGGGCTTTTCAAGGGCGACCACGCGGGCGCCGCGCGGGTTGAGGTGCTCCATCAGGCGCTTGATCGTGCCGCCCTTGCCGGCGGCGTCGCGCCCCTCGAACAGGATCACCACCTTCTGCCCGGTCTGCTTGACCCACATCTGCAACTTGAGCAGCTCCACCTGCAGGCGGTACTTCTGCTTCTCGTAGGCCTTGCGCGACATCAGGTTCTTGTACGGGTACGTCGTCGCGTCGCGCCACTGCGGGGCCAGCTCTTCGTCGGGGTTGACCTTGGGCGTGGTCGTGTCGAGCTTGCCGAGCAGCGCCTTGCGCAGGACTTCGGCGTCGTCGGGCGAGGAGCCTTTGAGCACGGCCTCCAGCGCGCGAGCCAGCTCGGTGGGGGGCGTCTGTTTCACGATGTCGTGCAGGGCCGCGACCTTGGCGAGCTGGGCGGACTCCGTCGCCTGCTGCGCCACGTAGTGCTCGATGCCCTGCTTGCTGCTTGACGGGGCAATGTCGCCGGCGCTGGTGCGCCGCGCGGCGGCTCGCGTCTTGCGGACCGGCTTGGCGCGAGCGGTGGGCGCGAGCGGCGGGCTGGTGGTCTGGCTGGCGCGAGGGGTGCGGCGTGGGGGCGTGGTCTTGTCCATGACGATCAGGCAAGGTTGGTCAGATCGCCAAGATTACGCCGCCGCGTGCTTCATGACAATTTGAAGAAGGCGGGCCTCTGCCAGCCATTTCACGCTCCCGTGGCTGATCGGGGCGCCGAAGCGGCGCGGGTCAACCCGTCTTGCGCATCGGCGCGGCGTGCTCGCCGAAGAACGCCAGCAGTTCGTCGGCCACCTCGTGCGGCGACTCCATCTGCATCCAGTGGCCCCATTGCTTGAAGTGCAGCACGCGGCGGGCGCCGAAGCGGTCGGCGTAGTGGCGGCTGATGTATGGGTCGAGATCGCCCCACACCACGATGGTCGGCACTCGCGCGGTCACGGCCAGCAGGCGCTGCTCCCAGTCGCCCAGCTTGGCGGGGTCGGTGGCGCGGTAGAGCTTGAGCACCGTCTGCTTCATCGCCGGGGACATCAGCGCGTAGGCTTCGTCGATCTGCGCGTTGGTCAGCGAGGGCGAGCCGCGGCGCATTTCCTGGCGCAGGGCGAAGCGGCTCATCAACAGCATGCTCAGCTCGCCCAGGATCGGCGTGCGCCAGACGCGGCCCCAGAAGTGCCAGCGGTAGCTGCCGTGGAACACGGTGTTGAGCACGGCGATGCTCCTGACCTTGTGCGGATGCTTGACGGCCCACGCCAGCCCGAAGGGCCCGCCGAAGTCGTGCACCACCAGGTTGAGCGGCTCCGTGATGCCGATGGCGGTGACGAGGTCGTCCACCCAGCGCGCCACGCCGTCGGCCGAGGGGTCGAAGTTGGCCAGTGCCTCGGAGCGGCCGAAGCCGGGCAGGTCGGGGGCCAGGCAGCGGTATTCGCCTTTCATGTCGGCGATCACGCCGCGCCACACGTCCGCCGAATCGGGGTTGCCGTGCAGAAAGAGCGTGGGGGTGCCGCGGCCCTCGTCAACGAGGTGCACTTTGCCGCCTTGAACGATGAGGGTCATGCCAGTCCTTCGGTGCGGTCGCTCAGGGGTTGATGGCATCGGCCGAGCCCGCGCGCTTGCGCAGCTCGAACTTCTGGATCTTGCCGGTGGACGTTTTCGGCAGCTCGCCGAAGACGATGGCGCGCGGCACCTTGAAGCCGGCGAGGTGCTGCTTGCAGAACGCCATCAGCTCATCGGGCGCGAGTTGAACGCCGGGCTTGAGCTCGACGAAGGCGCAGGGCGTTTCGCCCCATTTGTCGTCGGGCTTGGCCACCACGGCCACGGCCATCACGGCGGGGTGGCGGTAGAGCACGTCTTCAACCTCGATGGACGAGATGTTCTCGCCGCCCGAGATGATGATGTCCTTGCTGCGGTCCTTGATCTTCACGTAGCCATCGGGGTACATCACGGCCAGGTCGCCGGTGTGGAACCAGCCGCCCTTGAACGCCGCCTGCGTGGCCGATGGGTTCTTCAGATAGCCCTTCATCGTGATGTTGCCGCGGAACATGATCTCGCCCATGGTTTCGCCATCGGCCGGCACCGGTTGCATCGTGATGGGGTCGAGCACCGTCACGGCGCGCTGCAGGTGGTAGTTGACGCCCTGGCGCGCGTTGAGGCGGGCGCGCTCGCTCACGTCGAGCTGCTGCCAGGCCTCGTGCTTGGCGCACACCGAGGCCGGGCCGTAGACCTCGGTGAGGCCGTAGACGTGGGTGATGTCGAAGCCCAGGGCTTCCATGCCCTCGATCATCGCGGCCGGGGGCGCGGCGCCGGCCACCATGGCCTTGACCTGATGGTTGATGCCTTGCTTGACGGCGTCGGGCGCGGCGATCAGCGTGTTGTAGACGATCGGGGCGCCGCACAGGTGCGTGACGCCGTGGTTGCGCACGGCGTCGAACACGGCCAGGGCGTCGACCTTGCGCAGGCACACGTTCACGCCGGCGCGCGCCGCCACCGTCCACGGGAAGCACCAGCCGTTGCAGTGGAACATCGGCAGCGTCCAGAGGTAGACGGCGTGCTTGGGCATGTCCCACTCGAGGATGTTCGACACCGCGTTGGTGGCCGCGCCGCGGTGGTGGTAGACCACGCCCTTGGGGTTGCCGGTGGTGCCCGAGGTGTAGTTGAGCGCGATGGCGTCCCACTCGTCGGCCGGCAGTTGCCATTCAAAGCTGGCGTCGCCTTGCGCGATGAAGGCCTCGTATTCGATGCTGCCGATGCGCTCGTTGGTGCCCGAGTAGAGCGTGTCGAACACGTCGATCACCAGCAGCGGCGCCTGGCTGGTGCGCAGCGCGATGGCGCGGGCCACCACGGGGGCGAATTCGCGGTCCACCAGGATGGCCTTGGCCTCGCCGTGGTCGAGCATGAAGGCCAGCGCCTCGGCGTCGAGCCGGGTGTTGAGCGTGTTGAGCACCGCGCCCGCCATCGGGATACCGAAGTGCGCCTCCACCATCGGCGGCGTGTTGGGCAGCATCACGGCCACCGTGTCGTTCTTGCCGATGCCGTGGCTGTGCAGGGCGCTGGCGAGCTGGCGGCTGCGCTGGTAGGTCTGCGCCCAGGTGTGGCGCAGCGCTCCGTGCACGATCGAGAGGCGGTCCGGGTAGACGCGCGCCGCGCGTTCGATGAACACCAGCGGCGACAGCGCGCTGTGGTTGGCCTCGTTGCGGGGCAGGTCTTGGTCGTAGATGCTGGCGGGGTGGCTGGGGCTGGTCATGATCGCGGACTCCAAAGGAACCCAGCATCGTGGAACGCCCGCTGGTGCGGGGCAACAGGCGAACTACTGACCCAAAATGGCACAGTCGGCGCCCGGGCCCCGGCGCGATCAAAGCCCCAGGTAAGCCTCGCGCACCTTGGGGTCGTCCAGCAGCTGTTGCGCCGGCCCTTCGAGGGTGATGCGGCCGGTGTCCATCACATAACCGCGCTGCGCCATCTGCAAGGCGCGGTGGGCGTTCTGCTCGACCAGCAGCACCGTCACGCCCTGGGCGGCGATATCCGCCACCACCTCGAAGATCTTGTCGACCATGATCGGCGACAGCCCCATCGAGGGCTCGTCGAGCAGCAGCAGCCGGGGGCGGGCCAGCAGCGCGCGGCCCATCGCCAGCATCTGCTGCTCGCCGCCCGACAAGGTGCCGGCGAGCTGGCGATGGCGTTCTTTCAGGCGCGGGAATCGCGCGTAGACCGCTTCGATGTCAGCCTCGATGGCCTCGGCATCGTCGCGCAGGTAGGCGCCCATGCGCAGGTTCTCTTCGATGGTCATGCGCGCGAAGATGCCGCGGCCCTCGGGCACCATCACCAGCCCTTGCGTCACGCGCTGCCAGGCGGCGCCGGTGTCGACGCGCTGGCCGTCGAAATGCACTTCGCCGGCTTGCGGCTTGAGCAGGCCGGTGATGGCCTTGAGCGTGGTGCTCTTGCCCGCGCCGTTTGCGCCGATCAGGCAAACGAGTTCTCCGGGGTAGAGCCGCAGGCTCACGCCCTGCACGGCCTGGATGCCGCCGTAGGCCACGCGCAGGTCGCGCACATCAAGCAGGGGGGCGGCGCTCACGAGGCAGGCTCCGGGTTGGGGGCGTCGTCGCCGACTAGCGGGTCGCCGATCGGGCCCTCGTGCTCGGCTTCATACGGCTGGTGCGCGCTGCCCAGATAGGCCTCGATCACCTGCTGGTTGCGCTGGATCTCGGCCGGCGTACCTTCGGCGATGCGTTGGCCCTGGTCGAGCACGGTCACGCGGTCGCACAGGCCCATCACCAGCTTCACATCGTGCTCGATGATCAGCACCGTCTTGCCCTGGTCGCGAATGGCTTCGATCAGGTCACGCAGTTGCAGCTTTTCGGTGGCGTTCATGCCGGCCGCGGGTTCGTCGAGCGCGATCAGCTTGGGCTCGGTGGCCAGGGCGCGGGCGATCTCCAGCCGGCGCTGGTCGCCGTAGCTCAAGGTGTGCGCGGCTTGCGCGGCCTGGTTGCCGAGCCCGACCAGTTCGAGCAGGCCCTGGGCGCGCTCCACCGTCTGCGTTTCTTCGCGCTTGAAGCCCGGCGTGCGCAGCACCGCACCGAGCAGGCCGGCGCGGGTGCGTACGTGGCGGCCGACCATCACGTTTTCAAGCGCGGTCATCTGGCCGAACAAACGGATGTTCTGGAAGGTGCGCGCAATGCCCGCCTGGGCCACGCGGTGCACGGCGCTGGGCTTGTAGGCGCGCCCGCCGAGCTCGAAGCGACCCGAGTCGGGCGGCACCAGGCCGGTGATGACGTTGAAGAAGGTGGTCTTGCCCGCGCCGTTGGGGCCGATCAGGCCGTAGACCTGGCCCTTGTGCACTTGCAGGCTCACGTCGTTGAGGGCCTGGACGCCGCCGAAGCGCTTCGAGACGCCCTGCACGTCGAGCAGCAGCGCGCTCATCGCGAGGCTCCCGCCGTGGGCTGGGCTGCATGCTCGGGCGACGGCCACAGGCCACGCGGACGCAGCAGCATCACCACGATCATCGCCAGCGCCACCAGCAGTTGGCGCAGGATGGCGGCGTCGATGCGGCCGCCTGACAGGTCTTGCAGCGGCCCGCCGACGTAGCGCAGCACCTCGGGCAGGGCGGCCAGCACGAAGGCGCCCAGGATCACGCCGGGCACGTGGCCCAGGCCGCCGAGCACGATCATCGCGATCACCATCACCGACTCCTGCAGCGTGAACGACTCCGGCGACACAAAGCCTTGAAACGCCGCGAACAGCACGCCCGCCATGCCGCCGAAGGTGGCGCCCATGCCGAAGGCCAGCAGCTTGAGGTTGCGCGTGTTGAGGCCCATGGCCTTGGCGGCGATCTCGTCTTCACGAATGGCCATCCAGGCGCGGCCGATGCGCGAGCGCTGCAGGCGCAGGCTCAGCACCACGCTCAGCACCACCAGCGCCAGGAAGAGGTAGTAGTACAGCGTCACCGAGGCCAGCTCGAAGCCGCCCACCTTGATCGGGTGGCCCAGGTCGAGCGCGCCGACGCGCAGGCTGTCGATCTGGTCGATGCCCTTGGGCCCGTTGGTGAGGTTGACCGGCGCATCGAGGTTGGTCATGAAGACGCGGATGATCTCGCCAAAGCCCAGCGTGACGATGGCCAGGTAGTCGCCGCGCAGCTTGAGCGTGGGCGCGCCGAGCAACACCCCCGCGATCGCGGCCAGCCCGGCCCCCAGCGGGATCACGGCCCAGGCCGAGATGTGCAGGCCGTTGGGGAAGTGCGCCGCGATGGCCGGGAAGGTCTCGGTGAGGTGCGGCGACGCCAGCAGCGCGAACAGGTAGGCGCCCAGCGCGTAGAACGCGATGTAGCCCAGGTCGAGCAGGCCGGCGTAACCCACCACCACGTTGAGCCCCAGCGCCAGCAGCACGTAAAGCAGGGCGAGGTCGATGATGCGTACCCAGGCCAAGCCGAAATGCTGAGCCAACAGAGGCGTGAACAGCAGGGCGAGGGCGCTCAGCAGGAAGGTCGGAAGGCGATGGTTCTGCATGGGGCAGTCGAAGGCGATCAGGCGCGGTCGGCCACGCGCTCGCCCAGCAGACCTTGCGGGCGCAGCGTGAGCATCAGGATGAGCACGAGAAACGCAAAGATGTCTTGGTACTGGCTGCCCAGCACGCCACCGGTGAGCTCACCGATGTAGCCGGCGCCGAGGGTTTCGATCAGACCCAGCAGCACGCCGCCCACCATCGCGCCGGCCAGGTTGCCGACGCCACCCAGCACGGCAGCCGTGAAGGCCTTGAGCCCGGGCAGAAAGCCCATGGTGTGCTGCACCGAGCCGTAGTTGGCGGCCCACATCACGCCGGCCAGCGCGGCCAGCGCGGCACCGATGGCGAAGGTGGCCGAGATCACGCGGTCGGGCTGCACGCCCATCAACTGGGCGACGCGCGGGTTCTCGGCCGTGGCGCGCATCGCGCGGCCCAATCGGGTGCGGTGCACGAGCAGCATCAGGCCCGCCAGCGTGAGCGCCGTCACCACCAGGATCACGATTTGCGTGACGTTGATGCTGGCGCCGTACAGGTCGAACGGTTCGTCGGGCAGCAGGGTGGGGAAGGACTTGTAGGTCGGCTTCCAGATCATCATGGCCAGCGTCTGCAGCAGCAGCGACATGCCCAT
>NZ_JAYSBZ010000085.1:0-11581 GCF_041915145.1 Aquabacterium sp. | reverse complement strand
TCATATGCAATATAGTAACTTATTACTATCTTTCTTGTCGCAAACCCGCTCGGTTCTTCTGCCAAAAACAGCCGCAGGGCCCATGCCGGCACACCAACGCGACCGAACCGCCCCACGCAGCCAGCCTCCAGGCGCGGTTGACGAGCATCAATGCGCAAAGGCCCGCGCCTTCGCGTTTTTCAAATAGACTGACCAGATGCGATTTGCCCGCCGCCACTCTCGCTGGTCTGTCTGGATTGCCTTGCTGGCGATCTGGGCGGGCGCGCTGGCGCCGGCGATTTCGCAAGCGCTGGGTTCCGAGCGGCGCGTTTCGGGGGTTTCGGCTCTCGACATCTGCGGATCGCGCCACGTTCGAGCCGATCATTTCGAGCACGGCAAGGCGCCGACCGTCGCGCGGTTCGAGGCCTGCGCGTATTGCGCGACTCACGCCGGATCATTCGGGCTCTTGCCCGTCGACATCCAGTTTTCGCTTGGCAGCCTGAATGCGGCGTTCCAGCCGCTGATGGCCGAAGTCGAGCCGTGGGCGGGCTCCGTCGAGATTACGGCGCTGCCGCGCGCACCGCCGTCCGTCTCCTGACCTTTTCTGTCGATCGCTCGCCGCGTGCGAGTGCGTCTTGAGTGATCGCGCGGCCGACGCGCGGTCATCGGTCGTGTCAGGAGAACATTGTGATTGCCAACCTCTCTTGTGTTGCGCCGCACGCGCGTGCGGGCGCGAGAGTCCATTCGGACGCTCGCATCGAAATTCCCTCGATTCAGGTGCCTCCCCGGTCCGTGATCCTCACCGCGCGGGATTGGGGCAAGTTCTATCGCCTCCAGACGGGCATGGTTCGTCTGGACGTGCCAGCCGCCGACGGCATGCAGCTAGCCGGCCTGCTCCTGCCCGGCGATCTGATCGGCGCCGAGCTGCTGGTGACGGACGTCTACTCGTTCACGGCCACGGCGCTGGTGCCCTGCACGCTTCAGCCCTGTTTGCCGAATTCCAGCCCGACCTATCAGTCGGAGCTGATGCAAAGTTGGCTGACCATGCTCCGTCGGCAAGTCAATGTGCTCAGCCTGCGCCAAGGCGGCGCCGCTCAGCGGGTGTCTCGGTTGATGGAGTTGTGCCGCGAATCGGCCCGGCTGTCGCTGGTGGAGCCGGGCGAGGCCTTTCATCTGCCGACGCTCAACCAGATCTCCGATCTGTGCGCCCTGACCATCGAGACGGCCTGCCGCGTGTTGTCCGGCCTGCGCCGCTCGGGCGAGTTGCAGGATCTGGATCAGCGGCTGTGCATCTTCCGGCAGGGGCTCGACACCGATGCCCGCGCCGGCGACTCCGCCGCGAGGCACCAAGCCGTGGCCTGAGGCGCCGCGTCGCAGCAAAAAGCCGCTCCATCGAGAGCGGCTTTTTCTCGTCGGCAGAGAATGCAAGGGGCGGACTCAGCCTAACCGGCAAAGGGCGTCGAGCTGGCGTCGCGCGATTTCACGGCCGCGGTCTCGACCATGCGCCTCGCTGGAGCGGAACCAGCGGCGGTAGTGATCGGGGCGCGCGGCGATGTCTCGCAGAGCTTGCGTCAAGCCGTCGATGTCTTGCGCCGAGGTGTAGACCCCGATGCTCGCCCTCACCAGACCGAGCAACGATGCGTCGTCGACGGCGTCGACGGCGTCGAGATCCTGCCCCACCCCGAGCAGCTCGCGCACGTACGGCTGCGCGCAAAAGCAGCCATTGCGCACGGTGATGTTGAAGCAGCTCGACAAGGCCCAGGCCACCACGGGGTGGTCCAGCCCGCGAACGTTGAACGACACCACGCCCACTCGCTGGCGCGGATCGGGATCGCCATACAGCACCACCTCCCCGGCCATGGATCGCAGCTGGTCCAGCAGGCGATGCGTCAACGCCTGCTCGTGGGCGATCACGCGATCGAAGCCGTGCTCGTCGAGCCTGTCGAGCACCATCGCGATCTGAAAGGCACCGAGCACGTCGGGCGTGCCCGCATGCGCGCGATCCGCCGGGTCGGCGGCGAACTCGAAGGCATGCTCGCTGACGCGCCGAACCATGCCCCCGCCCAGTTCCACCGGGCCGGCCGCGTCGTGCAGGCTCTTGCGCATGATGAGCACGCCCGGCGTGCCCGGCGCGTAGGCCTTGTGACCGCAGAACACGAAGGCGTCCAGGGCGCCGGGTGCATCGAGTCGGCGGTGCACGGCGATCTGCGAGCCATCGACCAGCAAATGCGCGCCATGGCGATGAACCAGATCGGCCACATCGCCCAGCGGGGTGAGCGCGCCGGTGACATTGCTGCAGGCCGTGATCGCGACGTATCCCACCCGGCCGCCAGACAGCGCGCGCTCCAGCGCGGCAAGATCGAGCGCGCCGTTCGCCGCGAGCGGGACGTGGCACACCGATTCGCAGGCCGCCCGATGCGGCAGGTCGTTCGAGTGGTGCTCCATCATGGACAGCGCCACGCCGCGCCGGTCTCGATGCAAGCGCGCCAGCATCGCGGCCGCGCGGTTGAGCGCCCCGGTGGCGCCCGAGCCGAGAAAGATGCAGTGGTAGTCGTCGGGCGGAAAGCCGAAGAAGCGCAGCACGGTAGCCTGCGCCAGCTTCAGGGCCTCGACGCACAGCGCGGACGCCGCGTTGAGAGCGGTGTGCGGGCTGCCGTAATGCCGCAGCAGCCGGTCGCGCCGCTCGAGCGCGTGGCCCATGGCCAGCGTGGTGGCGGCGGAATCGAGATAGCTGCGCGCGGCCGGACGGCCGTCGGCGCCCGGCCAGATCGTGTGCAGCCCGACGAAATCGGTGTGGAGCTCGCGCATGAGCCTGCCCGCGTGGCGCCGAAGCCGCGCGTCAGTTGTCGATCAGGTTGCGGGGGCCGAACAGCACCAGCTCGTTGCGCGGACAGTATTGATACATCAGCGGCGACGCGGACAGGTCGAGGCCCTGCAACTGCCGGGCGATGTCGTGGTCGCCCAAGGTCAGCCTGGCCGAGCCGCGCGACATCGACTCGGCGTACTCGAGCGGATTGGTGTAGACGTTGGCGCACAGCGGCACCCCGTTCTTCATCGAATAGGCGCGATAGCGCAGCAGCTTGGCGGGGGCGCCCTTGAGCACCTCGCCATCGAGCGTCAGGATGTGCCGCCCGCCCACCGACAGCTTGCACGACGTGCGCTCGGGCGCATGCCTGAACTCGATGTCGGCCAAGAACTTGGGGTAGCCGTAGAGCTCGACCCCACCCCAGCGGGCGATCTCGGTGGTGACGGGCAGCTGCCAGACGTACGCCTCGAAGCACCGGCCCGCCATGCCGCGCAGCAGCTCGATGCCCGGCAGCGTGCGGCGCCCGTAACTCATCAGGAACGAGATGCTGAATTCGTTGTACGGATCGATGTCGGTATCGCGGTACTCGAAGGCGTTGAACGCCACCACGCAGCGGCCCGGCCACAATTCGATCGGGTGCATGTCGGGGTCGGGCAGCAGGGCCCGGACCTTGCGGGTCGAGGCCGTGAAGACCGCCGTCATCGAGGAGTTGTCGTAGTAAAAAACGGGCAGCATGCCCACCCGGTCGAACGGCTCCATCGGGAACTCGGTCTGCACGATTCCCTTGAGAAACGAGCTGGGCCGGCGTTGCTTCGGCGCGCTCGCCTCCATGCGAGAACCGGCGGGGGATGCGGTCAAGACTTCGATGCTCATGTTCCAGTCCTTGAGTGAGTGGGGCGCGTCAGATCTGCACGCGTGTCGTGGCCTGCATCAGGTCGGTCACCACGCTCGGGGTGCCCGACATCAGGATGGTGATGCGTCCGTTCTGGATGCCCGCCTTTTCGAGGATCAGATTGGTCGCCCACTTGGCGGTGACGTTGGTCTTTTCCATGAACACCGCGGGGTGCGGCACGAAGGACAGGTCGCCGATGAACAGCAGGTTGTCGATCGGCGACTGCACCGGCGGGCGCCGCTGCTCGTCGCCCACGTGGTAGCCGGTGTAGGTGTGCCAGCGGTTGACGTAGGCGCCGCGCGGCGGCGGCAGATCGGGGATGACGGCCTTGAGCTCCTGATAGCACAGGCCGGCGATCTCATCGGTGCTCAGGCCGCTGACCTGATCGGTCTTGGCGATCTGGGTCTCGATCACCGTGACGTCGCGATCCGGGAACTCGGTGGACCACGCCATCAGCTTGTGATCCGGGAAGGGCACGCGCAGCGAGCGGTTGATGGTGATGCCGAGATGCTGGAAGCCGGTGGCGAAGAAGCACACCGCCGGGCGCCCGTCGGCGTCGCGGATCTTGCGCTCCCAATAGCCCTTGCCGTCGAACCAGAGGTTGGTGACGTACACCGATTTCGGGTGCAGGTCGAGGATGTTCTTGAAGTAGGGCACCTCGCCGAGCGTCTGCAGGTTGGCCCCGACGAGCCGCTGCGCGCCAGGTATGTCGAGCGCCGATATGTAGTAGTCGGCGCTCCAGGCGCGCGGGCGGCGCTCGTCGTCGCCCAGGTCGTGGAGCATGTCGGCGTGCGCGCCGCAGAACGGGCATTCGTGCCCCGCCTCCATGCCTTCAAAGATGAGGTTGCCGCACACCGAGCAGCGGCGCACCTTGCCGGAGCTGGACGACACCTCCCCCGCCAGCACGCGGGCGATGCGATTGCCCTGTTTCTCGAAGCCGGTGACCTCGGTGTTGTAGTGGATCTCGCCGCCGTGAGCGCGGATGTAGTCCACCATGGGCTGCACGAAGGTTTCGCCCACCGGGTTCATGTAGAGGTTGACCTTCATGTCGTCGGCCGAGCCCGCGACGAGCTGGAAGATGTTGGCCAGCGTCAGGGCCGACACCTTGTCGACGTTGTCGAAGTAGGCCATCTCGAGCAGGCTGTCGCAGATCTTGTGGATCAGGGTCTCCGACACCCCCAGCTTGCGCCCGTAGTCGAGAAAGGACATCGAGTCCATGTACGCCCGCTGCTTCGGGTCGGCGTAGTTGAAGCTCATGAGCCGCACGGCCAGCCGCACGAAGTCATTGCGTTCGGACTCCGGCAGGTGCTTGACCTCGCGCGCGTTCAGCAGCAGCTGAATCTTGTCGTAGGGCTTGGGCCAACTGCAGTTGCGCAGATGGCTTTCGGTGCCGTCCTTGTCGAGGAAGTTGTAGATCGAAGCATCGGCCGGCATGTCCGCCAGGCGCCAGCCGTGGCGCCCGATGAATTCGCGCAGGTTGTTATAGAAGCCCCACACGGCGTGGATGCCATGCTCGCGGATGTACCCCGGGAAGGCCGGGTCTTGCTTGGCCGGGTCGTCGGCGGGGCCGAAGTGCCGGTCGCGCCACGACTTGAGTTTGCCGCCCGGCGTGCCCGAGCGCTCGAGGATGATCACCTTGAAGCCCCGCGCCGAGAGCTCGACGCCCGCCTGCAGGCCCGACAGCCCGCCGCCGACGATGAGCACGCTCTTGCCGTTGGGCGGCAGCTCGACCTTGTTTTCGGGCACTTCGGGGTATTCGGCGTCGAGCACGGGGTGACGCGACAGCGGCACGGCCAGCGCGGCCGCGCCCACCGCCGTGCCGGTCGCCACGGCGGCGCCCTTCATGAACCCGCGGCGACTCAGTTTTTCGTTGTCTTGAACCATTGGCAGCTCCTGGCGTTGCGTGAGCGGAATCGAATCGGCTTACCAGGTCGGGCGGCGGTCGGAGACCGTGCCAACCGTGGACAGCACCTGCCGCATCCGCTCGATCTCGTGCGGGCCGAAGAACTTGTCGTGATGCCTCGGGTAGACGATGCCCTCGCGCGTCTCGAAGTGCTTGAGCGGGCACCACGACGATTCGATCTGCTCCAGCCCCATCGAGAACCGCAGCACGATGCTCTTGGCGGCGCGCAAGGGCACGCGGGCGATCCAGGGGCGCTGCGCGGCGTAGCCCGCCCGGCTCATCACGCGGCGCGCCTCGACGATCGACACGCGATGCATGCCCAGCGGACGCGACACCAGGAGGTTGTAGATGATCTGCACGCCCGCCTCGAACACCACCAGCAGCGGCATCAGCAGCACGGCGACCACCGCCGCCACGGCCTGCTTCCAGAGCGGCACCGGACGGTCCATGCGCGCCAGGTGATCGAGCTCCATGTTGGCCATGGTGACGAGCCCGTTGGCGTAGCCGCAGAACATGCAGTTGAACTTGTCGAACCAGCTCATGCCCGCGATGCGGTGGCGGTCGATGATGACGTGGTCGGCCCAGCGCACGCGGGGAATGCCGAACAGCGGGCGAAGCAGCCATTGGTAAGCCGCCACGCACACCGTGACGTGCAGAACGATCAGCAGCGGGATGCACAGGTACATCGGCAGGCCGCCGGCGAAGGTGCGGACCCAGCCGATGCGCCGGATGTGGCTGCCAAAGATGGGGTACATCAGCGTCCAGTCGGCTGGACGCTGGACGGCGCGGTGCGGTACGGCGGCTTTGTTGCTCATGTCTCGTCTCCTCGGTTTGTCACGGCTTCAGGGATCGTCGATACCAGGTGGCGCACCCCGATTGCGCTCGGCATCGGGGAATCTGCGACCACGCGGCGCCAGCGGGCTTGTCGAGCATCAAATGCCCCGGCGCAGCCGCGGGATAACGCGCAGCGACCGCGGGCGCCCGGCCCGTCGCGCCACGCCTTCCAAGCGGCGTGGAGCCATGGTATGAACCGGGCCGGGCGACATTCATCCCCCGATCGGGGATCGCACGCACCCCGCCCGGACGATGCCCCGCGTGAATAGGAGCGGATTGCCCCGGTTCCCGAGGGCGCCGCATTGCCTTTTGGCGACCGGGTTTCTAGACTCGGCCTGACAAGACCTACGAGGCGCCGCGTGGCGCCCGAGCGGAACTCCGATGCTGGCAGCCTTCATCACGCACCCCGATTGCGCCCGACACGACATGGGCGCTCAGCACCCCGAATGCCCGCAGCGCCTGGGCGCCATCCAGGATCAATTGCTGATCAAGGGGCTGCTCGACTACATGGTGCCCTACGACGCCCCGCTGGCCACGCCCGAGCAGCTGGGTCGGGCCCACTCGGCGCTCTACGTGCAAGAGCTGTTCGCCCGCGCGCCCACCGAGGGCATCGTGCAGATCGACCCCGACACCAGCATGGGCCCGCACACGCTGCGCGCCGCGCTGCGGGCGGCCGGCGCGGTGATCGAGGCCACCGATCTGGTGCTGGCCGGGCAGGTGGGGACGGCGTTCTGCGCGGTGCGCCCGCCCGGGCACCACGCCGAGCGCGCGGCCGCGCTGGGGTTCTGCTTCTTCAACAACGTGGCCGTGGGCATTCGCCACGCGCTCGACGTGCACGGCCTGGCGCGCGTGGCGCTGATCGACTTCGACGTGCACCACGGCAACGGCAGCGAAGACATCTTTCGCGGCGACCCGCGCGTGCTGATGTGCTCGATCTTCGAGAAGGGCCTCTACCCCTTCAACGGCGAGAACGCGGTCGGCCCCAACATGGTCAACGTCGGGCTGCCGTCGCGCTCGGGCAGCGAGGCCTTTCGCGACGCGGTGACGCAGCGCTGGCTGCCCGCGCTGCATGCGTTCGCGCCGCAGCTCATCTACATCTCGGCGGGGTTCGACGCCCACCGCGAAGACGACATGGGCAACCTCGGCCTGGTCGAGGCCGATTACGAATGGGTGACCGAGCAGCTGATGGATGTGGCGCAGCGCCATTGCCAAGGCCGCGTCATCTCGTGTCTTGAAGGCGGCTACGTGCTCAGCCCGCTGGGCCGCTCGGCGGCCGCCCACGTCAAAGCCCTGATCGGGGCCTGAAAGCAAAGCATGGATCAGCACTACCTCACGCCGATATTCGCCCCCCGCTCCATCGTGGTTCTGGCCGGCGCGTCGCAGCCCGACGAAGCAACCACGCCTCACGCCGCGCAGGTGGTGCAAGCGCTCAAGGCGCAGCGCTTCAGCGGCACGCTGCAGTTCATGGGGACGCAAACCAGCGGCACCCTGGCCGACCTCATGGATGTGAAGGCCGACCTCGCCATCGTGGCGCTGCCGCCCGACGAAGTGCCCGCCGCCATCGAGCTGGCCGCGCGCATGGCCTGCAAGGCGGTGATGGTGCTGGCCAGCGGCGTGGGCGCCGATCAGGCCGCCGCGTGGCACAAGCTGGCGCGACGCGAAGGGCTGTATCTGCTCGGGCCGAACGGCCTGGGCCTGCAGCGCCCCGCCCTCGGGCTGAACGCCGGCACGCTCGGCCCGCTGGCCAGCGCCGGCCCGCTGGCGCTGGTATCGCAATCGGGCTCGCTCACGGCCTCGATGCTCGACTGGGCCGCGAAGAACGCGGTGGGCTTTTCGTCGGTCGTGTCGCTCGGGCCGCACGCCAGCGTGGGGTTGGCCGAGGCACTCGACTTCCTGGCTCACGACGCCAAGACGCAGAGCATCCTGGTCTACATGGAAGGCATTGCCGACGCCCGGCGCTTCATGAGCGCGCTGCGCTCGGCCGCCAACGCCAAGCCGGTGATCGTGCTCAAGGCGGGGCGTCGGCCGGCCGGGCAGGCGGCAGCCCGCACGCACAGCGCGGCCATCGTCGGCAACGACGAGGTGTTCGACGCGGCCTTGCGCCGCGCCGGGGCGGTGCGCGTGCGCTCGTTCGTCGAGATGTTCTCGGCCGCCAAATGCCTGGCCTCGCGCTACCGCCCCGTGGGCAAGCGGTTGGCCATCGTCACCAACGGCGGCGGCCCCGGCGTGCTGGCGGCCGACTGGGTCAACCTCATCCATCTGGAACTCGGCCAGCTCTCGGCCGACGCCGCCGCGGCGCTCGCCGCCACGCTGCCGGCGCAGGCCTCGCTCACCGACCTCATCGACCTGGCCGAAGACGCCACCCCGGCGCATTACCAGGCGGCCATCGAAGGCGCCAACCGAGACGCCGGCATCGACGGCCTGCTGGTGATCTACTCGCCCAAGCCTGGCGAAGACCCGGTGGCGTTTGCGCAGGCGGTGGTGGCGTGCAAGCCGCGCTTGTCCAAACCCCTGCTGACCTGCTGGATGGGCGACACCACCGTGGTCGCCGCCCGCTCGGTTTTGAAAGACGCCAACATCCCCGGCTTTCGCACGCCCGAGGCGGCGGTGGGCGCCTTCGGCAACCTCAGCACCTTCTATCAGAACCAGAAGCTGCTGCAGCAGACGCCACCGCCGCTGTCGACCCTGGCCAAGCCCGACATCGAGGGCGCGCGGCTGGTGATCGAGAGCGTGCTGGCCGAGCGCCGCAAGGTGCTCACCGAGATGGAGTCGAAGAGCCTGCTGTCGGCCTTCCACATTCCGGTTACCGAGACCATCCTGGCGCGCAGCGCGCACGAGGCCATGATGATCGCCACGCAGCTGGGTTTTCCGGTGGCGTTGAAAATCGACTCGCCTGACATCTCGCACAAGTCCGACGTGCAAGGCGTGGCGCTCAACATCATGAACGGCGCCGGTGTGCGCGACACCTACATCGACCTGATCGACCGCGTCAAACGACTGCGGCCCGACGCCCGCATCAACGGCGTCACGGTGCAGCAGATGGCCCGCACGCGCTCGGGCCGCGAGATCTACATCGGCATGGTCACCGACGACGCCTTCGGCCCGGTCATCGCCTTTGGCGCCGGTGGCACGATGATCGAGCTGATCAACGACCGCGCGATGGAGCTGCCGCCGCTCAACCAGTATCTGGCGCACCGCCTGATCGAGCGCTCGCGCGTGGCGCACACGCTGGGCGAGTGGCGCGGCCTGCCGGCGGCGGACTTCGACGCGATCGAGCGCATCTTGCTGCGCGTGTCTGAAATGCTCTGCGAGCTGCCCCAGCTGCGCGAGATGGACATCAACCCCATCATCATCGACGCCGACGGCGCGGTGGCGGTCGATGCCCGCATCGTCATCGACAGCGCGGCGCATGCCATCGGCGGCCGCGCGGGCGCCTACAGCCACCTGCCCATCCTGCCCTACCCGGCACGCTTCGAGCAGGTCTGGCCCTTGCCCGGTGGCGGCGAGTACACGGTGCGCCCCATCCACACCGACGACGCGCAGATGCTGCAAGAGGCGGTGCAGAAGCTGTCACCCGAGAGCCGCTACTTCCGTTTCGTGTCGAGCATGACCGAGCTGCCGCCGAACATGCTGGCCAAGCTCACGCTGATCGATTACGACCGCGAGATGGCGCTGGTGGCCGTCTACAACGAACGCGAGACGCAGCCCGATGGCGAGGTGGTCGAGCGCGAACGCATCATCGGCGTGTCGCGCTACATCACCAACCCCGATCAGACCAGCTGCGAGTTCTCGCTCGTGGTGGCCGACGACTTCAACGGCAAGGGCCTGGGCACGCGGCTGATGGAAAGCATCATGGACGTGGCCCGCGAACGCGGCCTCAGCGAGATCGTCGGCCTGGTGCTCACCAACAACGACGGCATGCTGCGCCTGATGCGCAGCCTGGGCTTCACGGTCAAGAGCTATGCGGACGACCCGGACTTCCGGCTGGTGACGCACCCGCTGTGACGGCGCGGTCGATCTTGTCGCTGAGCAAGAAGCCGTAGGCCTCGGGCGACAAGCCCATGCGCTGCAAGCGCTCGCCCACCACCTGGGTGAGCTGGTGCGTCAGGTCCAACCCCAGCTCGTCGATCACCTGGGCCATCATCGTGCAGCGCAGCGCGAGCAGGCCGCGCAACTCGTCGTGCTCGCGATGCTCTCGCTGCTGGGCGGTCGTGCCGTCGAAGCCGCGAGCGGCCTCGACGGCGCCCAGCAGCCGCTCCAGGTCAGCGTCTTGCACCAGCGGCGCGCCGAGCAGCCGCGCCAGCATCGCGATGCGTTTGTTGAGGTCGACCAGGGTGTCGGCCCAGCGCGCCACGTGCGGCGAGGCGTCGGCGTGATCGGAGTGAGGCGGATGGCGTTCGGTCATGCCGGGTTCATGAATGATCCAGGCGCTCGATGCCCAGAGCCTTGAGCACGTATTTCTCGTAGATCGGCTCCGAGGTGCCGTTCTTCATCTTGGCGATGAAGTACTTCTCGAACGCCACCTTGGCCAGGTGCACCCACTTGCCCTTCTTGAACCAGTTGACATTGCGCGGCGGAATTTGCGGCAGGGCCACGAAGGCCGCGCCGGTGTCGCCCATGTCGGCCAGGCAGATCGCATTCCACGAGCCCTTGGCGCGAGGGGCCTGGCCGGCCAGCTCGGACGCGATGTTCTCGACGATGGCCGACACCATGGTCTCGATCATGTAGCCCGTCTTCGGGGCCCCGGTGGGCACCGGCGTGGTCTCGACGGGCGGAATGGCGATGCACACGCCGGCCGAATAGATGTTGGGGTACTTGGGGCTGCGCTGATGCTCGTCTACCAGCACGAAGCCGCGCGGGTTGCACAGGCCCTCGACGCCGGCCACCGGGTCGACCCCCCGGAAGGCCGGGATCATCATCGAGAACTTGAACGGCAGCTGGTGCTCCTTGAGCACCTGGCCGTGATCGTCGAGCTGGGTGACGTGCATCACGCCGTCTTCGACCTTGGTGACCTTGGCGTTGGTGATCCACTTGATGTCGTTGTTGCGCAGCTCCGATTCGAGCATGCCCTTCGAGTCGCCCACGCCGCCCAGGCCCATGTGGCCCACGTAGGGCTCGCTGGTCACGAAGGTCATCGGCACCTTGTTGCGGATCTTGCGACGGCGCA
>NZ_JAYSBZ010000084.1:0-11634 GCF_041915145.1 Aquabacterium sp. | reverse complement strand
AGCATCGCGCGCACCATGTCTTTTTCAGCGGCCGGGAAGACGTCGACGATCCGGTCGACGGTCTTGGCGGCGCTGGACGTGTGCAGCGTGCCGAACACCAAGTGGCCGGTTTCGGCTGCGGTGAGCGCCAGGCGGATGGTTTCGAGATCGCGCATTTCGCCCACGAGGATGGCGTCGGGGTCTTCACGCAGCGCCGAGCGCAGGGCGTTGGCGAAGCTCATGGTGTGCGGCCCCACCTCGCGCTGGTTGACCAGGCACTTCTTCGACTCGTGCACGAATTCGATCGGGTCTTCGACCGTCAGCACGTGGCCGTATTCGGTTTCGTTGAGGTGGTTGACCATGCCCGCCAGGGTGGTGGACTTGCCCGAGCCGGTCGGACCGGTCACCAGCACCAGGCCGCGCGGCTTCAGGGCCAGCTCGGCGAAGATCTTGGGCGCATTGAGCTGCTCCAGCGTCAGGATCTTGCTCGGAATCGTCCGGAACACCGCACCGGCGCCACGATTTTGATTAAAGGCGTTGACGCGGAAGCGCGCCAGGCCTTGAATTTCAAATGAAAAGTCGCACTCCAGCACCTCTTCATACATCTTGCGCTGGGTGTCGTTCATGATGTCGTACACCATGTCGTGGACCTGCTTGTGGTCCATCGGGTCGACGTTGATGCGGCGCACATCGCCATGCACCCGGATCATGGGCGGCAGGCCGGCGGACAAGTGCAAGTCGGACGCTTTGTTTTTGACCGAGAACGCCAGCAGTTGGGTGATGTCCATGTTTTGATGTGTTGGGTTGCTAAACAGTTAGAAACCGAAAATCGATTATCGCGATGATTGCAGAGAACATTCAATCGGTGCGAAGCCGCATTCGACAAGCATGCGTGAAGGCTGACCGTTCAGCGAGCGACGTGTCGCTGCTGGTGGTGAGCAAGACCTTCCCGGCCGAGGCCGTGCGCGAAGCCTTTGCGGCGGGCGAGCGGCACTTTGGCGAGAACTACGTGCAAGAGGCGGTTGACAAGATCGCGGCGCTGGCCGACCTGCGCGCGGGCATCGAGTGGCACATGATCGGGCCGCTGCAGAGCAACAAGACGCGCGCGGTGGCCGAGCACTTCGACTGGGTGCATACGGTGGACCGGCTGAAGATCGCGCAGCGACTGTCTGAGCAGCGCCCGGCGGGCCTGCCGCCGCTGCAGGTGTGCGTGCAGGTGAACGTCAGCGGCGAAGCCTCCAAGAGCGGGGTCGCGCCGGCCGACGCCCTGGCGCTGGCGCGAGCAGTGGCGAGCCTGCCCAACTTGCGGCTGCGGGGCCTGATGGTCATCCCGGAGCCCGAAACGGATCTGGCTGCTCAAAGGGCCCCCTTGCGCGCCACGCGCGAGTTGCTGCTGCTATTGCAGCAGGCCGGGTTGCAGGTGGACACGCTCTCGATGGGCATGAGCGCCGATCTCGAAGCGGCCGTTCTGGAAGGCTCCACGATGGTTCGCATTGGCACGGCAATCTTTGGTTCACGCATCAAGGCCGACACAACGGCCGACCCCTCCCCCGTCGTCACCCCTTAGGAGACGCCTATGTCAGCCGCAAACGTGATGGATGCCTCAACCTGGTCGCCCCTTCACGAGCGGCTGCCTCATCCTTATCGGCCGGAAGGCCCGGTGATTGAGGCTTTGCTGGCCGAGCTGGTGGGCAAGCTCGACTGGTGGGCCGTGCGCGAGCGGGCCCGCCCCTGGTTGCAGGCGGTGCGCGCCCACCCGGCGCCGTTCTGGGCGGTGGAGTCCCTGCTGCAGGAATACCCGCTGTCCAGCGCCGAGGGCCGCGCCCTGATGCGGCTGGCCGAGGCCCTGTTGCGCGTGCCCGACACCGACACCGCCGCCGCGCTGGCGGCCGACCAGCTGGGCCGCGCCGCCTTCGACGCCAGCGCCCTGGCCGCCGGTAGCACCCACCCGCTGCTCACCGGCCTGACCAACCGCGTGATCGCGCTGGCCAAGTCCCTGCTGCCCGAGCCGGGCGCGCTCGACCACGCCGGCGCCAGCAACCTGCTGCAGCGCCTGGGCACCCAGACCACAGTGGCCGCCGCCGTGCGGGCCGTGCAGCTGCTCGGCCGCCAGTTCGTGCTGGGGCGCGACATTTACGAGGCGCTCAACCAGGCCGAGCACCAGCGCCAACTCGCGGCGCAGCACGCCCACCCGGCCGCGCTGCGCTTCAGCTTCGACATGCTCGGCGAAGGCGCCCGCTGCGAGGCCGACGCGCAACGCTATCTGGCGTCCTACGCCCACGCCATCGAGCAGCTTGCCGAGCGCCAGCCGCCGGGGCCCCACCCGGAAGACGCGGACGGCATCTCGGTCAAGCTCAGCGCGCTGTTCCCGCGCTACGAAGAGTCGCAACGCGATCGCGTGCTGGCCGAGCTGGTGCCGCGCGCCTGGCAACTGGCGAGCCGCGCGGCGGCCGCCGGCATCAACCTGACCATCGACGCCGAAGAAAGCGAGCGCCTCGAACTCTCGCTCGACGTGTTCGACGCGCTGGCCGAGCGCGTGGCCGCCGAGCACCCCCACTGGCGCGGCCTGGGCTTGGCCGTGCAGGCCTACCAGACCCGCTCGCGCGAGGTGATCGACGAGGTCGCGCGACTGGCCCGGCAGCACCAGCTGCGCCTGATGGTGCGGCTCGTGAAAGGCGCCTACTGGGACGCCGAGATCAAGCGCGCGCAAGAGCTGGGGCTGGACGCCTACCCCGTCTTCACCCACAAGAACCACACCGACGTGGCCTACCTGGCCTGCGCCCGCGCGCTGCTCGGCCACGCGCCGCACCTGTATCCGCAGTTCGCCACCCACAACGCCACCACCCTGGCCGCCGTGATGCAACTGGCCGACCACACCGAGCTGGCCGCCCACGGCGTGACGCCGGCCGCCGCCTTCGAGTGGCAGCGCCTGCACGGCATGGGCGAGGCGGTGCACCGCGAGGTGCTGGCCCACACCCCGCCCGGCGGCACGCGCTGGCCGGTGCGCGTCTACGCCCCGGTGGGCGAACACCGCGACCTGCTGGCCTACCTCGTGCGCCGCATGCTCGAAAACGGCGCCAACGCCTCGTTCGTGCACCAGCTCACCGACGAGCGCGTGAGCCTCGACCAACTGCTCGCCTCGCCGCTGCACCTCAACGAGCACGCCACCGTGCCGCTGCCCGCGCAGCTGTTTGCAAACGACGAAAGCGGCCCCGATGCCGGTCGCCCCAACTCGCGCGGGCTCGACCTCGCCTGCCGCCGCCAGCGCGCCCCGCTGCTCGAAGCCGTGGCCCGCACCACCGTGTCCGCCGTGGAGCACGCCAGTCTGGCCGACGCCGCCCAGGCCATGCGAGCACTGGCGCAAGCCGCGCCACGCTGGCAACGCACGCCGCTGGCCGAGCGCTGCGCCGCGCTGCGCAAGGCGGCCGACCTGCTGCAAGCCGAGCTGCCGCGCTTTTGCGGCCTGCTCGTCCAAGAAGCCCACAAGACCCTGCCCGACGCCGTGGCCGAAGTGCGCGAGGCCATCGACGCCTGCCGCTACTACGCCCAGCAGGCCGAGCTGACCCTGGCGCCGCGCGAGCTGCCCGGCCCCACCGGCGAGCGCAACGAGCTGCGGCTGCGCGGGCGCGGCGTGTTCGTGTGCATCGCGCCGTGGAACTTCCCGCTCGCCATCTTCGGCGCGCAAGTCGTGGCCGCGCTGGTGGCCGGCAACACCGTGGCCGCCAAGCCTGCCGAGCAGACGCCCGGCGTGGCGCGCGCCTTCGTCGATCTGCTGCTGCAAGCCGGCGTGCCGGCCGATGCCGTCGCCCTGCTGCACGGCCCCGGCGCCACCGTGGGCGCCGCGCTGGTGGCCGACGCCCGCTGCGCCGGCGTGGCCTTCACCGGTTCCACGCGCACGGCCAAACTCATCCAGCGCGCGCTGGCCGCGTCCGATGGCCCCATCGTGCCCTTGATTGCCGAAACCGGTGGCCTCAACGCCCTGGTGGTCGACAGCTCCGCCCTGCCCGAGCAGGTGGTGGACGCCGCCGTGGCCAGCGCCTTCGGCAGCGCCGGCCAACGCTGCTCGGCGCTGCGCGTGCTGTGCGTGCACAGCGGCATCGCCGAGCGCGTGCTCGACATGCTCGCCGGCGCGATGCAGGCGCTGCGCCTGGGCGACCCGGCCGACTACGCGACCGACGTGGGCCCCGTCATCGACGCCGCCGCGCACCGCCACCTGAGCAACCACCTCAAGCGTCTCGACGTCGAAGCCCAGCTGCTCACCTGCACCCCGCTGGCGTCCAACCCCCTCGGCCAGCACATCGCGCCCACCGTCTTCGAGATCGCCCAGCTCGGCGAGCTGCAAGAAGAAGTCTTCGGCCCCGTGCTGCACGTGCTGCGCTGGGGCCCCGGCACCGCCGTGCCCGAGCTCGACGCGCTGGTCGAGCAGATCAACGCCCTGGGCTACGGCCTCACGCTCGGCATTCAAACCCGCATCGACAGCCGCGCCCTGGCCATCGCCGAGCAGGCGCGCGTCGGCAACGTCTACGTCAACCGCAACATGACGGGCGCCGTGATCGGCGTGCAACCCTTCGGCGGCGAAGGCCTCAGCGGCACCGGCCCCAAAGCCGGCGGCCCGCACTACCTGCTGCGCTTCTGCGCCGAGCAGACGCTCACCATCAACACGGCGGCGGCGAGTGGGAATGCGGATTTGTTGGCGAGCGGTTGAGGCGACCGCGTGAGGCTCACGGATGCACCAAACTCGCCGCGATGTTGATCGTCAGCCCCAGGATGCTGGCGTTGAAGAAGAACGACAGCACCGATTGCACGAGCACGTCGCGGCGCATGGCGGGGCTGCGCAGTGAGATGTCGGCGGTCTGCGAGGCCACGCCGATGGTGAAGGCGAAGTAGAGGAAGTCGAGGTACTGCGGCTGGGGCGGCGCGTCGGGGAAGTCCAGCGGGCGCCGGTCGGCCGGGGCCAGGTAGAACTCGTGGGCGTAGTGCGAGGCGAACATCGTCGGGATCAGCAGCCAGGTGCCGATGATGGTGGACGCCGTGATCGCCATGCGTCCCGCGCCGCGCAGGCCGCTGAGGCCTTGCGTGTCGGCCAGCTCCAGCACGATGGCCACCACGCTGGCAATGGCCGCCAGGACGGTGACCGTGAGCACCACGTAGGCGGTTTCGTCTTGCTGCTCGGCCATCAGGCGGATGCGCCGGGGCTCGGCGCGCAGCATCATCCACCACACCGACAGCAGGTAGCAGGCCACGCCGACGTTCCAGCCGATCAGGGCTCGCGTGACGGGGCGGACCGACGGCGGCACGAGCAGCCCCACGAGCACGCTGACGCACAAGGCAAACAGCCAGCGCTTGCGGCCTTTGACGAACAGAATGAATTGCATGCAACCCTCATCGCAATGACGTGCCCGCATTGTGGCGAAGCCAGTTGACGAAGCGGCATACTCGGCGGCACCGCGCGCGCGCTGTGGCGTGCACTCATCGAACCCTCTGCAGCATCGACATGTCCAGCATCCACATCGCATTCATCGGCGGCGGCAACATGGCCAGCGCCATCATCGGCGGGCTGATCCGCCAGGGCCAGGCCGCCAGCAGCATCCTCGTGCTCGACCCCAGCGCCGAGCAGCGCGAGCGTCTCACCCGCGACCTGGACGTGCAGACGCTGGCCGAGCCGGGCGCCGCGCTGACCTCGGCACGCACGGTGGTCTGGGCCGTGAAGCCCCAGCAGTTCAAGGACGCGGCCACGGCTTGCGCCCCGCACACGGGCCAAGCCCTGCACCTCAGCGTGATGGCCGGCATCCGCAGCGACGACCTGGCCCGAGCGCTGGGCACCGAGCGCATCGTGCGCACCATGCCCAACACGCCGGCGCTGATCGGCCAGGGCATCACCGGCGTCTACGCACGCCCTGCTGTGTCCGCCGAGCAGAAGGCCGATGCGCAGGCGCTGCTCGCCCCCACCGGCGACGTGCTGTGGGTCGAACGCGAAGCCGACCTTGATGCCGTGACCGCGCTGTCGGGCTCGGGCCCGGCCTACGTGTTCTATTTCGTCGAAAGCATGATGGAAGCGGCGCAGCAGATGGGCCTGACACCTGAGCAAGGCAAGCAGCTGGCGCTGGCGACGTTCTCGGGCGCGTCCGAATTGGCGCGTCGCTCGACCGAGCCGCCCAGCGTGCTGCGCGAGCGCGTCACCTCGAAGGGTGGCACCACCTACGCGGCGCTCACCTCGCTAGAAGCCAGCGGCGTGAAGGCGGCGTTCGTGCAGGCGCTCAAAGCCGCGCAGCAACGCGCCCGCGAGCTGGGCGACGAGTTCGGGCGCTGAGTTGCTCGCCAGGGCGGCGCGGTCTCAAACGCCGCGCTGCTCCAGCTCCAGCCGGTTGCGACCGGCAGCCTTGCCTCGGTAGAGCGCTTCATCAGCGCGGGCAATGGCGGCTTCCATGTTCTCGCCCTCGCGGCAGCTGGACAGCCCCAGCGTCATGGTGACCGCCACGGCCTCCCCGCCCGCCATCACCTGCATCTCACCGAGCGCGTTGCGGATGCGCTCGGCCACCAGCTCAGCGCCGTCGAGTTCGGTGTTGGGCAGCACGACCAGGAATTCTTCGCCGCCCCAGCGGCCCACGCTGTCTTGCTCGCGCACCGCCGCGCGCAGCGCCTGGCTCACCTCGATCAAGACCTGGTCGCCGCCCTCGTGGCCGTGGCGGTCGTTGATGGCCTTGAAGTGGTCGATGTCGCCCAGCACGAAGCACAAGGTGCGCGGCATGCGCTTGCTGCGGGTGATCTCGTATTCGATGATCTCGGTGACGCGCCGCCGGTTGTTGAGCTTGGTGAGCGGGTCGGTCGAGGCCATCACCAGCAACTGCTTCTCGGCCTTCTTGATCATGCCCAGGTAGAGCATGGCCAGGTAGGTGAGCAGCCCGAAGGTGACGAGGATGTTGAAGTAGCGCAGCGCGTTCAGCACGCCGGGGTGCAGCGTGTGCAGCGGGGCAGAAGCCCGCACGGTGGCATCGAGCAGCATGTAGAAGGCGCACACGCTCGATGTCATCAGCAGCTTGTGGCTGGTCTTGCTCAGATTGCTCATGATCACCACCGGCGCCACCAGCAGCAGGTAGTAGTGGAAGCCGCTGTCCCAGCCGATCATGTGCACGGCGAGCGCGGCATGGCCGAAGATCTCGACGAACACCAGCACCACCGCCATCTGGTTGCGACGCTGGCGGATCAGGCCGTAGCTGGCCAAAAACAGCGTGACGCTGCCCACGTTGACCCACGCCAGCATCCACGCGCCCAGGGCGTAGAACAGCACGCCGAACACGGCATGCGTGAGCGCCGCCACGAGGCAGACCTTCATCATGAGCTGCCAGAACACCCGGCTGGTGTTCTTGCTGCGCTCGCTGGGTTCACTGGCGGCGCGGTGGGGCACCACATCGCCTGGCAAGTCGTGCGTCACGGCCACATTCGCCCCCGAAATCATTGCAGTCGGGCCCGCGTCGCCACCGTTCGGCGAGCATCGACCCATTCGGAAGGATTTCGGAGCCGGGGGCCGATTCTTGAGCGCCCCCCAAGCCTTCAGTGCAGCATGGTGGCCAGCACGGCGCCAACAAATACCGTCAAGCCGACCCAGTGATTGAGCCGGAACGCCTTGAAGCAGCGCTCGCGCTGCCGGGTGCGGATCAACAGCACATGCCACACCGCCTGCGCCGCCGCCGCCGCCAGCCCCAGCGCATACGGCCAGCCCAGGTCCGCCAGGCGCCCGGCCTGCGCCCACAGCGCCAGGCCCAAGGCGTAGAACACGGCCACGCCGATCACGTCGAAACGGCCCAGCGTGATGGCTGAGGTCTTGATGCCGATCTTCAGGTCGTCGTCGCGGTCGACCATGGCGTATTCGGTGTCGTAGGCCAGCACCCAGCAGAGGTTGCCCACCACCAGCAGCCAGGCCTCCAGCGGCACCGCGTTGCGCAGCGCGGCATAAGCCATCGGGATGCCGAAGCTGAACGCCACGCCCAGCACCGCCTGCGGCATCGAGATGAAGCGCTTGGTGAAGGGGTAGACGATGGTGACGGCCAGCGCGCCGAAGGACATCAGCACCGTGAGCGTGTTGGTGGTAAGCACCAGGGCGAACGACAGCAGCGCCAGCACCGCCCCCACAGCCAGCGCTTCTTTGACGGACACCTGGCCGCTGGTGATGGGGCGCTGCGCGGTGCGCTTGACGTGCTTGTCGAAGTCGCGGTCGGCCACGTCGTTGACGGCGCACCCGGCGCTGCGCATCAGCACGGTGCCGAGCGTGAACACCGCCAGCAGGTGCCAGCCGGGGAAGCCGCCCGCCGCCATCCACAGCGCCATCAGCGTGGGCCAGAGCAAGAGCAGCCAGCCCTGCGGGCGGTCCCAGCGGATGAGGTCGAGGTAGAGCGACCAGCGCGAGCGCGGCGCGGCGGCTGGAGCGTGGGGAGGAGTGGAGGCCGGCTTGTTCACGGGGCGGGATTATCCGGCGCGTCTGCTGTAATGAGCCCTTTCAACGCGCCGCGCCGAACGCATTACCGCCATGGCACTCAAAGCCACCATCTTCAAAGCCACGCTGCAGATCGCCGACATGGATCGCAATCTGTACGCCGACCATGCCCTCACCGTGGCCCAGCACCCCAGCGAAACCGACGAGCGCATGATGGTGCGGATCCTGGCGTTCGCGCTGAGCGTGCCGGCCGACGACCACAACGGCGCACTCGAATTCACCAAGGGGCTGAGCGACCCCGACGAGCCCGACTTGTGGCAGAAGGATCTGACCGGCCAGATCGTGCAGTGGATCGACCTCGGCCAGCCCGACGACCGCCGCCTGATCCGCGCCAGCAGCCGGGCCGAACGCGTGGCGGTGTGGAGCTACGCGGCCAGCACGCCGGTGTGGTGGAGCAACATTGCCAACAAGCTCACCCGTGCCACCAACCTCACGGTGTGGCAGATCCCGGCCGATCAGACTCAGGCCCTGGCCGCGCTGACGCAGCGCACGATGCAACTGCAGATCACGGTGCAAGACGGCACGGTGTGGGTCAACAACGGTGCGAGCAGCGTCGAGATCAGCCCGGTGCGGCTGATGGCCCCGCCGGGCGACCAATGATCGGCCCCCGGCTCCGGCATCGATCGGGGTTATCAGCCGCCCATCGCAACGTCAATGCAGGCTAACGCCGCTCGCCAGCGCCCCCCGGCCCCAGCATCATCGCCCTGCACCACACCGCACGACACGATGCACCGCGCCATCCGCCCCACCTCGATCGCACTGGCCTGCATTTGCGCCTGGGCGCCGCCCGCCCATGCCATCGAGTTCTTCGACGACCTGCTGCGCGTCGAGGGCTTCGGCACGCTGGGGGCGTTCAGCTCCGACCTCGATTCGAGCAAGGTGCCCACCCCGGCGGGCCGCCCGTACGTCGACCCGCAGGTGCGCGCCGACGTGCGCGAGAGCCACGGCTCCACCGACAACCACGTCATCTACGACGCCGACACCTCGCTGTCGGTGCAGGCCACCTGGAACCCGCATGGCGAGGTGCAGGGCGTGCTGCAACTGCTGTCCAAGCAGAACATCCATGCCAGCCAGAAACCTCAGGTCGAATGGGCGTATCTGGGCTGGCAGGCCGCACCGACGGTCGATCTCAAGTTCGGGCGGGTGGTGGCGCCGATCTTCATGCTCTCCGACGCGCGCAACGTGGCGTATTCGCAGACCATGGTGCGCCCGTTCACGTCGGTCTACGCGCTGAACCCCATCACCCATCTCGACGGCGGCAACGCCCTCTGGAAAAGCCGCCCCGGCCCCTACAAGCTGGAGCTCGAAGGCATGTTCGGTCGCACGTCCGTCGAGCTGCCCAGCGGCATGTTCAAGGTGCCGCGCATCTACGGCGTGTCGTCGCGGGTCACGCGCGGCGAGTGGAGCGTGCGCGCCGGCGCGTCGCACCTCGACGTCAACATCGATCTCATCCCGAGCGCCCAGGCACGCCTGGACGCAGCCATCAACATCGACTCGCCGGTGCTGGGCCCGCGCACCGGCCTGACCGACCAGAAGCTCGACATCTTCACGCTCGGCGGCCAGTGGGAGCACGACAACCTCACCGTGCTGGCCGAGTTCGCCAACCGCCAGGGCACCACCTTGCTGGCGCCGAGCTACCAGAGCTACTACGTGCTGGGCAGCTGGCGCTTCAACGCCTGGACGCCCTACGTGGCCTGGGGCCGCGCCCGCAACACCGAGTCCCCCCTGGGCCTGCACAACCAGACGAACAGCGCCGCGATCGCCGACCTCGAAGACGCGCGGGTGTTCGGTCGCCCGAATCGCACCGAGCAGACCGTCGGCGTGCGCTGGGACTTCATGCCCAAGGCCGCCCTCAAGGCGCAATGGACGCAGCTGCGCCAGGCCAACCCGCGAGTCGGCGCGGCGGGCGGGCAAGTTCAGTACTACATCCCGAACGACACCTTCGGCGGCACGATCAACACCTACGCCCTCAACCTGGACTTCATCTTCTGATCGAGGGCGGCCGCATGAAACTCAACTACTTGAAAGCCTGGTGCGTGGCGGCGGCCCTGGGCGCGATCCACGCCATGGCTTGCGCCGACATCGTGGTGGTGGTGGGAGCGCAGAGCCCGATCACCAGCCTCACCAAAGATCAGGTGGCCGACATCTACCTGGGCAACTCGCGCGTGTACCCCGACGGCAGCACCGCCATCCCCACCATCATCGGCCCCGGCCCCTACAAGGCCGAGTTCTTCATGAAAGTGCTGGGGCGCTCCGAATCGCAGGTGCGCGCCATCTGGGCCCGCCAGACGTTCACCGGTCGCGGCGCGACCCCTCGCGAGCTCAATGACGCCGTCGAGGTCAAGCAGGTGCTGGTGGTCAACCCGCGCGCCATCGGCTTCATCGACCGCTCGGCGCTGGACAGCAGCGTCAAGGTCGTGCTGACGCCCTGAATCGATGTTTCGCCCACCCCGCCAGACCCTGATCGCCCTGGCCTGCCTGGGTGCCTGCGTGGCACCGGCCCGAGCCACCGCGTTCTTCGACGACCTGCTGCGCATCGAGGGCTTCGGCACGCTGGGGGCGTTCAGCTCCAACCTGGCCTCGTCGAGCACGCCTCCATCGGCCATCAGCTCGACGCCACCACAGGTTCGCGCCGACATCCGGCAAAGCCATGGCGCGACCGACCACCACGTGATCTGGGACGCCGACACGCTGCTCGCGGTGCAGGCCACCGTCAACCCGAGCGGCCCGATCAAGGGCGTGCTGCAGCTGATGTCGAAGCAAGACGTCAACGCCAGCCAGCGCCCGCAAGTCGAGTGGGCCTACGGAAGCTGGGACGTCTCGTCGCGCCTGGGCGTGAGAGCGGGGCGTGTGGTGGCGCCCATCTTCTCGATGTCGGACACGCGCCAGATCGCCTACACCCAGACCGCCGTTCGCCCGCCCACCGCGGTGTATCAAATCGACCCGTTCACGCACCTGGACGGCGCCACCTTCCTCTGGCAAGACAAGGCGGGGGGCTACGAGTACAACGTGGAAGGGCTGATCGGCAAAAGCAGCCTGGGCGTGACGGCCACCCAGGTCAACGTGCCCCAATCGGTCGGGCTGTCCACCCGCTGGTCGCGCGGCGACTGGGCCGCCCGCGTGGGGTGGTCGCATTTCAACATCGACATCAACCTGCCGCCGTC
>NZ_JAYSBZ010000083.1:0-11910 GCF_041915145.1 Aquabacterium sp. | reverse complement strand
GGAAGACCTGGCCCTGGCGCTGGTGCTGCGGCTGCTGTCGCGCAGCGGCTTGCAGGCCGTTTACGACGCGGCCGTGCAGCAGCCCGAGGCCACGCGCTCGCGGCAGGTGTGGCACTTCGTCGATCACTTCGCGCGCTACCGCGCCACCATCGACCCGACCATCGCCTTTCTGCAGGGGCGCGACCCCACGCTGGCGCACCGCATCGCCAGCCGCGGCTACCTGCCCGAGGGCGCGCGCTTCGAGTCGCTCGACGCCTACGTGGACGACGAGGGCGGCGACCCGCTGGGCTGGGCCTTCGGCGCGCTGGGTCTGGCCGACCGCGCCAAGCACCTGGCCACGCTCTACCTCAACGACCTGGCCGACGTGCTGCGCGATGCCATCGACCCGCGCTTCGAGTTCGTGCGCTATGCCGAGTCGATCGCGCAGAGTCAGGCCACCTTCGAGCCGCTGGCGCAGGCCCTGGCCGCGCCGCTCAACCTGGTGGACGAGACGTTGCGCGCGCTCACGCTCGACGCCATCGCGCGCCACCAGCCGCGCGTCGTGCTGCTGTCCACGCCCTTCCCGGGCAGCGTCTACGCGGCGTTTCGCATCGCCCAAGCGATCAAGGCGCACGACCCGGGCATCGTCACCGTGCTGGGCGGCGGCTTCGTCAACACCGAGCTGCGCGAACTGCGCGAGCCGCGCGTGTTCGATTACTTCGACTACGTGACGGTGGACGCCGGCGAGCGCCCGCTGCTGTCGCTGCTCGAACACCTGCAGGGCCAGCGCTCGCGCGAGCGGCTGCAGCGCACCTTTGTGCGCGACGAGATCGATGGCGTTGGCACCGTGCGCTACGTGAACTTCGCCGAGCCCGACATCGCCTTTGAAGACGTGGGCACGCCCACCTGGGACGGCCTGCCGCTGGGTCGCTACCTCTCGCTGCTCGACATGCTCAACCCGATGAACCGGTTGTGGTCCGACGGGCGCTGGAACAAGCTCACCGTGGCCCACGGCTGCTACTGGAAGAAGTGCACCTTCTGCGATGTGAGCCTCGACTACATCTCGCGCTACGAGGCCGCGTCGGCCACGGTGCTGGCCGACCGCATCGAGGCCATCGTGGCCGAAACGGGGCAGACCGGCTTTCACTTCGTGGACGAGGCCGCGCCGCCCAAGTCGCTCAAGGCGCTGGCGCACGAGCTGATCGCGCGCGGCAGCGGCATCAGCTGGTGGGGCAACATCCGCTTTGAAAAATCGTTCACGCCCGAGCTGTGCGATCTGCTGGCCGACAGCGGCTGCCTCGCCGTGTCGGGCGGGCTCGAAGTGGCGTCCGACCGCTTGCTGCAGCTGATGAAGAAGGGCGTGTCGGTCGAGCAGGTGGCGCGCGTCACCAAGGCGTTTACCGACGCGGGCATCCTGGTGCACGCCTACCTGATGTACGGCTTCCCGACGCAGACGGTGCAGGACACGGTGGACGCGCTCGAATACGTGCGCCAGCTCTTCGAGGCCGGCTGCATCCAGTCGGGCTTCTTCCACCGCTTCGCCTGCACGGTGCACTCGCCGGTGGGCCTGCACCCCGAAGCATTCGGCGTGACGCTGCAGCCGCTGCCGCCGGTGAGCTTTGCCAAGAATGACATCGCCTTCATCGACCCCACCGGCGTCGATCACGACGTGCTGGGCGAGGCGCTCAAGAAGGCGATCTACAACTTCATGCACGGCATCGGGCTGGACACCGACGTGCGCCGCTGGTTCAGCGTGAAGGTGCCCAAGCCCACCGTGCCGCGCCACTTCATTGCCCGCGCGCTGGAGGCCCGAGCATGACCCCCTCCCCCACCTCCGCTACCGCACCCACCTGGATCGACACCGCCGCCCGCCTGCTGGCCGAGCGGCGCCGCAGCGGCCAGCCCGGGCCGCGTCTGCCCGAGGCCTGTCGCCCGACCGATCTCGACGCCGCCCTGGCGGTGCAAGCCGCCGTCACCGCGCAGCTCGATGAGGCCATCGGCGGCTGGAAGTGCGGCACGCCCTCGCCCGGCAAGGTGGTGCTGGCGCCCATTCACCTGGGCACGATCGAGCGCCACTCGCCTTGCGCGGCCTTTGCTCGCACCATCGACGGCCGCGCGCAGGTCAAGGTCGAGCCCGAGCTGGCCTTCTTGCTGGGCCGCGACCTGCCGCCGCGCGCCGTGCCCTACACGCCGGCCGAGGTGGATGCCGCCGTGGCCCGCACGCACCTGGCGCTGGAGTTGATCGACAACCGCTTCGACGACGGCGCCGAGATCTCGTTTGAAGAAAAGCTCGCCGACGGCCTGGTGAACCAGGGCTTGTGGCTGGGCCCTGAGGTCGATGCCACGCGCGCACGCGGCGCCGCCGCGCTCACGTTGACCCTCACCATCGGCGAGCAAGCCTCGCAGCGCCTCGACGGCCGTCACCCCAACCCGGCGCCACGCGAGCCGCTGCATTGGCTGGCCGAGTTTCTGCGCCAGCGTGGGCAGGGCTTGCGTGCCGGCCAAGCCATCATCACCGGCTCGTACGCGGGCAGCTTCTGGCTGCCGGCCGGCGCGCCCATCTCGCTCGACTATGCCGACGCCGCCGGCTCGCTCGGCACGCTGGCCGTGCAGTTCGCGCCGCGCGCCGCACGCTGATCCGCCCCCTTGCCGAGGTCATCCACCATGAGCCACGCCAGCCTGCCCGCCACCGTGTGGGATCGCCCCGACCCGCACACCCTCGTCGTGACGGTGCAGCCCGAGCACATCGACCTGATGCAGCACACCAACAACGTGGTCTACCTGCAATGGCTCGAAGACGTGGCCTGGGCGCATTCGACCCACCTCGGCCTGGGGCCCGACCGCTACACCGCGCTGGGCCACGGCATGGTGGTGCGGCAGCACGAGCTGAACTACCTGCAGGCCACACGGCTGGGCGACGAGATCGTGCTCGGCACCTGGCTGGTGGGCATCGACAAGCTCTCGCTGCACCGGCAATACCAGTTCGTGCGCGCCAGCGATGGCGTGACGGTGTTTCGCGGCCGCACGCACTTCGTGTGCGTCGAGATCGAAAGCGGCCGGGTGCGGCGCATGCTGCCCGAGTTCTTCGCGGCCTACTCGGCGGCCGTGCGCGAGGTCGCCCCTGACGGCGTCAAGTCATGAGCCCCGATGGAGCGGCCCAGGCGGCCCAAGCTGAATCAGACTGAGCGCGGCAAGGCGGCCGCCACCTCGCGGAAGGCGCTCAGCGCCGCTTCGAGGTGCTCGATGATCTCTTGCTGCAGCACATCGGGCGGCGGCAGGTCGTCGAGGTTGTCCAGGCTGTCGTCCTTCAGCCAGAAGATGTCCAGACTGGCCTTGTCGCGGGCGAGCAGCTCATCAACGCTGTAGAACTTGAAGCGCTCCGTCGCCTGCCGTTCATGCCGGTTCTCGGGGTGGTAGCAGTTGATGAAATCACGCAGGTCGTCGAACTTCAGCGGGCGCGTCTTCAGCGTGAAATGCATGTTGGTGCGCAGGTCGTAGAACCACACGCCCTGGGTGTGCACGCGGCCGTCTTTGGGCGCGTTGTCGAAGAACACCACATTGGCCTTCACGCCCTGCGCGTAGAAGATGCCCGTGGGCAGACGCAGCACCGTGTGCACATCGCAGGTTTCGAGCAGCTTGCGGCGGATCTTCTCGCCCGCGCCGCCCTCGAACAGCACGTTGTCGGGCAGCACCACGGCGGCCCGGCCGCTGACCTTCAGCATGCTCACGATGTGCTGCAAGAAGTTGAGCTGCTTGTTCGAGGTGGTTTCCCAGAAGTCTTGCCGCTCGTAGGTCAGCGCATCGCGGTCTTCCTCGCCTTCTTCGTTGGTGATGGTCATGCTGCTCTTCTTGCCGAAGGGCGGGTTGGCCAGCACCAGGTCCACCTGCCGCTTGGGCTCGGTGATCAGCGCGTCCGAGCGCTCCACCGCCGGCTCGCCGTCCAGCTCGCCCACGTTGTGCAAGAACAAGTTCATCAGGCACATGCGGCGCGTGCCCGGCACGATTTCGTTGCCATGGAAGGTAGCGTCACGCAAAAAGGCCTTTTGCGACTTGTTCAGCGTCACGCCAGGGCGGGTGAGCCATTTGTAGGCACCCAAGAAGAAGCCACCCGTGCCGCAGGCCGGGTCGCCAATCGTCTGGCCCGGCTCGGGGCGCACGCAGGCCACCATGGCGTCGATCAGCGCGCGCGGCGTGAAATATTGGCCCGCGCCGCTCTTGGTGTCTTCGGCGTTCTTCTGCAGCAGGCCTTCGTACAAGTCGCCCTTGGTGTCCACATCCAGGCTGACCCAGCGTTCAGCGTCGATCATCTGCACCAGCCGCGCCAGCTTGGCCGGGTCTTGAATCTTGTTTTGCGCCTTGAAGAAGATGGCGCCCAGCATGCCCGGCTCGTTGCCCAGCTTGTGCAGCGTGGCCAGGTAGTGGGCCTCCAGCGGCTCGCCCGTCTTGCTACGCAGGCTGGCCCAGTCGAACCCTTTGGGGACGTGGGTGGCGCGCCGGTAGGGCGGTTCGGCGTATTCGTGCGCCAGCTTCAGGAACAGCAGGTAGGTGAGCTGTTCAAGGTAATCGCCATAGCCCACGCCGTCGTCGCGCAGGGTGTGGCAGAAGTTCCAGACTTTCTGGACGAGCGTGGATGCGTTCATGGGGAGAGGGGAGATAACAACAGCTTGGGACTAAAAAACGTATGGATTTGCGAACGCGTCGGACTTAGGCGAGATGTCAGTCTTCAGTGAAGAAGTCGTTGTCCAAGCGCTTGAGCTGGTAGGTGGCCGCCACCGACACGCCCAGGTCGTGCTCGATCATCAACTGGGCCAAACGGGCGCCGTCAATCAGCACGATGCGGTACGAACGACTGTTTCGCGCGGCCTGCACGGCAGCGGGCGTGAAGGTGCTCGTGGTGATGAACACGCCTTTGTGCGCGCCCTTGGCGTCCAGCGCCCCTTTGAAATCGCGGATGGGGCCTTCGCCGACCGAGCCTTCCCAGCGTTTGGCCTGGATGTAGATGGCGTCCAGCCCCAGTCGGTCTTCGTTGATCACGCCATCAATGCCGCCGTCGCCTGAGCGGCCGACTGCCTGACCGGCCTCCTGGTGGCTACCGCCATAGCCCATCTTGAGCAGCAGCTTGACGACCAGGCGCTCGAAGAACTCGGGGTCGCAAGACTTCACCGTGCTGATCAATTCGGCGGCCAGGTCTTCATGTGCCAGCTTCAGCGTTTGCTCGATGCGCTCTTCGGGCGCGGCCAGCAGCAAGCCCTCGTCGAGGGGGCCTGCATCGGTGGCGTTGGCCGCCTCGCCGGACGTCGTGGTGGCGATCTGGCTGCTCTTCCATTCCTGATAGCGCGAGGTCAGCTCGGTCAGGTAGGCGCGCGGTTCGAGGGGGCTGGCGAGCAACGCACGCCCTGCGGGAGTGATGCGCCAGATGCCCCGCTCTTTCACCACCCAGCCGGCCTTGCCCATGCCCACCGACGAGAAGCCGAAGATCTTGTGCCAACGCGGCACGCCTGAGTTTTCAAGGCCCTCCAGCGCCCAGGCGTCCAGCGGCACGGCCTGCTCGATGGCCTTGAGCAGGTCGCGGCGACGCAACTGGCCACCCGGCGCGGCGGCCAAGGCTTTCAGGCAGGCTTCGTGCGTGGCGGTGATCAGCAGATCAGAGCGTGAGACAGGCTTGGTCATGGGCTATTTCAAAGGGGCTGTTCGGTCGGCGCCAGATTTATGCGCTGGCGCATAAAAACCGGCCAGCGGCGCATAAATCGGGGGGGCGAACAGTGCTGGCGTTTGCTATCTCATTGTTTTGCATGTGATTTTTCTGCCAGCCCGTTCGTGTGGTTTTATGCGGCGCCATGAAAAAAAGATGAAGCGAATTTGTTGCGAATACGGATGGGCGTAGCCTAGAATTTGCAGAAGTGGACTGGGAGAACCCGGTCGGCGTCTAGCCTCGGTGAGTTCACCGGGGCTTTTCGCTTTCTGGGGGTGGGTAGATCTTCAGCCCCCAGTTTTCATAGTCTTCGCCCACCTTGCCTCGGCCACCCGCGCAAAAGAACTTGCGTCGCAGCACATCAAAGGCGCGGTTGGGTTGCCCGGGGCGCAACACACTCAGGCCAATCGGCCGGGCCACCAAATCGGCAAGTTGCAAGCCCGACGAATTCACCAGTTTGCTGGCAAACACGATGTCAAAAGGCAGCGGAATGCCGAGCCGATTGGCGCCGTCGCAAATGCGCCGGAATTCAAGCTCCAGTTCTCGGTCTTCCTTCTTGCCTCGGCACTCCACTACAACGTGGGTCTTGGTGCCGTCCTGGTTTTTCTCTTGCATCAGCTCGTGCAGCGTCTCAAGGCAAAAACCCAGCGCCAGGTGGTAGGGGTTCTCGGGCACGCCACCCCGGCTGCGTAATTGCTGCTTGTCGATCACGCAGCTGATCAATATGAAATTGCTCTCGTCAATGATGTCGGTGAGCTCATTCATGAACCGCTGCTTGCTGTCTCGGTTCACGAAGCGGAACGCGCCCGTTTCTTTGCGGATCTCGGTTTCATGCAAGACGACCAGATCGTGCCCGAAGTGGTTGAACTTGAACTTCTGCAGGGCTGGCGCCACCTTCTCGGCGTAATGCCGTTTGTAGAACACGCAGAAGGCCAGCACAAATAGCGGGTAGTTCGGGTCCAGCGTCTGCATGCCGTGGTCGCCGCTTTCGTCCACATACACCACGAAGTTGCTGAACCTGCCCGCTGGCGGCATGGCCGATTGCAGGTCGGCCGTGCCCGCGTCAACGGTGTCGAACAAACCGAACTGCTGCGCGTCAGCGCTCATGCCACCTCCTGCGTCTTGCGCCCACGCGGCTTGCGGGCGGGGGCTTGCGCGGCGCGCTCGGCGCGGATGCGGGCCAGCAGCGCGGACGCCGGCTCGTCGCGCGGGTCTTGGGGCACGAGCTGGCCGGAGAAGGCGGCGCGGAGGATGTTTTGGCGTTGGGCGGTGGATTGCTTGAGTGCCCAGTCGATGGCGTGCCCATTCTCAGTAGCGCCACTCATCGCGTCGTCGACCAACGTCACGATCTGAAGCTGCTCTTGAATCGGCGGAACCGGTATCGCCACCTTCTCCAGAATTTCAAGGTTGATGTTTTTCTGTGCCGTGGCCGGCGCCTCGTCTTCAAGCCTCTGCTGCACGCTTCGCATGAAGTACTCGACATATCTAATCGACACGTCATTCGATCCGGCAAGAAAGCCAACAACGCTATCTGGGAAGCAAGCCGCCATTGAAAGAATGGCTGTCTTGCCGATATTGGCGGCAATCGTGATGCACATCGTTCCAACCGGCCACAGCCGACTTTGCTCCAGTCCAGCGTCGCTGTATGTCGCTTCCACCTCTTTTAAAAAGGTGTCAGCGTGTCGGATATCGCCCGTCTGCACAAACGGGTATGCCCCGCCGTAAAGGTGTGGCGCATTGCGCGGACGATGCTTGGAACGTCCTCGATCCAGCCAGCCGACCTGGGACAAGCTCGCCCACACCCACCCCTGCGGCAACGCCGGCAGACCGGTGGTGTCCGGCTGCACCGGTTCGACGTACTTCTTCTGCCAGCCCGGGGGCGGGGTCTTGCCTTGGCTCTTGAACCGGTCGAGCTGCCGGGCCTCCCACCGGGCGCGGCGTTCGGTGAGGATGCGTTGCAGCAGTTGGGCGCCGGGCTCGGCAGGCGGGTGCTGGGCGCGCCAAGCCGCCGTGAGCGCGCCTTCGACGGCGGCTTTCAGCAGCGATTGGCGGTATTGGGTCAGCTTCTTTTGCGCGGCCTGGAGTTCGGCCACGCCGGCATCGAGGTCGGAGAGCAGTTCGTCCAACGTGGCAACGATTCGATCCTGACACGCCGGCGGCGCCACAAAAATCTCGGCGGAGGCGAGCTTCTTGAGTGTCAACCGTGTGATTGCGACCCCCGCAACGTTGTCCATCATCACGGACTTCGTGTGCGGCTCTTGAAGCGCATACAGCAAGTACTTGGACTTCAGTGCGGGGCCTGGCCGAAGAACTCCAACGCTTGATAGCAGCGAGAACTCTTCATCCAGTGGATTGACACAGGCTGTACCGGTTGTCGCGCCATCCTTGACGTAGAGAACGTCTCCTTTGCGAACATCGCATCGACTGTAGATCTCTCGGTGCGTGGCCTCATCAACGTAGGTCAGGTTCGCTAGATCCAACCCCCAAGATTTGATGTTCTTGGCGGTTACGTATTTGTATTGCCCTGCTGGCAAATTGGTCGGCGAGTGGTGCGTGCCATCAGTGATCTTTTCGCAAAGCTCCCCCAGCGCCATCTTCGGAAACCCACTCACGCCACCAACTCCTCATTCATCTCACGCATCAACCCATCCAGGTCTTCACCCAACACACTCCAGGCCTTTTGCAGCCCGCCCTTGCCGGCCAGCTCGGCGTAGTCAAAGTCATCACGGCTGATGGCGCAGCTGCTGGCGATGTGGTCTTTCATCAGGCGCAGCCAGTCGGTCTGCTCGGGGCTGAAGGCCGTGCCGCGCTGGGCGTTGTGCCGAAAGATCCAGGCCTGAAAGCGCTTGTCCACCTCGTCGGCAAAGGGCTTCAATTCTGCGTCGAGCCCCAAGGCAAAACGCACCAGGCTGACCAGATCGGTGAGCTGGCGTTTGCGGTCTACCCCTTTGACCTGGCCAGCCTGCACGCGGGCGTAGGCGGCCCAGAGTTTTTCAGTGGTGAGCATGAGCGGCGGGCGGGCCAGGTGGTCGTGCAGCGCCTCGATCATCTCGAAGGTGAGCGCGCGGCGCTGGTAGGGCTGCTGGTAGAAGAAGCTGAGCGCGGCGATCTCGTCTTTGTGGGCCTGGATGTAGTCGGCAAAGGTTTGTATGGCCACGCGGGCCTGCGCCTCGGCCTGCTCTGAAAAGCCCGCGTAGGTGACCTGATCGAGGTTGACGTGGTCGATGAGCTGCTCGCGCTCGCGGCGGGCGTTTTCGATTTCGTCACGCAGGGCCGGCGCGTCGAAGGGCGCGCAGGCGGCGGCCACGCGCTGGGTGCGGGCGGCTTCGATCTCTTGCGGGCTGAGGTCTTCTTCGCGGCGGCTGATGCCTTGCGCCTGGGCGGTGGCCAGCGCGGCTTGCACGATGGCATCGGGGTCGAGCGCGGCGATCAGGGCGCGGCCCAGCTCGCCCACCGGCACGCCGCCCGAGGCCTGGGCAATGCGCGCCTGGGCCTTGTCGTCAAGCTGCCGGGCCAGGCGCACGAGGCGGTTGGCGAGGCTGAGCACGGTATCGTCGTCACGGCTGCCCATGGCCACGCCTTGCAGCAGATCTTTGAGCGGCACGCCGGGCTTCTTTTCAAGCGGGCGGCATTCGGTCTTGAGGCTCTTTTCAACGCCCACGGCGTCGATCAGCACGAAGCGGTCTTTGGCGCCGCTGGCGCTGTTGCTCACGCGTTGCAGGCCTTCGGCGCTGAGGCTGCGCACGCCGCGGCCCTTCATCTGCTCGTAGTAGCCCCGGCTGCGCACGTCGCGCATGAAGAGCAGCACTTCGAGCGGCTTCACGTCGGTGCCGGTGGCGATCATGTCCACCGTCACGGCGATGCGGGGGTGGTAGTCGTTGCGAAAGGCGGCGAGCACGCTGTCGGGGTCTTCTTCGGCGCGGTAGGTGACCTTCTTGCAGAAGGCGTTGCCCTGGCCGTAGACCTCGCGCACGATCTTGATGATGTCGTCGGCGTGGCTGTCGGTCTTGGCGAAGATCAGCGTCTTGGGTGTCTCTTTTCGGCTGGGGTAGATCTGCGTCTCGACCGCCGTCTTCATGGCCTGGATCACGTTGCGGATCTGGCTGGGGTTGACCACCGAGCGGTCCAGATCCTGCCCGGTGTAGGGCGTGTCTTCTTCGGTTTCGGCCCAGCGCTTCTTGCGGGTGGCGCGGTCGCGGTGGTCCACCCATTCCCGGGCCTTGAGCTCGGCCCCTCTTTGCGTGATCTCGGTGACGATTTCAAAGACGTCGTAGCCCACGTTCACGCCGTCGGCCACCGACTGCTCGTAGGTGTACTCGGCCACGATGTTCTCGTTGAAGAAGCCGAAGGTGCGCCGGTCGGGCGTGGCGGTGAGGCCGATCAGGAAGGCGTCGAAGTAATCCAGCACCTGCTTCCAGAGGTTGTAGATGCTGCGGTGGCACTCGTCGATGACGATGAAGTCGAAGCTCTCGATGGGCACGGCGGCGTTGTAGCGGACGAGCTTTTCTTGCCGGGCGGTTTGCTGCGTTTCGTTGAGCGACACGTCTTCGGCCGATTCGTCGATGGGCTCGCCCGACAAGATCGAGTACATGCGCTGGATGGTGCTGATGCACACCTGGGCATGGGGGTCGAGGCTGCTCGATGCCAGGCGCTGCACGTTGTAGAGCTCGGTGAACTTGCGGGCGTCGTCGGGCGGCGTGTAGGCCATGAACTCTTGATGCGCCTGCTTGCCGAGGTTGCGCGTGTCCACCAAAAACAGCACGCGCTTGGCCCCGGCGAACTTCAGCAACCGGTAGACCGCCGTGATGGCGGTGAAGGTTTTGCCCGCGCCGGTGGCCATGTGGATGAGGGCGCGCGGCTTGTTGCGGGCCAGCGAGGTTTCAAGGCCCGTGACGGCGTTGACTTGGCAGCTGCGCAGGTTGGCGGTGGGCAGCGGCGGCATGGCCTCGGCCAGGCGGCGGCGCAAGGTGCTGGGCTGCGCCTGCCATTCGGCCAATTGGGCCGGCTTGAAGAAGTGGAAGAGCTCGCGCGAGCGGGGCGCCGGGTCGGCGTTGTCGGTGAAGCGGATGATCTGCCCGGTGGCTTCGAACAAGAAGCGCAAGGGTGTGTTGCCTGTGCGCCATTTGAGGTTGGCGCTGGCGTAGCGCTCGGTTTGGCTCTCGGTGGCGGTGAGGTTCTCGCCCGCCTCGTCGCGCTTGGCCTCGATCACACCCACGGCTTCGCGGTTGACGAACAGCACGTAGTCGGCAGGGCCGGTGTCGGTGGGGTATTCGCGCACCGCCACGCCCTGCGCGGCCCCCAGGTTCAAGGCTTTCATGTCCTGCACGACCCAGCCGGCCTGGGCCAGCTTCTGGTCGATGACGATGCGCGCTTTGGTTTCAGGGGTCATGGCTGAATCATCCCACCCTCACCACCACCCGCCCCCGCACCTGACCGGCCAGCAACTGCTGCGCGGTCGAGATGGCTTGGTCGAGCTCGATGGTCTGCGTGAGCCGCGCCAGCTTGGCTACGTCGAGATCGCGCGCCAGGCGCTCCCACGCAATCAGGCGTTGCGGCAGCGGGCACATCACGCTGTCGATGCCCGCCAGGGTGACGCCACGCAAGATGAACGGCGCCACCGTGGACGGGAAGTCCATGCCGCCCGCCAGACCACAAGCGGCCACCGTGCCGCCGTAGCGCGTGGCCGCGCACACATTGGCCAGCGTGTGGCTGCCCACGGTGTCCACCGCCCCGGCCCAGCGTTCTTTGGCCAGGGGCTTGCCGGGGGCGCTGAAGGCTGCGCGGTCGAGCACCTCAGCCGCGCCGAGTTCTTGCAGATACGCCGCCTCGTGCGGGCGCCCGGTGACGGCCACCACGCGGTAGCCCAGCTTGGCGAGCAAGGCCACGGCCACGCTGCCCACGCCGCCGGCCGCGCCGGTCACCACCACCTCGCCCTTGTCGGGCGTGACGAGATCGCGCTCCAGCGCCAGCACGCACAGCATGGCGGTGTAGCCCGCCGTGCCGATGGCCATGGCCTGCTCGGGCGTGAACGCGCCGGGCAGCGGCACCAGCCAGTCGCCGCTGACGCGTGCCTTTTGCGCCAAGCCGCCGGGGTGGGTTTCGCCCACGCCCCAGCCGTTGAGCACCACCGCGTCGCCCACCTGGTAGTCGGGGTGGGTGCTGGCCTCGACCGTGCCGGCGAAGTCGATGCCCGGCGTCATCGGAAACTTGCGCACCACCGGGGACTGGCCGGTGATGGC
>NZ_JAYSBZ010000082.1:0-12182 GCF_041915145.1 Aquabacterium sp. | reverse complement strand
CCAAGGCCGAGTACCCCGCCGTCTACAACCTGCAGCTGCACAAGGTGCAAGGCATGCGTTACGGCGAGAACCCGCACCAGTCGGCGGCCTTCTACCGCGAGGCCAGGCCCGGAGTCAGCCTGCTGTCCAACTGGACGCAGATTCAAGGCAAGGAACTGAGCTTCAACAACATCGCCGACGCCGATGCCGCGTGGGAATGCGTGAAGGCCTTTGAAGCCCCTGCCTGCGTGATCATCAAGCACGCCAACCCCTGCGGCGTGGCCGTGGGCGCCGGCCCGCTGGAGGCCTACACCAAGGCCCTCAAGACCGACCCGACCTCGGCGTTCGGCGGCATCATGGCCTTCAACCGCGTGGTCGATGCCGACGTGATCGAGGCCATCAACGCCAACAAGCAGTTCGTGGAAGTGGTGATCGCACCGAAGTTCACGGACGCAGCCCGCGCGGCCTACGCATCCAAGCAGAACGTGCGTCTGCTCGAAGTGCCGCTCGACGACGCCACCCGCAAGCTGAGCAACGCGCTCGACTTCAAGCGCGTGGGCGGCGGCATGCTGCTGCAATCGGCCGACAACATCGACATCGTCGGCGACGTGAAGGTCGTGACCAAGCTGCAGCCCACCGCCGAGCAGATGAAGGACATGCTGTTTGCCTGGACCGTGGCCCGCTTCGTCAAGAGCAACGCCATCGTCTTCTGCAAGGACGGCATGACCATGGGCGTGGGCGCCGGCCAGATGAGCCGCCTCGACTCCGCTCGCATCGCCTCGATCAAGGCGCAGCACGCGGGCCTGACGCTGCAAGGCACGGCCGTGGCGTCGGACGCGTTCTTCCCGTTCCGCGACGGGCTCGATGTGGTGGTCGATGCGGGTGCCACCTGCGTGATCCACCCGGGCGGCTCGATGCGCGACGACGAAGTGATCGCCGCGGCCGACGAGCGTGGCATCGCGATGGTGTTCACCGGCACGCGCCACTTCCGTCACTGATCGCCGTCACCGCAGTGAAGGTTCAGCGGCGTTCGCACGTGGCGGCCTGGGCCGCCCGCTGCGCGCTGTGCGTGAGCATGGTGGGCGGCGTGGTGCTGAACCCCACCAGCGCCAGTGCCAAACGCCCCCTCAGCAACCTCGAAGCCAACAAGGCTGCCGCCATCAAGAGCAGCCCGGCGCGCGACAAGGCCGAGTCGGCCGGCGCGCATTGGCGCATCTCGATGATGGGCTACGGCCCGGTGCTGATCGGCATGACGCCCGAGCAGGCCAGCCAGGCACTGGGCGCCCCGCTCAGCGCCGGCTCGCCACGCCCGCCCAAGGGCTGCCATTACCTGTTCGCGCCCGATCAATACCCCGGCACGTATTTCATGGTGTCCAAGGGCACCGTGGCCCGCATCGACTTTCGCGAGCCCGGCCCGCGCACGCTCAGCGGCATCGGCGTGGGGCAGCGCGAGGCCGACGTGCGCAAGCGCTTCGGCGCCAAGCTGGAAGTGGCGGCGCACCCGTTCTTCACGCCGGACGGCCACATGCTGACGCTGCGTGCCAAAGACCGCCAGCACGCCGTGCGCTTCAACACCGACCGCGGTCGCGTCAAGACCTTCGAGATCGGCCGCGCACCCGAGATCGACTGGAGCGTGGAGCAATGCTCGTGACCCGAGTTTGATGCCGCCCAGCTGCCCACCCGCATCACGATCCGGCTCGCGCCGGATTTTTTTGCCGCATATACTTCGCATGCGAAATAAATTCTCGCGCCGCCCAACCCGCACTCACCATGGCCACCAAACCTCGTCTGGTCTTTCTGCTCAACACGGCGCAACGTCGTCTGCAGCAATGGATCACCGCCCAGCACGCCACCGCGCCCGCGTCGACTGCTGGCGACGCCCCCACCGCGCCGCAAGGCGGCGTGCTGTTCGTGCTGGCCAAGGCCGATGGCGCCACGATGGGCCAGCTGGCCCAGGCGCTCGATCTGGCGCCCTCGGCCGTGTCCGGCCTCATCCAGCGCATGGAGTCGCTCGGGTGGGTCGCCCGCCACGCCTGCCCGGAGGACGCCCGCACCCAGCGGGTATGGCTCACGCCCGCCGGTCAGGCGCAACTGCCGGCGCTGCGCCAGGCCATGACCCGCATCAACGCCCGGCTGACCGCTGGCTTCAGCGAAGCCGAATTGCAAACCGTGGCCCGCTGGCTGACGCACGTGCAGCAGCTCGGCGCCCCCGACGATCAGGAACCTTGAAATGACCCACGCCCCCACGAATGCCGCCCCCGCACCCGAAGCCGCTCAAGACGCGTCCCGCCTGGAGCCCATCGACCTGATCTGCCAGGACGGCGTGCGGCTCAAAGGCCATTTCGTGCCCGCCTTCAGCGGCCGGCAAGCCGCCACCGAGCGCCCGGTGTTGCTGTGCCCGGCCACCGGCGTGCGCCAGCACTTCTACCTGCGCTTCGCCGCGTGGCTGGCCGATCAGGGGCACGACGTGCTGGTGTTCGACTACCGTGGCATCGGCTTGTCGTTGCAGGGCCCGCTCAAGCGTTGCCGCGCCACGCTGGCCGAGTGGGGCCAGCAGGATCAGGTCGCCGCGCTCGACTGGCTGGTGCGCCGCACCGAGCACGACCAGGTGCTGCTGCTCGGCCACAGCGCGGGCGGGCAGATGATCGGCCTGCTGCCCAACCACCGGCATGTGGCGCGCGTGGTGGGCGTGGCGTCGTCAACCGGGTGGTTTAGCGGCATGCGCCCGGGCTTTCGGTTCGTGGCGCAAACCATTCTGCGCGGCGTGATCCCGGTGGGCATCCGCCTCAAAGGCTATGCGCCGTGCTCGAAAGTGCAACTGGGCGAAGACCTGCCCGCCGCCGTCGCCCGCCAGTGGGGCCAATGGTGCGCGGCTGGCGGCTACGCCACCAACGCGGTCAAAGGGCACCCGCAGCACGACTACCACGGCGCCATCCGCATCCCCATCACCGTGGTGCATGCCACCGACGACAACATCGCCACGCCCCGCACCGTGGCCGACCTGCTGCGCACCTTTCCGGCCGCGTGCAAGCAAGTGCGCCGCGTGGCGCCGCGCGACCACGGCTTGAAGGCCATCGGGCACATCGACTGGTTCCGCGCCTCGCACCAGGCGTTGTGGCCGTTGCTGCACGAGGCCCTGCGCGATCCGGGCTAGGCCTTGTCCTCAGGGCACCAGGTTCCAGCGCTGCCAAGCAGCGCCGGACCACGTCCACGTCTGCACATTCGCACCAGCCGCTGTGCTGCCGCCGTTCACATCCAAAGCCTGCGCGGGCAGGCTGCGCAGCGTGATGGCACCGCTAGCGGCGTCGAGGTTGAAGCGCTGGCGCGCGCTGCCACTGCAGCGGGCGATCGCCACATTGCCGCCGTCACCAAAGGCATTACTGTTGTCCAGACAGAAGCGCGAATCCTGCTTGCTGCGGATCAGGCCGGTAGTGGTGTCATAGCTCCACTTCTGCCAGTCGCCACCGTTGCAGGTCCACTGGGCCACGTTGGTGCCGTCGGCCATGGTGGCGCCGGAGATGTCCAGGCACTGACCCGAGTTGCGGTTGACGAACTGCACATAGCTGGCTGCGGCCGGCTTGCTCACCTGAGGCGCATAGACCACGCCCAGCCTGTCCACCTCATCGCCAGAGCGACCATGGAAGCCCACGATCTGCCAACCGCTGGGGGCCGTGTAGGTGGAGCAGATGGACGTCGTCTTGCCACCGGCGAGCGTGCGCCCCGTGCTGGTAGTGAACTTGGCGTAGAAGATGCGGGTGGTGCTGTTGTAGGTGCCCGAGCACAGAGACACCGAGGCCAGATATTCACTGGCGCCCAGCGTCAATGAGCTGGCGCTGCCACCATTACCACCGTGCGACAGCACGTAGCCGTTGCTCAGAGCCACCTCCACGCGGTCCACGCGGCTGCCGCTGCGCAGCGTCACCGTGCCCACGGCCGGGTTGGCCGGCAGCATGGCGACGTCATTGAAGGCCGTGCCATGCGGCCCACCCCAGGTGTCGCTGAGCGCGCGGTTGGCCACGGTGGCGTAGGACCAGATGGTCTTGATGCCGCGGTGGTCAGACAGCTCCTCGCCATTGGCGTTCTGCATGTCGGTGGGGATGTAATAGCTCAACGCCTTCAGGCCCACAAAGCCGTTGTCGCGGTAAAGCACCTTGTCGACGATCTCGCATGCGGCGCTGGTGACGGCCGGGTCACACACCAGCGCATCGGCCCCGGCGGCGGGCGGCGTGCCACGCACCTGCTCCAGCCACACATCGGTGAAGCCGCGGGTGCTGAACTCGCGGATGTTGTCGTCGGCCCGCGTGTAGCGCGTGTTGGTGTCACCCGCCACGATCACGGCGTTGCCGGCCGAGTTGGCCTCGATGTAGTCCAGCAGCTGCAGCATGTTCTTGCGGCGCGCGGTCAGGTCCGCCGTTTCGGTCTGGGCCTGGGCGTGGAGGTTGTAGATGTCCACATACACGCCCTCGGCCAGGCGCGTACGCGCCATCGTGAAGCCCTTGGGCGTCAGGCAGTCCACGCCGTTGCAGGCGCTCCAGCGCACGCGCTCCCAGTCCATGTACGGGAAGCGGCTCATCGAATTGAGCCCGCTGCCTATGCCCATGCCGCCGCTGGTGGGCGAGCGGTAGGGGTGGTCGTCACAGGTGTCGTACAGGGCAGCGTGGTAGTTGAAGTCCTCCTGCACGTTCACAAAGTCGAACTGCTTGACGTAGCAGCTGATGAGCTTGGTGGAGCTCAAACGGTCACTCGGCGCGCTCGACACACCTTGCGGCAGGCCGGCCACGTTGTAGGTGAAGGTGCTGAAGCTCCCGGTCGCCGCATGGGAAATACCAGACAAAAGTCCAGCAGCAAGCCACATCACCTGACCCCATTTGCACTGAGATTTCATTGCCTTCTCCTTTATTTGCTACGAAAGGAATATTCCGGATCCGTTCACCTCAAAACAATTCACAAATAATTCACAAACAATTGTCGAGTTTGCACGGCACCTCGACCACAACAACACCTCATTTACCCTTCACTCAAGCCCGATCGGGTTGGGCTCGCCCATCTGCTACCCTGCGCGTTGGATTTGGAGCGAGCATGCGCATACTGGGCATCGACCCCGGCTTGCAGACCACCGGCTTCGGCGTGATCGAGGCACACGGCGCGCGTCTGCACTACGTGGCCAGCGGCACCATCCGCACCAGCAGCGCCCATCAGGGCGACCTGCCCGGGCGGCTGAAGATCATCTTCGACGGCGTGAAAGAAGTGGTGGCGCGCTACCAGCCGCAAACGGCGTCGGTCGAGATCGTCTTCGTCAACGTCAACCCGCAATCGACGCTGCTGCTGGGCCAGGCGCGCGGCGCGGCCATCGCGGCGCTGGTGTCGAGCGACCTGACGGTGAGCGAATACACCGCGCTGCAGATGAAGAAGGCCGTCGTCGGCCACGGCCACGCCCGCAAGGAGCAGGTGCAGGCCATGGTGACGCGCCTGCTCAACCTGAACGGCGAGCCTGGGCGCGACGCCGCCGACGCGCTGGGCCTGGCCATCTGCCACGCCCACGCCGGCAGCTCGATGGCCGCCTTGGCGCAGGCCACCACGCTGACGCGCAAGACGCACGCCCAGTTCAAGGGCGGGCGCACCTACTGAGCGACACACCGCTCCGCCGATCCAAACCGTAACAGCCCCGGCGCTCGCCGCTTGTTCGAGCGATCAGACGGCCTCCAGCTTTGCCAGACTGAGGCCGATAACCCCGTCATCTGATTTCTGAACCCCGGAGCTCCGTCATGAACCGTCGCCTGGCCATCTGGACTTGTGCCCTCGGCTTGTCTGTGGGAGGCGCCCTGCCCGCCCGGGCGGACAGCCATGCCGGCCGCGCCGACGCTGAAGCCCTGGTGCGCCGGGTGATCGCCTACTACCAGGCCAACGGCCGCGACAAGACGCTGGCGGCCATCAACGCCCACAGCAGCGCGGTGAGCGACGAGGCGCACGGCCTGTACGTCTACGTGTCCGACGTGCACTCGGGCAAGAGTCTGGCCCACGGCAGCAACGCGCAAATGGTGGGCGTGGACTTTTCACGCATCCGCGACACCGAGGGCAAGCCCTTCGTGGCCGAGCTGCTGACGCTGGCGCGCGCCGGCAAGAGCGGTTGGGTGGACCACACCCGCCCCAACCCGGCCACCAAGCAGATCGAGAACAAGTCGACCTACGTGCAGGCCTTCGACGGCCTGGCGTTTTGCGCCGCCGTCTCGCGCTGAGCGAGCTACGGGGCCGCGACCCGGTCTTTCACCTGCTGCAGCGCGGTCGGGTCTTCGATCGTGGTGAGGTCGCCCGGGTCACGCCCTTCGCACACCGCCTGAATCGCGCGGCGCAGCAGCTTGCCCGAGCGCGTCTTGGGCAGCACGTTGACGAAGCGCACGCGGGCCGGCCGCGCCACGGCGCCCAGCTGCTCGTCCACCACCTTCATGATCTCGGCCTCGTGCGCGGCAGCCATCTCGTGGGTGGCCGCGCGGGCGGCGTCTTTCAACACCACGAAGGCCATCGCCACCTGGCCCTTGAGCTGATCGGCCACGCCCACCACCGCCACCTCGGCCACGTTGGGGTGGCTGGAGATGCACTCCTCGATCTCGCGCGTGCCCAGCCGGTGACCGGCCACGTTGATGACGTCGTCGGTGCGGCCCAGGATGAAGTAATAGCCGTCGGCATCGCGAATGCCCCAGTCGAAGGTGTTGTAGCAAAGCTGGTCGCCTGACTGGTTCGGGAAGCTGCTCCAGTAGGTCTTGACGAAGCGCGCGTCGTCGCCCCACACGGTTTGCAGGCAGCCCGGGGGCAGCGGCCCCTTGATGGCGACCACGCCTTTCTGATTCGGCTCGGTGAGCGCCTCGCCGGTCAGCTCGTGCAGCAGGCGCACGTCGTAGCCGGGCATGGCCACGCCGGGCGAGCCGAACTTGCTGGGCTGCGGCGCCACGCCGTTGGCGATGCTCAAGATCGGCCAGCCGGTTTCGGTCTGCCAATAGTTGTCGATGATGGGCTTGCCGATGGCATCGCTGATCCAGCGCGCGGTGGGCTCGTCGAGCGGTTCGCCAGCCAAAAACAGCGCGCGCAAGCTGCTGAGGTCGTGGCGCTTGAGAGCGTCGGGGTCGTGCTTCTTGAGCACGCGGATGGCGGTGGGCGAGCTGAACATCACGCTCACCTTGTGGCGCTCGACCAGGCTCCACCACACGGCCGCGTCGGGGCGGATCGGCAGGCCCTCATACAGGATGGTCGCCATGCCCGCGATCAGCGGCCCGTAGACGATGTAGCTGTGCCCCACCACCCAGCCGATGTCGCTGGTGCAGAAGTAGGTTTCGCCCGCGCGGCCGCCGAACACGTCGCGCATCGACAGCGCCAGCGCCACGGCGTAGCCGCCGGTGTCGCGCTGCACGCCCTTGGGCTTGCCGGTGGTGCCGCTGGTGTAGAGCGTGTAGCTGGGGTGGGTGGCATCGACCCAGGTGCAGGGCACGCGTCGGCCGGCGTGCCGGGCGCGCAGCAGCTCGTAGGACTCGTCACGCCCCGGCTGCGCGTCGAACGGCGCCAGGCCGCGGTTGATCATCAGCACGCGCTGCGGCTGGTGCGCGGCCAGCCTGATCGCCTCGTCGAGCAAGGGCTTGTAGGGCACCACCTTGCCGCCGCGCGAGCCGGCATCGGCGCTCACGATCACCTTGGGCGCGGCGTCGTCGATGCGCGTGGCCAGCGAGTGGCTGGCGAAGCCGCCGAACACCACCGAGTGGATCGCCCCGATGCGCGCGCACGCCAGCATGGCGAACACCGCCTGCGGCACCATCGGCATGTAGATCAGCACGCGGTCGCCGGCTTGCACACCCAGCTCCTGCAGGATGGCCGCCATGCACTGCACCTCGGCGTGCAGCTCGTTGAAGCTGTAGACGCGCTCGGCGAGCTGGCCGTCGGGCGTCTCGGACGTCACCGCGATCAGGGCGGCCTGGTCGCCGCGCGCGGCCAGGTGCCGATCGACCGCGTTGTGGCACAGGTTGGTCTGCCCGCCGGCGAACCACTTGGCAAACGGCGGGTTGCCGTAATCGCAGACCTGATCGAAGGGCCGATGCCAGTCGATCAGTTGCGCCTGCTCGCGCCAGAAGCTGTCGCGCTCGTCAATGGAGCGACGGTAGTAGGCCGCGTAGACCGATGCGGCGGCAGAAGAAGCTGGAGCGGTCATCGCAAAGCCCTCGACACAAACGATGACCGATCGTAGTGAGGCTCCGCCCCCGGCGTCAGCGCGGGCAAACCCGACGCGCGCCGATGCCAATCGACAAACCGGCTACCAGGCCGGCGCCAGATCCGCCAGGCCGCGCGGAGCCTGGGCGCTGTTTTCGAAGGTGGCGATCTCGTAGGCGCTGGCGTCGGCCAGCAGCGCGCGCAGCAGCTTGTTGTTGAGCGCATGGCCCGACTTGAACGCGCTGTACGACGCGAGCAGCGGGTAGCCGACGATGAACAGATCGCCGATGGCGTCGAGGATCTTGTGCTTGACGAACTCGTCGTCGTAGCGCAGCCCCTCGGCGTTGAGCACGCGGTAGTCGTCCACCACGATCACGTTGTCCATGCTGCCGCCCAGGCCCAGGCCGCGCGAGCGCATCATCTCGACGTCTTTTGTGAAGCCGAAGGTGCGGGCGCGGGCGATGTCGCGCTTGTATTGGCCCGAGCCGAAATCGAACTCGACGCGCTGGCCGGTCTGGTCGACGGCGGGGTGGTCGAAATCGATCTCGAACGACAGCTTGTAGCCGTGGTACGGCTCCAGCCGCGCCCACTTGAGGCTGGGCCCCTCGCCCTCGCGCACCTCGATGGGCTTGAGCACGCGCAGGAAGCGCTTGGGCGCATTCTGCAACTCGATGCCGGCGCTTTGCAGCAGGTAGACGAAGGCGGCGGCCGAGCCGTCGAGGATGGGGACTTCTTCGGCGGTGATGTCCACGTAGAGGTTGTCGAGCCCCAGGCCGGCGCAGGCCGACATCAGGTGCTCGACCGTGGCCACCTTGGGTGCGCCCGGGTCGCCATTGGGTGACAGCGTGGACGCCATGCGCGTGTCGCACACCGACTCGGCGCGCGCCGGGATATCGACCGGCTGCGGCAGATCGACCCGGCGAAAGATGATGCCGGTGTTGGGCGGCGCCGGACGCAGCGTCAGCTCGACGCGTTGTCCGCCGTGCACGCCCACGCCAACGGCGCGGGTGAGCGATTTGAGGGTGCGTTGCTGCAGCATCCCGCGATTTTATGAGCCGTTTGACGCGCCCCCCGATCCAGGCAAGCGGGGCCCGGGCCCCACGGTCACCGGCGGCGACGCGTCACGAAGGCCAGACCGGCCAGCCCCGACAGCATCAGCGCGTAGCCAGACGGCTCGGGCACGGCCGTTGCGTGACGATGCCGGCCGCCGTGTCGCCCGATATGCGGTAAACGGCGAACAGGTTGGGGTTGGCGACTGCCGTGGTCGAGCCGTTCGGCGTGGCCGTCGCGACAAAATCGTTGTCATTGGCGACGACCAGAACCGGCGTGGCCACGCCGTCGATCGTCATCGATGCAACGGCCATGCCTTCGATTTTGGCCGGCACCATCGCGTCGCCACCCAGAGCCGCGCTGAGCGTCTTCTTCACGTCCAGCACTTGCGTCTTGCCTGCAATGGCGACCGCGCCCAAGGCGGCGTCACCGCTGAGGCCGCTGACATCGTTTGTCGCGTTGTTCAAGTCAACCTGGAAGACCTTCTTGGTGACGGCCTTGCTGCCATCGCCCAGGCCCTTGCCGTCGCGCTCGTCGAGCCAGAGCGTGTGGTCGTTGGCAAACACCACCTCGCTGATCGTGTTGCTGGTGCTGTCCAGCTTGTAGGCGTACTGCTTGGTGGCCCCGGTCTCGACATCGATCGTCACCAACCGCACCGAAGTGCCGTTCTTGCCACCGTCTTGAATCAGCGGACTCTGCATCACGCCGACCAACGTCTTGCCATCGGGCGAGATGGCCAGGCCTTCCATGCCCTTGTTGGCCAGGCGACCCGACGTGTTGCCGCTGATTTCGAGTGCGCCCTGCGCATTCACGTTGCTTACCCCCAGATTGCCAGGCAGCGTGTAGGTGCGCGTGCGTTGCCCCGTGCCGCGATCAAACTGATAGACGTAGGGGCCGTATTCGTCGGACACAAAGACGCTCTTGCCGTCGTTCGACATGCGGATGCTTTCTGGGTCGAGCCGCGCATTGCTGCCCACCAGCGAATTGCCCGCGCCAAAGCCGTCCGAGCGGCCGGTGAAGTAATACTTGCCCGTCGTGTTGATCGACGGAGCGCCGCCTGCGCCATAGTTCAGCGGCGTGTCGCTCCACAGCATGGTGGTGCTGGTGAGCGTCGGGGTCACGGTGTAGGGCAGGCTGCCAGAAGGCACGCTCGACACGTTCAGCGTGACCGTCTGGAAGCGCGCGATGTACGACGCCGTGTCGTCCACCGCCGAGTTGTAGGTCACCGCGTTCGGGCCGCGATCGGGCAGCGCCAGGAAGGTGTTGCCGCCCGCCCAGGCCAGGCCCGAACCCATGCCGCCCAGCAAATCGCCGGCCACGCCGTTTTCGAGCAGGCCGCTCTGGCCCGACAGGTCGTGCGCCGTCGCCGACAGGCTGCCGATGCCCAGCAGATCGAAACCGGCGTGCGCCGACGTGGCCGCGAACGCGGCGGACAAGACCAGAGAAAGCTGCTTCAAGCGCATGGTGCGGGACTCCTCTTACTGAACCTGATCGCCCGGTTGCGAGACGAAACCGCGCAGCTTAGGAATCCCGCGTGACGTCCGTGTGACGCACCCGGCCCGCCCCCCGCCAGGGGTAGGAGCCAGCGCCATCCTAGGGGCCCGGACTCGCTCTTCGGGGGGGCGACACCGTTGGTGCCTGACCTTTAGCATGCCAGCCGCACAGTGACCGGCAGCGCGTTGCTGGGCAATTCGGCCTGCACCGGACACGAAGCGCGGCGGGCCATCAACGTGGCTCACCGCAATGAAAGGATCGCATGATGAATCAACCGAACTTGCACCGCCTACGACACCGCCTGATGACCGCGGCCATGCTGGGCAGTTGCGCCCTGGCCGCGCAGGCCGCGCCGTCCGTTCTGCTCAGCTACGACAGCTACAGCGGCGTATATGGCAGCCTGAGCAACCAGCTCACCAGCCCCATGCTGGGCACCATCAACGTCTACGTCAACGGCACGTCTGACTACAACTACGCCAACGGGGTGTCGTCGGCCACCTACAACGTGGCAGCCAACGGCGCGGGCACCAACGGCAGCGACCCGGCCTACGACCTCCTCACCACCAACGGGCAATACGGCTTCAACTACAACGGCCAAGCTCAAGTCTTCGGCACCCAGCTGAAGTCCCGGGTGAGTTCGGCGGTCACCGATGCCACCGGCGCCGCGGTGGAAGCCAGCAGCCAGTCCACCAGCCTGAACGCCAATACCTACGCGTACTGGAACGACCAGTTCCTGGTGAACGCCGACGCCCATCACCAGAAGGGCTCGTATGGCGCCATCCTGGTCGGCATCCAGCTGGACGGCAACTTCCCGACGCTGGCCAACGGCATGAACAACGGCGCCTCTTCGCAGCTGACGGCCTCCACGTCGTTCACCGACTCGGCCGGCGTCAACTACACCAGCAACTACAGCATCTACACCTACGCAAACGACCCGACCTGGACTGGCAGCAAGACGGTCTACAAGAAACTGCTGTTCCAGTACGGCACGGCGTTCAATTACAACTTCCAGCTCCAAAACTGGACCTACGGCAACGGCAGCGCCGACTTTCACAACACCGGCAAGATCGAGTCGATCGAACTGCCCTTCGGCAGCACACTCGAAACGGGTGCGATGCAAGCCGGTCTGGACGGCACCACGTATGGCAACGTGTTCAACGCCGCGACGCTCGATGACCAGAACACCAACTGGGACTTCGGCAACAACGGCGGCGGCTTCACGCCCGGCGTGCCCGAGCCGAGCGGCTACGCCCTGACGCTGGCCGGGCTCGGCGTGCTGGGTGCCTTGCGGCGCCGTCGCAAGCCCCTCGCCTGACGATCGGCGCCCGACCGCGCCCCTCACCACCAAGAGGCCCGCGGGCCTCTTTTTTGTTGCTTGCCCCCTTGTGGGGGAGTCCGCCACAATCGCGCGTTGACGCCCGCCGGATCAGCCGGCAGGCGGCGCAGCCCCCCCTTTTTCAGACGTTCTC
>NZ_JAYSBZ010000081.1:0-12298 GCF_041915145.1 Aquabacterium sp. | reverse complement strand
CGCCCCCTCCGGCCCCGACCCAGACCGAGGCGCCCGCGCCTGCAGCCTGGCCGGTCGCCACGCCGCGCAACGAACCGCCCGCCGCACACGTAGCCGCGCCGCACCACACCCTGAGCGCCAGCGATGCCCCCAGCACGCTGCCCGCCCTGGGGCCCGACGAGAGCGAGGCGCTGCACCGCCTGCTGCACCTCGATGGCGACGCGGCGCGACGCGCGGCCATCCTGGCCTTCCTGCGGCAGCCCGGCGGGCTGGGCAAGGCCAATGCCTGGGGCCTGGAGACTCAGGGGCTGCCCACCGCCGAAGCCATCCTGATGGACGTGCAGGATCTCGGCCACGCCAGCCGCCTGCCCGTGTTCGAGACGCTGCTCACCCGCAGCGCCTCCACCGCGACCGCAGAACGCCGCCTGCTGCTCGAAGCCGCGCGCCGCATGATGGCCGCCGACGGGCGCGTCTGGCACCTCGACGTGCTGCGCTACCTGGCCATGGCGCAGTCGCTCAACACCAAACGCGGCGCGCCGGCCCAAGCCGTCGAGGCCGAGCCGATGCTCGCCCCGCTGCAACACCAGGAGTGGCTGACCGTGGCGGCCTTCAGCGCCTTGCTGGCGCACCTGATCCCGATCGCCAGCGCGACGGGCGAGGTGAGCGCCCCGGGTGAAGACTGGTATTACGCCGTGATGGTGCGCGCCGCCGGCGACCAGCGCTCATCCGCCCTGCTGCCGCCCGACGTGCACGACCCGGCCTTGTCGCCCTGGGGGCTGCAAAACATCACCAGCGACCAAGGCGCCAGTGAACTGACCCACGCCACCGTGGCCGTGCTGGGCGTGCGCGCACTCGATGCCGGCACGCGGTCGGCGCTGCTGCAGATCTGGGCCGAAGAAGCGCTGGCACGCAGCCATGCCTGGCAGCTCAGCGAGGACTCGGCGGACGCGCTGCGCCTCACCGCGCTGCTGATCGACGCCCCCTTGCCCACGGCCGTGGCGTCGCGCTATCGCGGCTGACGCACGGTTCGCTGCATGCGCAGCGGTGAAACTCAGGGCGCGGCGTGCGGCAAGGGCGTCAGCCCCAACAGCCCCTTGCGGAAGTCATCCGGCACCGTGTTGCCGACGAACATGCGCATGTACACCTCGATATACAACTCGTTCTTCCAGGGCGTGTCGGTCATGGACTTGCCGTTGAAGGTGACCGTCAGCCCCCTGCCCGGCGCGTAGTCCATCACCACCACATCGCCCTTGGCGATGCGGCTCAGGTTGCCGTAGAGCTGCCCGGTACGCCCGACCTCATTGATCAGCTGACGAAACTCGGCATCGGTGGCCACCTGCTTGAAGTCGGACACGAAGAAGCGCGACGCCAGCGAGGTCGGGATGTCGCGCAGCAAGAACAGCACGATCCGGATCGGCCCCTTGGGGTGGTACACCGCATCGGGCGACGCGCTCTTCTCAGACAAGTACAACGCGGTCACATCGGTCTTGAAAAACCCCCGCTTGCGCACCGCCGCGCCATTGAGCACGAGGTGCGTACCCAAGGCCGACACCGATTCGTCCACCCGCACCCCTTCGAGCTCGACCGCCGCCTCAGCGCTCCAGGCCACGCCCGCCAGCAACAGGGCAGCCGCCAGCTTCGTCACACCACACCAAGTTGAGCGCATGGGCTCCTCCTTGTTGAAACCGGTACTCGTCACGCCCCGAGCGGCAATAAGTCACACACCCAGGGACACAAAAAAACCCGCACCAGGCGGGTTTTGCTTCGTTCAGTGCGCCTTGCCAAACAGCCCGGCGCGCGTCTCTTCAGGAAGAATGGGCCCCACGAACATGCGCATGAACACCTCGTAGTACAACGGTGAGTTCCAGGCCGGGTCGTTCAGCGGCTTGCCATTCAAGAACGTCTGCATGCCCTTGCCAGGGATCCAGTCGATCGCCACCACATCACCCTTCACGACGCGGTTGAGGCTGCCGTAGATGGCGCCGGTCTTGCCGACCTCGTTGATCACCTGCTTGAACTCGGCGTCGGTGGCCACCTGGCCGAAGTCGCCGATGAAGTAGCGCGAGATCGTGGCCGAGGGCAGATCGCGCAGCAGCGTCAGCGTCATGCGACGCGGGCCGTTCGGGTGGTAGAAGGTTTCGGGCGTCGCCTTTTTCTCGGTGGTGTAGAGCGCCATCACGTCGGTCTTGAAATACCCACGTTTGCGCGGCGCGGCCGCGTTGAGGTTCAGCTTCACGCCGCCCACGGTGACCTGATCGTCGATCTGCATGCCTTCGACCTCGACGGCCTGCGCGGCCAGCACCGCGAAACCCAGGGCCGCCGCCATCAGAACACTCTTCAACCTGAACATGGATTTCTCCGAGAAATAAAGCAATGGTTTTCAGGTCGAAAAACTAAGCTGCACCAAAGTGCGAGAGCCCCCCGAGGTGACGACCTGACACCTCGAAAGCCCGCCTACGTGGTGGGTGGCACGCTGAGCAGCCACCCCGCGACAGCCCCTCAACGCGCTTGCGTTATCGATCGCCGCGACATAACCGCGGCGTTACATCAATGCGGCTTGCTCACGCCGAGCAGCGCATTGCGGAATTCGTCGGGCACCGACGGGCTGAGATACATGCGCATGTAGATCTCAAAGAACAGATCGCTCTTGATCGGCGAGCCCATCGACTTGCCATTGATGGTCGCGTTCATGCCCGAGCCGGGGATCCAGTCGATCACCACGACATCGCCCTTGCTAACCCTGCTCAGGTTGCCGTAGATCTGGCCCATCTGGCCGACCTCGTTGATCACCTGCTTGAACTCGGCGTCGGTCGCCACCTGCTTGAAGTCACCCACGAAATAACGCGAAATCGTGGCCGACGGGATGTCGCGCAACAACACCAGCACCAGCCGGCGCACGCCGTTGGTCTTGTAGACCGCATCCGCCGACGTGCGACGCTCCGGCAAGTACAAGGCGGTGACGTCCGTCTTGAAGTAGCCACGCTTGCGCACCCCGGCTCCGTTCAGGACCAGACGCGTGCCCGCTACGGTGGCGGAGTCATCCAACTGCACGCCTTCGAGCTCGACTGCCGCCTGCGCCGCAAACGCCACCACGCCTACCAGCGCCATGGCCAGACCACGCAACAACTTCAACATGATTCACTCCACACTCATTTGGATTTGTAAAGACGCCAATCTTGGCATCTTCACAGCCCCATCAGGCAGCATGCCACCGATATGAGTGGCCTGCGCACCTGACCAGCAACGGACCGAGAACTTGTCCTCGGCCGGCGCCGACTCGTGCGAGCCAGCGCCTGACCGTTCAACCGCTTACAGCGGCTTGGACAGGGTCAGCCAAGCCATCGTACCCTCGGGGCGGTTCTGAACGCCGAACTCCTTGAGCACCTTGCCTTCGACCAGCAGCGTGCCGGAGTCCTTGATCCAGGACACCGCCGGGCCGACGCCGTAGGCACGGCCTTTGCCCAGGGCAATCGGGCTGAGCACCGTTCCGGTCGCGGTGCTGTTGTTGTACATCGAGACACCGCCTTCGGCTGTCGGCTTCACCGTGTCATCCGTCGCTTGATAAATCACGAAACCTTGCAAGCCCACGCGAGTCGAGTCGTTGATGAACTTCATGGCGGACCAATCGAAGTTCCAGGTGTTGCCCGAGCGGTATTTGGTGTCGGTGTCGCGATCGCTGATGGAATAAGCCGCGCGGATGCCGAAGTCCCAGCCTTCGCCGATGTAGCTGTATTGCACGGTCGGGCGGAAGGTCTTGTACTTGCCTTGCCCCGAGTTGTAGGCACGGCCCGCCTTAAAGTCACCCGTACCCAGCAAGATGGCGGGAATCAGCACAACTTGGTGTGCGTCGCTGGACCACCGCATGATCGGCGCCAGTTCGATGTCGCTCAGGCCAAATTTGGATCCTTCATGCTCATCATCACTAGTGGTGGCCGCCAATTTGGCGTTGAGTGCCGGCACGGCTGCTAGCGACGGCAGGTTCGACGCCGACGTGTTGACTTGTGCCGAGCTTGAAACCTTCTGATTGATCAGGGGAAACAGCGCGGTAAACCCAATATTGGCATCCAATATTTTCTGTGTGCTGATGTAGGTGATACGCGGAAGAATCCCTTGCTCATCAATTTTGTTATTCGTGTCATAAACAGCCTTGAAAGGCCCGCCCAGGGCAATAGACCCTTGCGGAGAATCCTTCACCTTGCCAGCGTGATAGGCAAACATCGCCACCTGCCCATACCAACCCGGATCCAGCGGCGCGGACATATCGCCGCCGCCAATACCCGGCACATAACGCAGACCGAAGTTTTCAGTGGCTTGCGCCGAGCCAGCGGCGAGAGCTGCAACCAGGGCAGCGCAAGCCAGCGCCACGCCGGCCCCCCGCCCGAGACGACGCGACTCCGTGGTTTGACCGATTTGATTCAGGTTGGCCATATTCAAGGGGCGGTGAGTGATCATGAAAATTCCTCATTCCAGATTAGGATGAGCTCACTTTATCGGCACCCCCGAGTGTGGGGATCATGGGGAAAACACGATTTCTTACGCCCATTTGTGGAATTAGGCGCAGTTAACCCCGTGCTGTCGTAAAGCGGCGACAGTTTGATTGCGGCCCGATGAGTCGAGACCGCCTGCCGGCAGGCGCGCAGGTGAGCGGCAGACGCGCCGCCGCACCGCGAATTATTCGGTTTCGCCGAATTTGTCGTTGATCAGCGCGACCAGCGCGTCCATGGCCTCTTGCTCGCGCTCGCCGTCGGTTTCGATCACGATGTCGACGCCGTAGCCGGCCGCCAGCATCATCACGCCCATGATGCTCTTGGCGTTGATGCGTCGGTCGCCGCGCGCCATGTGCACCTCGCACGGGAAGGTGCTGGCCAGCTTGGTGAGCTTGGCGGAGGGGCGGGCATGCAGCCCGAGCTTATTGCTGATGCTGACTGTGGTCTTGATCATGGTTGCGTTGCGCGGCCTGGTTTTGCGGGCGGGAACTGGCGATCTGCATGACCCCCTGGGTCGCGCCAGCCAGGGCCCGCGTCACCAGGGCATCAAGGGGTTCGTTGCAATAGTTGAGCACGCGCCAGAGCATGGGCACGTTGGCGCCGGTCAGCACCTTGACGTGCACGCCATCGGCCAGACGTTGCGCCACGTTAGACGGGGTGGCGCCGAAGACGTCGGTCAGGATCAGCGCCTCGCCGCGCACGCTCAGGGCCTGCGCCTGGGCCAGCAGCACGCGGGCCTGGGCCTCGGTTTCTTCGACCGGCAGATTGGGCAACACATCCAGCGCCAACACGCAGCCGCACGCATCCGGAAAGGCATGCTGCGCCGCCAACTTGAGGGCGGACGCCAGCGGCGTGTGGGCAATGATCAAGAAACCTGACATGACCAGCGCATTATGGGCGTGCGCGCGCCGGTTTGGCAGGAGGGGCGTGTGCAATGCGGCACGGCGCCAGGAGCCCACCGGCTCTGCGGTCAGCCCGGACGCCGCAAGGTCAACGATTCGAAAAAGGTGTGCCGCGCCTCGTCGGCCGCCGGGTCGGGCGCAACATCGGCCGCCCGCATCACGCTGGCCTGCCCCACCTGATCACCGAAGGCAAACGACCACAGGCTGACGACCATGGCGGCGCCGTCCGGCCGCCGCCCGCGCAGCTCCAGGCTGCGCACGCCCTGCGCCGACGCCAGCCCGCTCGACACCGGCACCTGCGCTCGCGGCAGGGGCGCGGCAAGATTGGCCGCCAGGGCCGCGTCGAGCGCCTGCTGCACCGCCTCACGCTGAGCGGCCGGCACGCCGCCGATCTGGCTCACCGCCCAGCGCTGCCCGCCGGCTTCGCAGGCCCGCACCGTCATGGGCCAGCGCTGCCCGAGCAGCGGTACGTCGCGGCTGACCACCTGCGCCTTGCAGGGCAGCCAGACCACCAGATCGCCCTCCAGGCTGAGTTCGCGCCAGTCGTAAACCGGCGAGCACGCCATCAGGGGCAGCGTCACCAGCACGGCACGCGCCAGCAAGCCTCCGGACGGAAGAATATGCGACAAACTCAGCATGCACGGATTATCGAGGCGCAGGCTCAGACTCGGCTGCCGCCCCACCTTCGGGTATGACCTAGGCGAAACACGTCGTTACACCCAAGGCATGGGGTGGACGAAGCCGCCTGCTGGCCGGACACTCTCGCCCAGCAACGATTTGTGCACAACTACACAAGTTGTTGCAGCAGTACCCCCGTCGTGTTCACGACGACTTGATCTCGACCGCATCGACCAGCCACCATGGACACACTCAATCTGACGCTTGCGGCCACCCTGGGCGAAGTCGGTGCGCCCGTGGCCCCCACCGCCGTCGACCAGCACGACGACGCGGCAGACCTGACACGCTGGCGTGACCTGGTCGCCCAGATCGGCGCCGAGATCGCCGCGCCGCTGACGGCGGCGCTGGAGCGCGTGACCACCCTCACCGCCACCGGCCGCATCGACCGCGCCGGCCTGCGGTCCTTGCGCCACGAGATCGAGCTGGCGCGCAACGCCGGCATGATCTGCCAGCAGCTCTCGCGCCTGGCGGCCGGCCGCGTGGCGCAATCGCATGAGCGGGTGCACCTGACCCACACCTTGCAGAGCGTGCTGGCGCACCGCACGCGCGAGTTGCAGGCACGCGGCTCGCAGGTGCGGCAGACGCTGCAACCGGTCGAGGTGATCGCCGACGCGCCCTTGCTGTTCGGCCTGCTCAATGCCTTGCTCGACTGGGCCTCGGCCTGCGCGCACGGCCCGATCGAGCTGATCATCGACACCAAGCCCTGGCCGGCCTACGGACGCCTGGTGTGCCGCTTCCCGCATCGCCCGCTCGACGAGGCCGCCGGCATCGGTGCACCGCCACCGTCCGCCGAGCTCGACAACATCGTCTGGCGCCTGCTGGAGCACACCGCCCATGCCGTGGGGCTGACACAGAAGCGCGAGATCGAAGGCGCCTACGTGCGCCTGACGCTCGAATTCCCGCGCACCATCAACCCATTGCTGGACGAAGCCGCGATGCCCGCCACGCTGGAGCGCGACTTCAGCGACTCGGTCAACTCCAAGCCGCTGGCCGGCAGCCATGTGCTGGTGGTGAGCGCGCGCCGCGACACCCGCACCCAGGTGCGCGAAGCCGTCAAGCACATGGGCCTGGTGCTCGACTTCGTCGGCTCGATCGAAGAAGCCTTCGAGTTCTGCCAAGACGGCCTGCCCAATGCCATCGTGATCGAAACCGTGCTCAAGGGCGCGCGCTTCAAGCAACTCGCCAGCGAGATCCGCAACGAGGTGCCCGACTTCGTCTTCATCGAGATCGACGAGCAGGGCGCGGACTTCCAGATCTCCAGCATCAGCCAGACCGGCCACGCCCGCGTGAGCCGCAACGCCATCATGTCGGCCCTGCCGTCGGCGCTGGTTTACGAACTGACCCGCGCGATGTAGGGCGAGGCTCGCATAATGAGCGAGCCTCTTGACCCTGCATCCTCGACATGAAACTCGCTCGTCCCCTGATCGCCATGGCCCTGGTGGGTGCCCTGGCCGTTGGCGCCTACACCGTCTTGTCTCGCAACACCCCCGCGCCCGACGTGCCGATGGTGCTGCTCAATGGCCAATCGCAACGCATGAGCGACCTGCGCGGGCAGGTGGTGCTGGTCAACTTCTGGGCCACGAGCTGTTCGACCTGCATGCACGAGATGCCCAAGCTGGTCGAGATCTACCAGCAGCACAAAGGCAAGGGACTGCGCACCGTAGCCGTGGCCATGAGCTACGACCCGCCGGCCTTCGTGGCCAACTACGCGCTGAGCCGCCAGCTGCCGTTCGATGTGGCCATCGACAACACCGGCAAGGTCGCCGAGGGCTTCGGCCGCGTGCAGCTCACGCCCACCACCTTCGTGGTGAACAAGCGCGGGCAGATCGTCAAGCAGTACGTCGGCGAGCCCGATTACGTGGCGCTCAACGCGCTGATCGTGCAGTTGCAAGGCGAGCCGGGCTGATCCGCCCGACTTTGCAGCCAGCGCCCGACGCCAGACTTCAGGGCGCGATCTTCTTCTTGAGCAACTTGGCCAGCGGCTGCGGCAGGTGCGCGAGCGACTGCAGCACGTAAGGCAACAATCGCAGCTTCAAGCCCGCAATCGCGCTGGGCACCACCACCTCGATCAGATGCGGCCCGGGGCTCGCGAGCGCGCGCTGCAAGGCGGCCACGAACTCGTCGACCGTGGTGGCGCGCACCGAATGCACGCCCATGCTGTTGCCCATCTGCACGAAGTCGAGACTCGGGTTGCTGAGGTCAAGCTGCGACTTGGCCTTGCTGCCCGCCGCCGTCTCGGCCGCGCCGACGCGCTGCAGCTCGACGTTCAAGATGGCGTATGAGCGGTTGTTGAAGACGATCGACGTGACGTTCAACTGCTCGCGCGCCATCGTCCACAGCGCCTGGATGGTGTACATCGCCGAGCCGTCGCCGACCAGCGCGAGCACCGGCCGATCGGGGCAGGCAATGGCCGCGCCCACCGCCGCCGGCAAGCCCTGGCCGATGGCACCGCCGGTGAGCGTGAGCACGTCGTGGCGCGGCGCGCCAGCGGTGAACAACGGCAGCATCACGCCCGAGGTCTGGGCTTCGTCGACGATGATGGCGCGCTCGGGCAGCAGGTGGCCGATGGCCTTGCAGACCTTCTCGGACGTGAGCTTGCCGCGCGGGCGATCGGGCCGCACCGCAGGCTGCAACGCGGGCTGCGCCTGCTCGGCACCGAGCTGACGGCAGAGCTTGTCGAGCCCGCCCTGCGCGTCTTGCGTGAACGCGGCCAAGGTATGGACCTGGCACGAGTCCGGCACCAGATAGCTCTTTTTGCCGGGGTAGGCGAAGAACGAGACGGGCGCCTTGGCGTCCACCAGGATCAGATGATCGATGCCGGCAAGCTGCACCGATGCCATCTCGGCCAGGTAGGCGATGCGCTCGACGTGCGGCAAGCCCGCGCCACGCTCAATGCGCGTCGGGAAGACCTCGGCAAACAGCTTGGCGCCCGTCTGCGCCGCGATGCGTGCAGCCGCCAGCAGGCCGGGCTCGCGCAAGGCGCGGCCGCCGAGCAGCAAGGCCTTCTTGCCCGGCCCTTGCAGGGCTTGCGCGATGGCGGCCACCACCTCGTCTGACGCCACCGGCGCGGGTGCCGGCAGGCGCGGAGGCTGCGGCACGCCACCCTCGCCCCACGACACATCGGCCGGCAGGATCAGCGTGGCGATCTGGCCGGGTGCTCCGGTTGCCGTGGCAACGGCCTCGACCACGTCGCTGCACAGCTCGGCCGTGCTTTGCGAGGTGCGCACCCAGCTCGACACATTGCGCGCCACGGTCTCGATGTCGGACTGCAGCTGCGCGTCGTATTGCACGTGGTAGGTGGCGTGGTCACCCACGATGTTGACCATGGGCACGCGGCCCTTGCGCGCGTTGTGCAAGTTGGCCAGGCCGTTGCCCAGGCCACAACCCAGGTGCAGCAGCGTGGCGGCGGGCTTGCCGGCCATGCGCGCGTAGCCGTCGGCCGCGCCGGTGGCCACGCCTTCGAACAAGGCCAGCACGGCGCGCATCTCGGGCACGGTGTCGAGCGCGGCCACGAAGTGCATCTCGGACGTGCCCGGGTTGGTGAAGCACACGTTCACCCCGGCATCGACCAGGGTGCGCAGCATGGCTTGAGCGCCATTGAGGCCTTGAGGCATGAAAGTCTCCTTGTTATCGACAGCTTGAGATCAGCAACCTTGAATCAGCAACCTTGAACGATCGAGCGTGCCGCCGCGCGCCCGGTGAGGATGCAGCCGGGCAGAAAGGTGCCTTCGAGCGAGCGCTTGCCATTGGCCCCGCCGCCGCCAAAGCCGGCTGCCTCGCCCACGCAATACAGGCCCGGCACGGCCGCGCCTTGCGCATCGAGCACGCGGCTTTGCAGATCGGTCTGCAAGCCGCCCAGGCTCTTGCGCGTGATGAGCTGGGTGTGGATGGCGATGAACGGCCCGGCACCGCGCTGTTGCAAGGGTGCCGGCTTGCAGGTGCGCAGGCGATCGGGCCCCCACTGGCGGGCGTGGATGATGCGCCGCAGTTGGTCGTCGTTGTGCAGCTTGCTGCCGTTCGCGAAGTTGGCATCGAAGGCGTCGGCGGTGGACTGCAAGGTCTCGGCGCGCACGTCGTTCGTGCCGGTGAGCGCGTTCATCTTGGCGGCCAGGCCGACGAGCGTGTCATCGACCAGGAAGTGCTTGCTCTCGCTTTGCATCTGCCGGATCAGGCGGTGGTTGCCGAGCAGCGTTTCGTACAGGAAGCGGAAGAACTGCTTGTCGCGGATGCGCGGGTTGTGCTCGGCGCCCGAGATGGCGAATTCCTTGGCCGCGATGCGCCAGTTGAGCAGCTGCCAGGTGTAGGGCTTGTCGAGCGCGGCCACGCGCTGGCAGAGCGTGTGCGTATCGAAGCCCGTCACCAGCGGCTCGGGCCCGATGCGCTCGCCGCGGTGGTCGAGCCACAGCCCCGACTTGCACGGGATGATCGACAAGCCATGCCCCGCGAAGTGCGGGAACGGGTGCGGGATGCCCGCCGCGTAGTTCCACATCTCGCCGGCGTGGACGATGCGGCTGTCGAGATGCTCGGCCACCCAGTGGTGCAACTGGCCGTCGGCATGCGGGTGCGCGCCGTTGAGCAAGGTGGCCGGCTGCGGCCGGTTGGCGGGCCAGTTGGCGCGCACCTGCTCGCTGCTGCCGTTGATGCCGCCCATGGCCAGCACCACCACCGGAGCCTGCAGACGCAGCGCCTCGCCGGAGTCTTCGTTGACCGCCGAAGCGCCCGTGAGCGCGCCGCCTTCGCGGTCCAGCGCCGTGACCCGCGTGCGGTGCAGCAGCGTGAGCTTGCCGCCAGCCCCTGCCGCACGCATGGCCGCAATCAGGCGGCGCAACAGCTCACGCGACGTGCCCCAGACCATGTGATAGCGCGGCAGGCTGTTGCCGTCGCCCTGCAAACCACGCTCGACCCAGTTGACCGCCGGCAGGAAGCGAATGCCCTCGGCATGCAGCCAGTCGTAGACCTGGCTGCGCGAGTGCTGCACGTAGTACTCGGCCCAGCGGCGCGAGAGCAGATCGTCGGCCGGCAACTCGCCGAAGCGCAGCCAGTCGCGCAGCGCGATCTCGGGGCTGTCGGGGATCTTCATGCGCGCCTGCAGCGGCGTGCCGACGAGCGCCATGCCGCCGAAGGCCCACAAGCCGAGTCCGCCCAGGCGCTCGGGCGTGTCGCGGTCCACCAGCGTCACCGACTGGCCGGCGCGCAGGCATTCGAGCGCAGTGACGATGCCGGCCAGGCCGCCCCCCACCACCAGCACATCCGAACGAAGCACACGAGACATCCGAACTCTCCTTTACCAACCCGGCGAAACGAGCCCAACCATATCGGCTTAAGATCGAGCGCGGTTGACTTTGCGGGACAGCGCCATTGACTTCAAAGGCCTCGGTATCCATGAGTTGGGTGCACACCCTGCTGGGTGCGGCGCGCCGGCTGGGGGTGGGCGACGCCCCGCTGCTGCGCCGCGCCGGCATCGCGCCCGCCGAGCTGCGGCAAGACCGCTGGCCCATCGACCACATCACGCGGCTGTGGCGCGCCGCCGCCGATCTCACCGGCGACCCGAGCTTCGGGCTGCACGCCGGCGCGCACGTGGGCCCCGGCAGCTTCAACGTGGTGAGCTTCATCCTGCAGTCCTCGGCCACGCTGCGCGACGCGCTGGGCGTGCTGCAAAAGTATCAGCGCCTCATCTCGGACGGCGGCCGCTTTCAGCTGCTGCCCGGCACACAAGAGAGCTGGCTGGTCTACCACCCCTGCCAGGGCGAGCTGGCCTTCAGCCCGCATCAGATCGAGGCGGTGCTGGCCGCCACGGTGAGCTTCACGCACTGGATCGCGCAAAACACGCGCCCCCCGCTGCTGGCGCGCTTCAGCCACGGCCGCGTCGGGCCGGTGAGTGAATATCAGAAAGTGCTGGGCTGCCCGGTCGAGTTCGACCAGATCTACAACGGCCTACTGCTCAAGAACGAGCAACTCGACCAACCCCTGCCGCAAGCCGACTCGCAACTGGCGCACCTGCACGACGAATATGCCGCCTCGCGGCTGCATGCGCTATCCAGCAGCGGCAACCTGATCGACGCGCTCACCGCGTGGATCCGCTCGCACTTCGGCCCGCCACTGCCCACCCGCGCCCAAGCAGCGGCGGCCTTTGGCCTGACCGAGCGCACCCTGGCGCGGCGCCTGCAAGATTTCGACTTGAGCTTCACCCGCTTGCTCGACGACGCGCGTCGCGAGCAGGCATTGCAGCGTGTTGAGCAGACCGACCGCAGC
>NZ_JAYSBZ010000080.1:0-12372 GCF_041915145.1 Aquabacterium sp. | reverse complement strand
GTCAGCTCGCGCAACGCCGTGGTGAGCGGTGAATCGAAATGCCAGGACGAGATCGACGCCATCGCGGACATCGCCTCGTTGCGCCCGCACATGCAGACCGAGCTGAAAGGCTCGCGCACGCCGGCCATGCTGAAAGACCGCGCCCGGCCGGACAAGACGCAGCGCGCGGCAATCGCCCGCTTCGATCAGGTGAAGGTGGGCTGCCAGCGTCGCACCATGGTGCAGCTGACGCAGCGCGGCACGCCGCCGGCCACGCGAGAGATCCTGGAAAGCAGCGCCGCCGCAGGGCACGCCTTGCGCCTGCAACTGGCGCGCGGCGAGATCACGTTTGGCGAATTCAATCAGCGCGCCGATGCGCTCGACGCCAACACGCGGACGGCGCTGGAACCCGCGCAGCGGCCTGCCGCTGGCGGCACCACGCCACCTCCGCGTTGAGCGCGGGCCCGCCGCCTCAGGCGTTGGCGACGGCGGCGTCGAGCTTGTCCTTGACCTTGTGCGCCTTCTCGATCAGCAGGGCCTGCGCCATCATGGCCTGCGGCGCCAGCGCGGCCGCCACCTCATCGACCGAGGCGGGGTCGTTCATCAAGGCGTGAGCCAGCCCCGACAGCACGCAGATGCCGCGCTTGGGCGCGTGCGGCGGCAACTGGCGCACCGCCTGCACGTGAACGTGGTGACGCACGCTGGCGATGGCCGCGCCCGACATGCCCCAGGCCTCGCACAAGGCCGCGCCGAGCTGGTCGTGGCTGATGCCGAACGCGTGGTTTTCGAGCTGCACCAGCTCGACGTCGTTGGCGGCTTGACGCAGCAGGCCGCGGTAGACGTCCGGCGCGTGCTTGAACAGCACGGCCTTGCCGCATTCCTCGAACAGGCCGGCGGTATGCGCCGTCCAGGCGTCCATGAACAATTCGTTGGCCAGACGGCCCATGATCAGGCCGCGCAGCGCGGCGCGGTCCCACACCGGCTTGAGCTCGACGGCGTCCGGGAAGACCGAGCGCAAGCCGATTTCGTAGGTGAGCGCCGAGATCTCGCGCAGCCCCAGGTACGAGGTGGCCTGTTGCACGTTCTGCACGCGGCCGCGCAAGCCGTAGTAGGGCGAGCTGACGGCCTTCATCACCGCCGCCGCCAGGGCCATGTCGCGCTCGATGAGCGTGGACACGTCCTGCAGATTGACGTCGTCCTTCGCCAGCAGCGCGCCGAGCTTGGCCAGCGACTCGGGCTGAGCCGGCACATCGATGTTGTCGGGTTTGAGGGTGAGGTCGTTTGCCATGGCGTGCTCCAATCGAGAGGGCCCGACGAGCGATATCCAGTCTGGGCCACTCTGGCAATGCTAAAAACACCGGCCAACCGGCAAACCGTGAAACAACGCACCGTTTTGCGGGCTGCAAACTGCATCATGACGCGGCTTCATGCATCTTTACATGGGGTGCACGGCCGCTTCACCCTGGCTCCGCACGATGACATCACGGAGACAACGCCACGGCGGCGCCTCCAAACCCACATCCGTCACGCCCAAGGAGATCCACCATGAGCACCCCCTCGACCCGCTCGCAAGCCCACCGCGGCGTGCGTCGCTTCGCCCTGACCACCGCCCTCGCCTTGTCCAGCGCCCTGTTCACCCTGGGCGGATTCGGTCTGAGCACCGCCCGCGCCCAGGCTTCGGCGCCCGAGCAGTGCGACATGGTCGGCCACGACGGCGGCCACCACCGCGGCGGCCCGGATGGCGCCGAGCCCGGCCAAGACCGCCACCCCGACCTGCTCGGCCCCTTCGGCCACGGCCGCATGCTCGACCGCATGCTGGACGACGTGAAGGCCACCGACGCGCAGCGCACCCAGATCAGGCAGATCGCCGACGCCTCCCGGCAAGACCTGCAGAAGCTGCACGAAGCCGGCCGCAGCCTGCACGAAAAGACCATGCAGGCCCTGACCGCGCCGAAGGTGGACGAAGCCGCCGTCGAGTCGCTGCGCCAACAGATGCTGGCCCAGCATGACAAGGCCTCGAAGCGCGCCCTGCAGGCCATGCTCGACATCAGCCGCGTGCTGACCCCCGAGCAGCGCGCCACGCTGGCCCAGCGCATGAATCGCACGGGGGGGCGCATGGGTCAGATGGGCTCCGGCGCCAGCGGCCCTCGGGCGGGACACTGACCACGCGCTCGACCATGACCGCTCGCATCCTTCTCATCGACGATGACCTGCGCCTGACGGCCATGGTCAGCGAGTACCTGCGCAACGCGGGCTTCGACATCCAGACCGCGCCCAGCCTGGGCAGCGGGCGCGAATTGCTGGCCCGCGACAGCTTCGACGCGCTGGTGCTCGACCTGATGCTGCCCGATGGCGACGGGCTCGACCTGTGCCGCGAGCTGCGCGCCGAGCCACGCACCCGCGCCTTGTCGCTGTTGATGCTCACCGCGCGGGGCGAACCGATGGACCGCGTGGTGGGCCTGGAGCTGGGCGCCGACGACTACCTGCCCAAGCCCTTCGAGCCGCGCGAGCTGCTGGCGCGCGTCAAGGCCCTGCTGCGCCGCTCGTCGCTGCCCCCCGAGGCGGGCGAGGTGCTGCGCTTCGGCAAGCTCGAGATCGACCTCGACCAGCGTCAGGCGCGCCTGGACGGCGCCGCGTGCGAACTCACCGCCTACCAGTTCGACCTGCTGCGCGTGCTGGCCGCCAGCGCGGGCCGCGTGCTCAGCCGCGACCAGATCATGGACGCGCTCAAGGGCCACCCGCTCGAAGCCTTCGACCGCTCGATCGACGTGCACATCTCGCGCATTCGCGCCGCCATCGAGGACGACCCCAAGACGCCCCGCCGCATCCTCACCGTGCGCGGCGTGGGTTATGTGTTCGCCCGCAAGCAAGACACCGACGAGTGAAAACCCTCTACCTGCGCATCTACGCCACCGTGTTCGCGGTGCTGTTGTTCTTCGCCCTGGTGACCGGCTGGCTGGCGCACCAGCACCTGGAGCGCGAGCACGAACAGATGCGCGGCGTGTGGGCCGAGCGCGCCAACAGCTTTGCCACGCTCATCGGCAACAGCCTGCCCGGCGCCCAGGCGCCGCTGAGCGAGCAGGAGGACGCGCTGCTCGCGTGGTCGCGCCGCCTGCACGTGCCGCTGGCGCTGGACGACGCGCAAGGCCGGCAGATCGCCACCTCGCCCGAGCTCAGCCAGCTCGACACCGCCGCGCGCCAGGCCGAGCTGACCCGCGCGCCCCTGCCGGATGGGCGCGTGCTGTGGGTCGCCCGCCCCAACCTGCTGCGCGACCGCCCGCCCGGAGACTTCCCGGGCCCGCGCCCCGAGCGTGATCGCGGCCGCGACGGACGTTTCGACAACGGCCCGCGAGACTTCGGCGGCCCGCAAGGCCCGCCGCCCGACGCCAACGGCCATGGCCCCGACTTCGACCCTGGCCGCGACCACCACCGTGGCCCGCCCTCGCGCGATCTGGGCCCGCGGCACGACACGCTGCGCTGGCTCAGCGGCCCCTGGGGCATCCTCTTCAACGGCCCCAACCCCGGTCTCAGGCTGCTCGTGACCATGGGCGTGCTGTTCGTGACCGTGGCCGTGGCCGCCCTGCCCTTGGTGCGCAGCCTCACGCGCCGGCTCGAAGCACTCAAGCGCGGCGTCGAGCGCTTCGGCCAGGGCCAGCTCAGCCACCGCGTGCCGGTCGAGGGCCGCGACGAAGTGGCCGCCGTGGCCGCCAGCTTCAACGACGCCGCCCAGCGCATCGAAGACCTCGTGCAATCGCACCGCAGCCTGCTGGCCAATGCCAGCCACGAGTTGCGCTCGCCGCTGGCGCGGCTGAAGATGGCCCTGACCCTGATGGACGGCGCCTCGCCCGAACGCCGCGCCACGCTGCGCGACGAGGTGGAGCACGACATCCGCGAGCTCGACGCCCTGATCGACGAGGTGCTGCTGTCCAGCCGCCTCGACGCCCGCCCCGATCTCGCGCGCGAACCCATCGACGTGATGGCCCTGGCGGTCGAAGAGGCCAGCCGCGTCGAGGCGCAGCTCGACGTGCCGCTCGAAGCCGCCAGCGTCCGCCTCGACGGCGAAGAGCGCCTGGTGCGCCGCGCGCTGCGCAATCTGCTTGAAAACGCGCGCCGCTACGGCGTCGACCCGCAAGGCTCGGCGCAAACCGTCGAGCTGCAGGTGGACGTGATCGGCGCGCAGGGCCGGCAGCCGGCGCAAGTTGTTTTTGCCGTCAGCGACCGCGGCCCGGGCGTGGCGCCCGATCAGCGCGAGCGCATCTTCGAGCCCTTCTACCGCGTGCCCGGCCACGGCGAGCAGGCCGGCGGCGTGGGGTTGGGTCTGGCGCTGGTCAAGCAGATCGCCGAGCGCCACGGCGGCACGGTGCGCTGCGAAGCGCGCCCGGGCGGCGGCAGCCGCTTCGTGCTCAGTCTGCCGTTGGCCTGAACACGCCGCGCAGCAGCCCGCACGCCACGCCGCACGCCACGCCGCACAGCAGCCCGCTCATCACCCCGCTCAAGTGCGCCAACGGCGCCACCGCGATGCCCAACGCCCCCGACGGCCACAACGCCGCCTGCCACGGCGCCTCGCCCGCCACCTTGGCGAGCAAGCCGACCAGCACCGCCGCGCCCAGCACCCGCGAGGCGGGTCGCGCCAGCAGGTGCAGCGCCGCCACGGCCACCCCGGCATGCAGCACGCCCGACAAGCCGCCATACGCCGGCAAACGCGCGTCAGCAAACAAGCCCAGCTGGGTCAAGGGCCAGGCCAGGGCCCAAGCGAGCGCAGCACGCGGCGGCACGCGGGCCGCCAAGCCCAGCAGCGCCACCAGCACGGTGCCCAGCAGATTGCCCAGCAGATGCGGCGCGCTGCCGTGCACCCACGCGGCCGCCCAGCAACGCCAGGGCTGGCTCCAGGCGGTGTCGCGCGTCCAGAGCAGGGCGGCGTGCAGCGCATCGGCCCGGGCGGGGTCGAGCGGCGACCAACCCAGGCTCAAGGCCGGCAAAGCCAACGCCAGTGCGACGGCACACCACGCCGCCGCCGGGTGGGCGCCGGACCGGCTCGGCGACTCAGCCAAAGACGGCCCGCCACAAGGCCAGCACGGCCTGACGATGCGGTGCCAGCTCGCCCAGCTCGGCGAGGTCGAAGCGCGTGGAGGCTTCGTCGAGCCGCGCGCGGTGCTGCGCGGCGCGCAGGGCGCGGTAGGCGTCGGCGGCGGCACGGCCCACGCCGGCGGGCAGCAGGCCGGCGTCTTCGGCGCGGCCCAGCAAGGCGATGTTGCCGACGTCATCGAGCAGCGTCGGGTGGCTGCCGCCGTGGGCGAGCACCAGCCACTGCACGGCGAATTCGGCGTCGATCATGCCGCCCGGGCTGTGCTTGAGATCGAAGCGGTTGGGCGGCACGGCGTTGGCCTGGCGCATGCGATCGCGCATCTCGCTCACCTCCTTGCGCAGCGCCTGCGGGTCGCGCGGCGCGGCCAGCACCTGGCGGCGCACGGCCTCGACGCGCGGCGCCAGCCCCACCTCGCCGGCGCACCAGCGCGAACGGGTGATGGCCTGGTGCTCCCAGGTCCACGCGGTGTTGCTGCCGCGCCCGCTCTGGTAGGCCTCGAAGCTGGCCAGCGAGGTCACCAGCAGACCCGAGTTGCCGTTGGGGCGCAAGGCGGTGTCGATGTCGAACAACTCGCCGGCCGCCGTGCGCAGCGTGAGCCAGGTGATGAGCTTGCGCACGAAGGCGGTGTAGATCTCGGCGGCGTTGTCGTCGGGGTCGTCGTAGACGAAGACCACGTCGAGATCGCTGCCGTAGCCCAGCTCCTTGCCGCCGAGCTTGCCGTAGGCGATCACAGCCAGGCTCGGCGCCTCGCGGTGGCGCTTCTTGAGCAGCGGCCACGACCAGCGGATGGCGCAGTCGAGCGTGGCGTCGGCCAGCGCCGAGAGATCGTCGGCCACCTCCTCGACCTCGAGCTCGCCCTCGACGTCGCGCACCAGGGTGCGGAACACCTCGGCGTGGTGGGCGCGGCGCAGCACGTCGAGCAGCTCGTCTTCGCCGGCCTCGCCGGAGCGGCCCAGCGCGTGGTGCCGCGCTTCGAGGTCGGACAAGTAGGCCGCGCGCCGGAACCGCCCGTGCAGCAGGCGCTCATCGGCCAGCTCGTCGATCACGCCGGGGTGCTGCATCAGGTAGCGCATCGGCCAGCGCGCCAGCCCCAGCAGCCGCAGCAGGCGGCGCAGCACGGTGGGCCGCTCGGCCAGCAGCGCGAGGTAGCTCTCGCGGCGCAGCAGGGGTTCGAGCCAATCGATGAAGCGCAGCGTGGCCTTCTCGGCCAGCGTGGCGTCGTCGGTCGGCCACAGACCCGGCTCGGCGGCCAGCTGCGCCGCTCGCGCAATGAGCGCGGCCAGCCGGGCGCGGGCTTCGTCGCGCAGCATCTGAACGCGAGGCTGCCCGGTCAACGCCCGCACGCGCGTGGCGATCTCGGCGGGCAGCCGGCTCAGGAAGGCATCGCTGTCGATGAGCATCGGCTCGCTGCCGCACTGCTTGCAGCCGCCCTTGCCGCGATCGTGCAACAGCACGTCGAATTCGTTGGCGACGAATTCGCGGTGGGCGCAGAGCTGGTCGAGAAACTCGCAGGCCTCGCGGTTGCACGGCGCCGCGCCCATCGACGCGGCGATCCAGGCCAGGTCGGCGTCGTCGGTGGGCAGCATGTGCGTCTGCTGATCGTCGAGATACTGGATGCGATGCTCGATGCGGCGCAAGAACTCGTAGGCCGCCGCCAGCCGTTGCGCGGTCTCTTCAGACATCAAGCCGTGCGCCACGAGGCGCTGCAGCGCCAGCAGCGTCGAGCGGGTGCGGATCTCGGGGAACTGCCCGCCGCGCACCACCTGCAGCAGCTGCACGGTGAATTCGATCTCGCGGATGCCGCCGCGCGAGAGCTTGACGTCATTGGCGCGCTGCGGCCGGCCGGCGGCGCGGCGGTTGGCCTCGTCGCGGATGCGCTGGTGCAGCGAGCGCAGACCCTCGAACACGCCGTAGTCGAGATAGCGGCGGAAGACGAACGGCCGCACCACGTCGCGCACGGCCAGCATGCGCTCGTTGGCCACGCCCACGCGCGGCGCCACGATGCGGCTCTTGAGCCAGGCAAAGCGCTCCCACTCGCGTCCTTGCACCAAGAAATATTCTTCGAGCATGGCCAAACTGACCACCGACGGGCCCGAGTTGCCGTTGGGCCGCAGGGCCAGATCGACGCGGAAGACGAAGCCGTCTTCGGTGGTGTCGCCGATCAGCGTCGAGAGGCCGCGCGCCACGTGCGAGAAGTATTCGTGCACGGTGATGACGCCCGAGCCGTCGGGCCGACCGGTGGTCTGGCCGTCTTCTTCGTAGACGTAGATCAGGTCGATGTCGGACGACACGTTGAGCTCGCGCCCGCCCAGCTTGCCCATGCCCAGCACCCACATCAGGATGCGCTCGCCCCGCTCGTCGAGCGGCGCGCCGAAGCGGGTGTCGAGCTCGGCCTGGGTGGCGGCGAGGGCGCGCTCGAGCGTCACCTCGGCCAGCTCGGTCATCGCGGTGGTCACCACCGCCAGCGGCGCGCCTTGCTCGACGTCGAGCACCACCAGGCGCTCCATCACGAGCTGCCGCGCCACGCGCAGCGCGCTGGCCATGTCGCGACCGCCCTGCAGCAGCCGGTCGATCAGGGCTTCCTGGTGCTGGCGCAGCGGCGGCCCGGGCTCGAGCCAGCTGAGCTCGGTTTCGTAGCGGCGGCGAACCCGTTTGACAAAGCGGGAATGTTCGGCAAGTGCGGCGGGAGTCAGTGGCAAAGAACCCATGGACGACGTCAGCTAGGCGAGTGGAGGTGTGTTACGGTCAACGCTGCCCGTGGCCGGAACGGGCGACAATGCGGGCGCGGCAGGCTGCGGGTTCATTTCGGGCCTGGTCAGGCGCCCGTTCGCTCGACCGGCCCGTCGGCGCAAAGCCTGCGTTCATGCGCGTTCTCAAGTTCGTGTCCTTCCAACTGCCCGGCTCGGCTGACCTGCTGACCTGAGCTTTCGTCCTTGTTTGTCCAACCTTGAGTCCGACCGCTCCGCCCGGCGCCCCGCCCCCCTCGCAAACCCCGCGGCCTGACGGCCTGCACGAGCCCAGCTGGAGCCACCGGCTGCGCCGCCGCGTCCGCACCGGCCTGCGGCGCTTCGTGGCCCTGCACTGGTTTGCCGCGCGCCTGCTGGTCGCGTTGCTCGGCCTGGCCGCCGTGATGTCGATGACGGCGTGGCTCGCCCTGCAATTCTTCATTGTGCCGCGTATCGACGAGTGGCGCGGCACGGTGGAGCGGCAGGCCACGCGGGCCTTGGGGGTGCAGGTGCGGATCGGGCAAATCGCCGCCCAGCGCGACGGCCTGCTGCCCAAGGTCGTGCTGCGCAACGTGCGGCTCATCGACGAGCAGGGCCGCGACGCGCTGAGCCTGCCGCGGGTGGACGTCCGGCTGTCGGGTTGGGCGCTGTCGCCCACTTCGTTGGTGCGCCTGCAACTGCCGCTGCGCTACCTCGACATCCACGGCCCGCAGCTCGAAGTGCGGCGCGACGCGCGGGGCCAGCTGTTCGTGGCGGGACTGCCCGTGTCCGGCCATGGGGACGGCAGCACCTCGGGCGGCGCCGACTGGCTCTTCAGCCAGAGCCGCGTGCGTGTCATCGACGGTCAGGTGCGCTGGATCGACGAGCAGCGCGCGGCCCCGCCGCTCGACCTGCAGGCCGTCAACCTCGCGCTGCGCAACGGCCCCAGCCTCGCGGGGCGGCGTCACGAGCTCGAATTCACGGCCACGCCGCCCGCCGAATGGGGGCAGTCGATCACCCTGAAGGCCGATTTCGCCCAGCCGCTGGTCGACACCCGCCTGTTCGACCCCAAAGTCACCAGCCCCACGCTGACCCGCCCCGGCGACTGGCGCACCTGGCACGGCAGCATCGAGCTCGACTTGCCGCGCGCCGACGTGCAGACGCTGCGCCGCCACCTCGACCTGCCGTTCGAGCTGAGCAGCGGTGCCGGCTCGGTGCAAGCCAGCGTGGAGTGGGCCGACAACCAGCTGCGCGGCGCCGCCGCCACCGTGCACCTGCGCAACGTGCGACTGCGCCTGGCCGCCCACCTCGAAGCGCTGGCCCTGACCCGCCTCGACGGTCGCGTGGCCGCCCACTTCGACGACGAGCGCGCCAGCGTGCAGGCCGACAACCTGAGCTTCGCCACCGACGAAGGCTGGGCCTGGCCGCAAGGCGACTTCTCGCTGGCCTGGCGCACGCCCGCCGTCGGCGCGGCCGAACGCGCGGCCAGCCGGGTGCCCGGCCTGCGCCTGGACGCCATCACAGGCGGCGAGCTGCAAGTGCGCCAGCTCGACCTCGCCGCGCTCAACCGCCTGGCCGACCGCATGCCGATCAGCGACGCGCTGCGCCAGCAGCTGCACGAATTCGACCCGCGCGGCCAGATCGAAACCCTGAGCTGGCAGTGGGACAACGCCGCCGGCGGCCCGCGCCGCTACACCGCCCGGGGCCGGGTGCGCGGCCTCACCCTGGCGGCCCGCCCGGTGCCCAACGAGCCCACCGCCACCGGCCGCCCCGGCATCGACCGCCTCGACGCCAGCTTCAACGCCAGCGAGCGCGGCGGCCAGGCCGACGTGAGCGTGCGCAACGGCTCGCTGACGCTGCCCGGCGTGTTCGACGAGCCCGTGCTCGCGCTGCGCGAATTCGACGCGCGTCTCAGCTGGACGATCACCCCCGCTAAGCAAGCCGGCCTGCCGCCCCGCATCGAAGTGCGCGCCGACCGCACCCGCGTGGTCAACGACGACGTGCAAGGCACGCTCGAAGCCACCTGGGCCACCGGCGACCCGACCCGCCACAACGGCCCAGCCACCGGTGCCTGGCTGCCCGGCACGCTGCAGCTCGACGCCACCATCAGCCAAGGCCGCGCGACCAGCGTGGCGCGCTACCTGCCCACCACCATCCCGCACGAAACCCGCGCCTACCTGCAAGACGCCATCCAGGCTGGCGAATTGAGCGACGTGCGCTTCAAGATCAACGGCGACCTGTGGGACGTGCCCTTCCGCAAGGGCATGCCGGGCGAGTTCGTGATCCGCGGCAACGTGCGCAACGCCCAGCTCGACTACGTGCCGGCGCGCCTGTTGCATGCCGATTCGGGTCGCCCCGCCCCCGGCTGGCCGGCCTTCACGCAGCTCGAAGGCGAGCTGGTGTTCGACCGCGACGCCATGCTGATCCACCGCGCCCGGGCACGGCTCGGCTCGGTGGGCAGCGGCCGGTTCGAGATCAACAACGTCGAAGGCCATATCGACCACCTGGGCCACGACGCCACGCTGGTGATCGACGGCCTGGGCAAAGGCCCGCTACCCGACGCCCTGCGCCTGGTGCAGACCACGCCGCTCAACGGCTGGACGGGCCATGCTCTCGGCGAAGCCAGCGGCGACGGCCCCATCGACCTCAGCCTCGGCCTGACACTGCGCCTGACCCGCATCGCCGACTCCACCGTGCGCGGCAGTGTCAAGCTGCCCGGCGTGAGCCTGCGCCTGATCCCCGAAGCGCCAACCATGAGCAACCTGCGCGGCAAGGTCGACTTCACCGAGCGCGGCGTGACCCTGCAAACCACCGCCGGCCTGCTCGGCGGCAACGCCACGTTCGACGGCGGCAGCCAGAAGGACGGCAGCCTGCGCTTCGTGGGCACCACCAGTGCCACCGCCGACGGCCTGCGCCGCTACACCAGCCAGCTCGCCGCCGTGCAGGGCGACAGTGGCAACGGCGGCACCCCGCTGGAGCGCCTGGCCACGAGGCTGGCGGGCCAGACCAACGCGCGCCTGGCCCTCAACATCGTGCACGGTCAAACCGAGTGGCAGCTCACCAGCAACCTGGCCGGTCTGGGGCTGGACCTGCCCGCGCCGTTCAACAAGACCGCCGACGCCTCGCTACCGCTGCGGGTACAGCTCAGCCCGGTAGCCAACGCGGGGCGCGATGGGGCACGCGACCCCCAGCGAGATGCCCAGCGCGACGTGCTGCGCCTCGAAGTCGGCAACCTCCTGCAAGCTCAGTACCTGCGCGACATCAGCGGCGCCACGGCGCGCGTGCTGCGCGGCGGCATCGGCGTACTACAGGCGGCGCGTCTGCCTGCCACGGCAGGCGTCGATGCCCAGATCACCCTGCCCCAGTTTGACGCCGACGCCTGGCTGGCCGTGCTCAGGCCCGCCGAGGTCAACCGCGAAGGGCTGCGCGCCCCGGCCAGCGGCAACGCGACCACCGGCAACGCCGCCAACGACAACCGCTACCTGCCCGACAGCCTGACGCTGCGCACCCGCGAACTCAAGCTCGACGACCGACGCTTCAGCGGCGTCACCCTCAACCTCACCCGCCCCGGCACCACGGCGGGCGGCGGCGGCGCGTGGCGAGCCCAGGTGGATGCCGACCAGGTGCGCGGCCAGATCGAGCTGCGCCCCAACACGCGCGCCGGCAGCCGGCTCGACGACGGCACCTGGCGCGTGCAGGCCCGCCTGGCCCGCCTGACCGTGCCCGCCAGCACCCCGATCACGCCCGCCGTGAGCGCGCTCGCCAACCCGGCCGCGCCGGCTACCAGCACCCCCACGGTGCCGGCGCTGGACATCGTCATCGACGACCTCGATTGGCGCGGCATGAAGCTCGGCCACGTCGAGATCGAGGCCGACTACCGCAGCGGCAGCGGCAATGCCTCCGACAGCACCGGCGCGCGCTTCTGGCGCCTGAGCAAGTTCAACATCAGCAACCCCGACGCCAAGCTCACCGCCACCGGCCAATGGGGCACGAGCGCGGCCGACGTGCTGGCCACCCCGACCGCCGGGGCGGCGCCGTCGCGCTCGTCGTTCGACTTCAAGCTCGACCTCGTCAACGCCGGCAACACGCTCACGCGCCTGGGCCTGGCGCAGACCCTGCGCAACGGCAAGGGGCAGCTCACCGGGCAACTCGGCTGGGCCGGCTCGCCGCTGTCGCCCGCCAAGGGCAGCCTCGACGGCCAGATGCACATCAACCTCGAAGCCGGCCAGTTCTTGCGCGCCGAACCCGGCATCGCCAAGCTGCTGGGCGTGCTGACGCTGCAGTCGCTGCCGCGCCGCTTCCTGCTCGACTTCCGCGACGTGTTCGCCGAAGGCTTCGCGTTCGACCGCGTGGACGGCGACGTGACCCTGACACGCGGCGTGGCCACCACCCGCAACCTGCGCACGAAGGGCGTGCAGGCACTGGTGCTGATGGAAGGCCAGGCCGACCTGCAGCACGAGACGCAGGACCTGCATGTCTGGATCGTGCCCGAGATCAACGCCGGCGCGGCCTCGCTGGCCTACGCGGCCATCAACCCGGTGGTGGGCCTGGGCACCTTCGTGGCGCAATACCTGCTGCGCAAGCCGCTGGCCGAGGCCGGCA
>NZ_JAYSBZ010000079.1:0-12477 GCF_041915145.1 Aquabacterium sp. | reverse complement strand
CGCATGACGACAGGGCGGCTCCGGTGATTCACCAAGCCCCCGAGCAATTGTTGGCCTGATTCAACGCAAAACCCTGGTGCCCGCGCGCTTCTAGCCTTGGCGGGCACCCCCATTACAGCCTTCGAGAGACAGCAGGAGACCCCCCGATGACCACCGCTCAACCCACCTCGGCCCCGTCCGCGCCGGCAGCATCCCCCGAGCGCACGGCCGCCACCTTGCCGCCCCAACCCATCAGCGCCGAAGTGCTGGTTGAAAAATACGCCAAGGGCGACGAAGCCAGCGCCGCCGAGGTGTTTGCCCGCGTGGCGCACGCCCTGGCCGAGGCCGAGGTGCCGGCGCAGCGCCCGCATTGGGCCGAGCGCTTCGTATGGGCGCTCGAGGGCGGCTTCATCCCGGCCGGGCGCATCCAGTCCGCCGCCGGCACCGACCTCACGGCCACGCTGATCAACTGCTTCGTGCAGCCGGTGGGCGACTCGATCTCGCAGCTCGAAGACGGCGCCCCGGGCATCTACACCGCGCTCACCGAGGCCGCCGAAACCATGCGACGCGGCGGCGGCGTGGGCTACGACTTCTCGGTGATCCGCCCGCGCGGCGCCTGGGTGGGCAGCACGCAGTCGAGCGCCTCGGGCCCGGTGAGCTACATGCGCGTGTTCGACCGCTCGTGCGAAACCGTCGAATCGGCTGGCGCGCGACGCGGCGCGCAAATGGGCGTGCTGCGCTGCGACCACCCGGACATCGAAGAATTCATCCACGCCAAAGACCAGGGCGACCTGCGCAACTTCAACATTTCGGTGGGCGTGACCGATGCCTTCATGCAGGCCGTGCAGACCGACGGCGAGATCGAGCTGCTGCACCGCGCCGAGCCCGGCGCCAAGCAAAAGGATGCCGGCGCCTACCAGCGCACCGACGGCCTCTGGGTGTACCGCCGCGTGCAGGCGCGCGAGCTGTGGGATCAGATCATGCATTCCACCTACGACCACGCCGAGCCGGGGGTGCTGTTTCTCGATCGGATCAACCGCGACAACAACCTGCACTACTGCGAAACCATCGCCAGCACCAACCCCTGCGCCGAGCAGCCGCTGCCGCCCTACGGCTGCTGCTGCCTGGGCTCGATCGACCTGACGCGCTTCGTGCAGCGCCCCTTTGAAGCCGACGCGGCCTTCGACTTCGCCGGCTTCGCCGAACTCTGCCGCGTGGCCACCCGCATGCTCGACAACGTGCTCGACGTGACCCACTGGCCGCTGCCGCAGCAGCAGGCCGAGGCGCGCAGCAAGCGCCGCGTGGGCCTGGGCTTCACCGGCCTGGGCGACGCGCTGGTGATGCTCAACCTGCGCTACGACACCGAGCCCGCGCGGCAGATGGCCTCGCGCATTTCGATCGCGATGCGCGATGCGGCCTACCTGGCCTCGATCGACCTGGCGCAAGAGCGCGGCGCCTTCCCGCTGTTCAATGCCGACCTGTACTTGAGCGGCGGCAACTTCGCCTCGCGCCTGCCGGCCGAGATCAAGGCGCGCATCCAGCAACAGGGTCTGCGCAACTCGCACCTGCTGTCGATCGCGCCCACCGGCACCATCAGCCTGGCCTTTGCCGACAACGCCAGCAACGGCATCGAGCCGGCCTTCTCATGGAGCTACCGCCGCAAGAAGCGCATGCCCGACGGCACCTTCAAGGACTACGCGGTCGAAGACCACGCCTGGCGTCTGTTCCGCCACCTCAAGGGCGACGACGCCCCGCTGACCAGCGCCTTCGTCACCGCGCTCGAGATGAGCGCCGAAGCGCACAAGGCCATGGTGGCCGCCGTGGCGCCCTACGTGGACACGGCCATCTCGAAGACCGTGAACGTGCCGGCCGACTACCCGTTCGAGGACTTCGCCGACCTCTACACCAGCGCCTGGCAGGCCGGCCTCAAGGGCCTGGCCACCTACCGGCCCAACGCCGTGCTGGGCTCGGTGCTGTCGGTCGATGGCGGCGGTGCCACGCCGGCCACGCAGCCCGAGCCGCTGCGCGCCAACACGCGGCTGAGCATCGACAAGCTGCCCGCGCCGGTGCTGTCGTCGCTGCGCTGGCCGGGTCGCCCCGACCTGAACGCCGGCAACCCCGCCTGGGCCTTCATGGTCGAGCACCCCTGGGGCGCGTTCGCCTTGTTCGTCGGCGAGTTGCCGCAAGACAACCGCACCGTGCCCTTCGAGGTGTGGGTCAACGGCGCCGAGCAGCCGCGCGGCCTGGGGGCGCTGGCCAAGACCTTGTCGATGGACATGCGCGCCGACGACCCCGCCTGGCTGCAACTCAAGCTCGACGCGCTGGCCACCGTGGCCGAGGAGCGCTCGTTCGAGATGCGCTTCCCGCCGCACGGCGAGCGGCGCCGCTTCCCCGGCATCGTGGCCGCCACCGCCGCCGTGGTGCGCTGGCGTTGCGAGCAGCTCAACGCGCTGAAGATCGACGGCCCGACCCCGGTGCTCGACGCGATGTTCAGCCGCCACGAGCCGCGCACCGGCACCGACGGCACGCTGGCCTGGGCGGTGGACGTGGACAACCCCGCGTCCGGCGAAGCCTTCACGCTCACGCTGAAAGAAATCACCCTGCCCGACGGCGCCACGCGCCCCTACTCGATGGGCTTGTCGGGCAACTACCCGCGCGCCCTCGACGGCCTGGCGCGGCTGCTGTCGCTCGACATGCGCGTGCTCGACCCGGCCTGGATCGGCATGAAGCTGCGCAAGCTGCTCAACTACGCCGAGCCGCTGGGCGACTTCATGGCCTTCGTGCCGAGCATCGACCGCAGCCAGCCCCGCCGCCAGCAGACCTGGCCGAGCACCGTGGCCTACCTGGCGCGGCTGGTGATCCACCGCTACGCGATGCTGGGCGTGCTGGACGAGCAGGGCTTCCCGACGCGCGAGATGGGCATCCTGCAAAACCCGGTCAAGCCCGCCGGCGACCACCCGGGCGACGCGCCCACCGCGCCGAGCCTGATGCAGGGCGCGCGCTGCCCCGAGTGCGGCAACGACACCATGATCCAGAAAGACGGCTGCGACTTCTGCACCGCCTGTGGCTACGTGGGCCAGTGCGGTTGACCTCGTGTGCGTTCACCCATAAGCTGCAAGTTTCCGCACATGCTCTGAGTGATTTGAAGGCGGTTCCCTCAGGAGAACCGCCTTTCTATCAATTGGTGCTCGCTAGACCAATGAGTACCGCGAAAGATGACATGGAGCGCACTTGAATCGCCCTGATATTTTTTAGACGCTCGGTGAGTCGAGCAGCTAGGAAATCGGGCCTCTACGCATCGCCTTGTCGCTTTCGATGCAGAGGATGGTCGTCGTTTCGCTTGCCAACAAGGTTATCCACAGCTTGCGGGGATAACTCAGCGCCCAAGCTTCTGCTGCAACGCACGTGCGTGCTGCAGCAACATCGCGATCAGCTCGGCTTCAGCATGTCGAAAACGCTGCGCTGGTACCGGTATCGAGATGGCAGCCAGTTCGGCTGTGGCGCTGCGAATCAAGGTGGACACGGCACAGATGCCTTCGGAGTTCTCTTCACGGTCACACGCAAAGCCATCGCGACGAACAGCCTGGATCTCCTCTTCCAGGCGCGCCCAGTCGGTGATGGTCTGGTCCGTCTGACGTGCCAGCACGAGGCGCTTGCGCACTTTGCGCAACTCATCATCCGACATCGCCGCCAGCAGTGCCTTGCCATTGGCCGAGCAGTGCAATGGAAACGACACGCCTACCGCTGACACGGCCGATAACCGTTGCGAGCCGGCCACCTGGTCGATGAACACGACCTTATCCTGATCCAGCACGGACAGGTCCACCGTCTCCCGTGTGGCTTTGGAGAGGTTTTCAAGCGTCTCGCGGGCCAGTTCAGCCATGTGAAAGCGAGTCGCAGCGGCCAGCGACAGCAAGGCCGGCCCCAGCCTCACACCGCTGACGCTTGATGCCGCCAGCACCAGGCCTTCCTTGTCCAGGGCATCGACGATGCGCTGCACTGTCGAGCGCGGCAAGGTCACTTCACGCGCCAGCTCACCCAGGCTCAGGCCCTCGGGATGATGGGCCAGCGCCCGGAGCATGGCCGCCGCTCGCGCAATGACCTGGATGCCTTGTCGTTCCGTGCTGTCTGATTCGGGGGCGAGCTGATTGGCCTGACTGGCTGCTTGGGCTGGCTTGGACATGGCCGAGAGTGTAGACATGGTCAATGCCCCTTCCACGTCTGGAACAAGCCTTGTGGGTCGTACTCGGCGCGAATGCGCTGGATGCGATCGAAATGCGCGTCGGACAAGAAACGGGCCTGACGCTTGCCCAGGTTCTCATCCGCCAGTTGGATGCCCTTGCTCAAGTGCTCCATGGCCTTCATGTTGTCCGTTGCCCAGTTGCCGTAGCGCGCGTCATCAGCCTGGTCACGCCACTCGCCGTACAGTGCGAGGTAGTGCTTGCCTTCAACCGAGAAGGCCATGTCCTGACGTGCCTCAGGTGGATGCCAGCTGATCATCAGCACATGGCTGGGCATGGGCGGCATGGTGTCTGCGATGCGCTGCAGGCCAGGCAGGATCTGTGACATCGGGGCGTCCGTCCACATGTTGTCGACACTCCATCGCATGCCAGGCGGGAAGATGCGTTTGGCAGCCAGGTAAGACATCAGTGAAGTCGACACAGGCAGCAAGGGTGGCGCCAGGCTGGCCTTGGCGCGCAGGGGGCCCTTGCTCAGAAAGGCCGTGTCCTCACGCGCCTGCCGCCAGCTGTGGGTCAACACCGGCGCAATGACCTCGATGCCGGGCGAGAAGATGCCCGTGGCCTTGCGCGTCAGCAGCAACTGGAACTCCACCGAGCGGGGCACCTGCGGGCCCACCTTTTCTGCCCACAAGAAGACCTCTTCCAGGTGCCGCATGCGGAACACCTGCATGGCCAGGGCCGTTACCTTGGGGCGCGGGTGCACCTTGAGGTGATAGCGCACCACCACGCCAAAGAAGCCCGGCCCCGCGCCAAGCGCTGCCCAGAACAGGTCGGGGTGCTCATGCTCGCTGGCGTGCACCAGTTCGCCTTGCGCCGTCACCACATCCAGACCGACCACGTTCTCGCAAGCCAGCCCCAGCACCCGGCTGTTCCAGCCGAAGCCGCCTTGCAGCAGGTAGCCGCCCAGGCACACGTCCACGGCATGCGCGATCGGGAAAAACAAATCGTCCCGACGCAGGCGCTTGTCGAGGTCCACGCTCCAGCAACCGGGCCCGACCACGGCCAAACGGGCTTCCACGTCCACCTCGATGCGGTTGAGCCGGGACATGTCGATCAGCAAGCCCCCTTCTCGCAAGTGGTTCTGCATCCAGCTGTGTCCACCCGAGCACACGCTGATCTTCAAACCCTCGCGACGAGCCCGCTTGACCGCAGACAGCACATCGAACACGTCATTGGCCTGCACCAGCACCTTCGGCCGCACACCAGGATCGCTGCCATTGAAGCTGGTTCTCAGCACGGCCGCATCAAAGCCGGGTTGGCCGCGCGTCAGCATCACGCCTTTGTCTCGGGGTCTTTGCACTTCTTGCTCCGTGAAACAGGGTGGAGGCCGCTCAACGACCTGGGCCAAAGGTGGCGTAGAGATCAGGCAGGATGGCCGCGAGGTGATTCATCTCCTGGGCATCGTGGATCATCATCTCGGCGGCCTGCGTCGCCGTATAGCGTTGCGTCTGAGCGGCCAGCAAGCCAATGGCGCGCCCCACAGGACCCGGCATTCCGATGGGATGGACATTGGCGCCCCCCAGCCAGAAGCGCGAGCGCATCTCGCTGCCACCGACCACGGGCCGAATGTGATGCACCAGCCAGACGGCTTCGAAAGGCAGGCCCGCGATGCCGCCGCGACCGCAGATGACCACCTCACCCCGCGCACTCAAGCGGCTTTCATCGAAGCCGAGCACGGCAGGTGACACAAAGCGCAGCCACACATGCATGCAACGGGCACCGAGGTACTCCACGATCCTGGAAGTGCGCCCCACGTAATGATTCAGATCGCTGCGCCCATCGGCCCAGGCCACGTCCACATGGGCCAGCGGATGCCACAGCTTGTAGCGCAGCGCCTCGCTGCCATGCCAGGCGAACCACCACGCCCACATGTGCGGCAACACGCCCGGCATCCTGGTGAGACAAGCAATGCGCCCGGCACCATCCGGCGTGATCGTGTAGCCGTTTTCAATCAGCGCATAGCCCTCCTCTTGCATGGCCTCGGCCTGGGACACCGGAGGCAGCAGTTCCTGTGCAACCACGCCCTTGGACAACGCCTCCAGCACATGCTCGGGCAAAGGCGCCATGTGCGGATTGAAAAACCGCGCATAGGGACTGCTCGCCATGTCCTGATCGCTGTAACCCAATCGCCGCTTCGCCATGAAACCACCTTTCCACTTGCGCATGTGCCCCAAACAATTTAACCGCAATGCGATTCGTATGCATCGCATTGTGGGCGATAATGACACTCTTGTCAATCAGAGCGATGCTGACCAGGCGAAGACGTGCGCGCAGACTCTCGAATCAGGAAGTCCACACTTGGAGCCTTCATGTATGACGAGAACGAAGATCAGGCATTGCCCGTTTCGCTGTTGCTCTTCGTCCCGGAGGCACAGCGCGGCAAGTTCAGACAACTGCGCGAGATGGCCGCGCTCAAGCACATCGACATCCACCCCAGCACCACCAACGATGACTTGATGGGTTTCCGTCTGGAACACAAGGAGGAGACTGCGAAAAGACGGGTTTGGCGATGAGGCCAACCAAGGCGGCAACGTAGATTCGCCGACACGCTGCGCCCAGCAAACGCTCAAGCAGGAATCATCGGGGGTGTTAGCAATACCGACTTCCTGCACGCCGTATCGCTCTTTTACACGCGCGAACGCAGGCGTGAGGCGAGCGTGCAGGCAAAACTGGCAAAGAACTCCCTGCCGTGACCGGAAATCGACAGGCGCTGCTAAACCTGCCGCATTCTGCTCATAAGCAGTTCGAGCAAGGGGGCATCTACTTACAGCTTTTGCTCACTAAAGATTGCAGCTTATGGTGATGCCACCGGGGCTCAGCACTATGGCGTTACTTGCACCTTATGCGTCAACGCACACTCGCACAGCCGCCCGCCCCGCCAGACAACAGCGGGGCGGGCGGCGGACATCCCCGGGATGCGGGTACGGCTGGCGCAATGGGTTAAGTGCCAAGCACCAGTCAGTATGATGTCAGGTTGATCCTGCCTCTCGCCAGGCCTCTCGCCAGGCCTCGCGCCCCTGAGCGTCCACCCCGCCATGTTCAATGCTCAGCCGGCCCCGGAGGCCATCCAACCCGTGCTTGCCGGCACCGAAGCGGGCACCCTGACGCTGCAGCGGTGCGTGGCCGACCTGAACCCGCAGCGCGAGGTGCCTGCGTGGTGGACACCCCTGTTCAAGCAGGCCCGCAACGGCTCGATCTTCACCTCGGCCGACTGGTTGCAGGGCTGGCTCGACCAATACGGGCGCGACTTTGGCGGCCAGTGGGTGCGCTGGGAGCACGAGGGGCGTGTCGTTGGCGGCTGCCTGCTGCTGTCGCGCACCGTGCGCAAAAGGCGCATTCCGTTGCGCACTTTGTTCATCAATGCCACCGGCGAAGCGACCGAGCGCACGCCACTGGCCGAGTACAACGACGTGCTGCACTTGCCCGGTTACGAGCCCGCCATTGCCACCGATCTGGCGGCGCTGATCGGCACGACCCGCTGGGACCGCCTCGTGCTGGCCGCCCATGCCGACAACAGCCTGGTCAACCGCATCGTGACGCTGCTGCCGGCCGTGCGCGTCCAGCAGCGCCACTCGCCGGCTTGCCACGTCGATCTGCAGACGTTGCGCGGCGCGCCTTTCGAGCAAACGCTGAGCGCCAACACCCGCGCGCAGATCCGCCGCAGCGCGCGCGCCTACGAGGAACAAGGGCCGCTGACCCTGACTCGGGCCGACTCGCTTGACGAAGCGCTGCGCCTGTTCAACGCTCTGTGCGAGTTGCACACCTCGCGCTGGCAAGCCCGGGGCGAGGCCGGTTCGTTCGGCACGGCCAAGGCGCAGGCCTTCCACCGCCGCCTCATCGAAAGGCTGTGGAGCAGCCGTCAGGTCGATCTCATCTGCCTGAGCACGCCGGGCGGCCCGATCGGCTACCTTTACAACTTCATCCACGACGGACACGTGTCGTTCTTCCAGTCGGGTTTCGCCTTCGAGCCCAGCGGCAAGCTCAAGCCCGGCCTGCTGACCCACGCGCGGGCCATCCAGCATTACGCTGACCAGGGCTGCGTCGAATACGACTTCCTGGCCGGCGATGCGCGATACAAGCGTTCGCTGTCCGGCAGCAGCCGCGAGCTGAGCTGGACCGAAATCTACCGCGACCGCGTCTGGCTGCGCGCCTTGTTCTGGCTGCGCCAGCGCATGCACCATCTCATGGCGGCCGCCTTGCTCGCCGGCCAGTTGAACCCCATCGACATCGCCCGCGGAAGCCTCTGACCCCGCGCCTGACGCTGCCCGCCCGGCGGCAGCGTGACCTCCTGCACGCGCGCCGCGCCTCGCCCCCTAAAGGCGGGGCGAAACCCGACGATATGCAGGCACGCCCACCACCGGGCGATAGCGAATCAGATCAAGGGCGGCTCCGCGAGACAAACATGGCTCAATCCATCGAAACATTGCCGGTCATCCATGTCAACGACCTGCGCGTCGGCATGATGGTGCACTTGGGCATGTCCTGGCTGTCCCACCCCTTTCCGCGCTCCAGCTTCCGCATCTCGACCGAAAAGCAGCTCTCGACCATCCGCAACCTCGGCATCGCCGAAGTGCACTGGGATCCGGCCAACAGCCTGTCCGTGCTGACGCCCGAGCCCGACCGCCACGTTGCCGATGCCGCGCCGCAGCCGGCCGACCAACTGACGCCCGAGCACCTGCAGGCCGAAGCCGCCGCCGCCGAGCGCCGCGCCCGGCTGCAAGCCCAGCGCAGTGCCCTGGCCGCCAGCGAGAAGCAGTTCGCCGAGGCCACGCGGCACTACGCCACCGTGCTCGATCAGCTGCACCGCGACCCCCAAGCCGCCGCGCAGGGCGCCGAAGCCCTGACGCGCGGCTTCGCCGACGTCATGCAGGCCAAGGATCTGTGCGTGCGCGTGCTGGCCGGCCGCGACGGCGACAAGCTCGCCAGCCACTCGGTCAACGTGACCATCCTGTCGATGCTGATGGGCCATACCTTCGGCTGGAACGACGCCGAGATGATGGATCTGGGCATGGGCGCGCTGCTGCACGACATCGGCAAGCTCGAACTGCCCTCGCGCCTGACCAAGCGCCTGCCCAGCTTCACCGCCGCCGAAGCGCGGCTGTACGAGGAGCACGTCAACTACGGCGTGGCGCAGGGCCGCAAGATGGGGCTGAGCGAAGGCGCCCTGTCCATCTTGGCCGAGCACCACGAGCTGGGCGACCACAGCGGCTTCCCCAAGGGCATCGGCACCAACCGCATGACCGCCGCGGCTCGCGTGGTGGCGCTGATCAACCGCTACGACAACCTGTGCAACCCACCCAACAGCACCGAGCAGGTCACCCCGCACGATGCCATCTCGCGGCTGTTCGCGCTGGGCAAGGACAAGTTCGACGTGACCATCATGGCCGCGTTCATCAAGCTGATGGGCGTGTACCCCGCCGGCTCGACCGTGCAGCTCACCGACAAGCGCTACGCCATGGTGATGGCGGTGAACTCGTCGCCGCACTCCACCCGCGCGCTCAAGCCGCAAGTGCTGGTGTACGACCCCGGCGTGCCGCGCGACGAAGCCCTGCTGCTCGATCTCGAAACCGTGCGCGACCTGGGCATCCTGCGCGGCATCAAGCCGCACGATCTGCCCGAGGCGGCACGCGCCTACCTGCAGCCGCGCCCCCGCATCCGCTTTGCCGTGGAGCCGCTGGCCGAAGACGAAGCCGCGTGAGCGCGGGCCCGGCGCGGGTGATCGACCGGGCCTACTCGGCCGACTGCATCAGGTAGTTGAGCACCAGCTTGTCGTTGGTGGACACCGACTTGAACGCCACACCGATGTTGTAGCCCTCGCCGCGCTCGCAACGGCTGCTGTGGCAGATGGTGCAGGCCAAGCCCAGGTTGGCGAGCGACTTGTCGATCTCGACCGCGAGCGACAGCATCAGGTTGCCGCCCACGGCACCCAAGGCCACGGGGGCCTTGATCATGGCGCCGGACACGCTGAGGTCGATCACGGTCACCGTGGCGGCCGGCGCGCCTTCGGGCGTGCCCAGCGCGGGCACCGAGGTCTTCATACGCATGGCACGACGCACCAGACGCGCCTGCACCGCCGGCGGATAAGCCAGCAAGGCGTAGGTGAACGGCTCCTCGAACGTCTGGATGACGCGCGCGCCGAACGTGAAATCGTATTGCCCGGTGAAGCCGCGCACCACGTAGTCTTCGCCCGCCTTCATGCCCGTGGCTCCGGCCGACGCATGCGGCCCGACCATCACGCCCTTGCCGTCGATGGCCGCCAGGAATTGCGCTTCGCGGCTGCCACCCTGCCCCGCGCGCTGGACTTGCAAGGACATGCCTGGGCGCAACTTCATCGTCTTGAGGCTGACGTCATTCACGGCGGCAGTTGTCGACTCTTGAGGCATAACGGAAGACTCGCTGAATTTGGTTATGGACGCTGGTCAGGCAGCTGACGCAGCACCCGTCAGTGTGCGCGAAGGCCGCTTTTTCGGTGGGCATAAACGGGCGGTGTTCGCCACCCAATCCGTGCGATTCCTGGCGGGGTGCGCTCGTTTATGATCCGGCCGCGCGGCCAAGGGAGGCGCTCACCATGATCGACCATTCGGTCGCCCGCTGATCTGCGAAGCATCAACCCGTGGCGCTCGACACGCTGTACCAAGTTGAAACCCCCGAAGGCATTGCGCTGCGCTTGCGCCCTGCCGGGGTCGTGCCACGCGTGCTGGCTTACGCCATCGACTGCCTGATCCGGCTGGTTGTCGCCATCATCGCGCTGCCCATGCTCGGCTCGCTCGGCGGCCTGGGCATGGCGCTGAGCCTGATCCTCTACTTTCTGCTCGAATGGTTCTACCCGGTGCTTTTCGAGCTGGGCTTCGGCGGCGCCACCCCCGGCAAGCGGGCGCTCGGCCTGAGGGTGGTGCTGGACTCGGGCGTGCCGGTCACGCCGGCTGCGTCGATCTTGCGCAACCTGCTGCGCGCGGTCGATTTCATGCCTTTCCTCTACGGCTTCGCCTTGGTGACCATGCTCGTGCGCCGCGACTTCAAACGCCTGGGCGATCTGGCCGCCGGCACGCTGGTGGTGCACGCCCGCGTGGTCAACCAGCACGATGACATCGCCATCGGCCCGGCCCAGGCGCCAGCGCGCGCGCTGAGCCTGAGCGAGCAGGCCGCGGTTGTGGCGTGGGCCGGTCGGGCGCGCAGCCTGACGCCGGCGCGGCTCGACGAGCTCGCCGAGATCGCCCGCCCCGTGACGACCCGCCCCTGCGCGGCCGGCACCGACAGCGCCACCGAGCGGCTCATGCCGGTGGCGCAGTGGCTGCTCGGCAACCGGGGTGACACACCATGATGACGCCGCGCCAGTTCGAGGCCCAATACGCCGCGCTGTGGACCGAGCTCGAACAGCTGCTCGATCAGCTCGAAGGCCGCAGGGCTGCGTGGCCAGCCACCTTGCCGGGTGCGCGCCTCGCGGCGCTGTACCGCCGCAGTTGCGAGCATCTGGCGTTGGCGCAGGCTCGCGCCTACCCGATCCACCTCACGCAGCGGCTCGAACAGCTCACGCAACGGGCCCATCAGCACATTTACCGTCGGCACGATCTGGGCTGGCGCAGCTTTCAGCGCTGGGCGCTGATCGGCTTTCCGCAGTGCGTGCGCGACCACCGCTGGCATGTGCTGACCGCCGCGCTGCTGTTCGTGCTGCCCGCGCTGGCCGTCGGCTGGGCGGCCTACCGCGACTCGGGTTTCATCCTGCACGTGATGGACGCGCGACAGGTGTCGTCGTTCGACCAGATGTACGACAGCGCCGCCGAGTCCATCGGCAAGCCGCGCAGCGCCGACACCGACTGGTCGATGTTCGGCTACTACATCATGCACAACATCGGCATCGGCTTTCAGTGCTTCGCCAGCGGCATCCTGCTGGCGCTGGGCAGCGTCTACTACTTGATCTACAACGGCGCGATCATGGGCGCGGTGGCCGGCTACCTGACCCTGCGCGGCCACGTCGATACCTTCTACCCCTTCGTGGTCACGCACTCGGCGTTCGAGTTGACGGCCATCGTGCTGTCCGGCGCGGCCGGCCTGCGCATCGGGCACGCCTTGCTGGCACCGGGTCGGCTGAGCCGCAGCGCGGCCCTGCAGCAAGCCGCCAGCGCCACCGTCCCCCTGCTCTACGGCGTGATCGCCATGTTGACCATCGCCGCCGCCATCGAGGCCTTCTGGTCGTCGGCCCGCTGGATCCCGCCGTCCACCAAGTACGTCGTGGGGGCGCTGAGCTGGGCCCTGGTGC
>NZ_JAYSBZ010000078.1:0-13334 GCF_041915145.1 Aquabacterium sp. | reverse complement strand
CCAGGGCCGCAGCCCGGTGCTCGACACCGCCAGCCAGTCTGAGTTGCTGACGGTCGAAGTGCTGCGCCAAACCGTCTCGTCCTGATCGGAGCACATCTTGAACACCGCAACGAGCACCCCCGACATCCTCACCACCCGCGTGCATGCCGACGGCACGCAATCGGCCCAGTCGCTCAGCACGCCCACCGACGACCAGCGTGGCTGCGAGATGCATGTGCTGCCCGCGCGCGCCATCCCGGTGGTCTTCATCCCCGGCATCATGGGCAGCAATTTGCGCTTGAGCCGGCAGCGGCAAGCCAAGCTCGACAAGCGCACCGACATCGCCTGGCGCCCCGAGGCCACGATGGACGCGGTCGCCATGATCTTCAAGAGCCCGGCGCAGCGCCAGATGACGCTCGACCCCGAGGCGACCGAAGTCGATCGCTACGACCTGAACGCGGCCGGGGCCGACAAGCGGCACAAGAACGTCGCCGACGTCGCCTACCTGCATGTGCCGGGCACCGCCGCCAGCATGCCCGACCCACATGATCGCGACCGCCATGCCCGCCTGCGCGGCTGGAGCGAAGTGTTCTTCAGCAGTTATGGCGAACTGCTGCAGACCCTTGAAGCCCGGCTCAATCAGATGTGCCTGGACGGGCGCCCCCGCACGAGCTGGACCGCCGGCCAACGCCCGGCGGTGAGCATCGACCCCAAGACCTGGGGCGCGTCAGGTGGCGAAGCGCTGACGCCCGACGAGCTCGCCACCGTCAGCGATGCCTGGTACCCGGTGCACGCCATCGGCTACAACTGGCTGCGCTCGAACGGCGAATCGGCCAAGGACGTGGCCAAGCGCATCCGCGAGATCATTGCCTATTACCAAAAGCTGCAATTCGAGTGCGACAAAGTGATCGTCGTCACCCACTCGATGGGCGGCCTGGTGGGCCGCGCGCTCATCCACCCCGACTACGGCAACGCGCAAGACGTGGTGGCCGGCATCGTGCACGGCGCCATGCCGGCGGTGGGCGCGGCAGCGGCCTACAAGCGCATCCGCATGGGCTTCGAGGGCTCCGGGCTCATGGGTTATGTCTTCAAGAAAGTGGTGGGCGACACCGGCCCCAAGGTCACCGCCGTGCTGGCCAACGCACCGGGCGGCCTGCAACTGCTGCCCAGCGAGCGCTACGGCACCGACTGGCTCAAGGCCACGGTGGACGGCACCGAGGTGCTGTCGCTGCCCCAGGCCGACCCGTACGCCGAGATCTACACGGTGAGGGACAAGTGGTATCGGTTGATCAATGAGGAGTGGGTGAATCCAGCGAATGCCAAAGACTCATCAATCAAATCCACGATCAGAAAACTCCATCTGGCGCAGGAGTTTCATCAGGACATCGGCACTACTTACCATCCGTCCACCTACCTGAGCTACGGCGCCGATCTTCAGCAAAAGGCTTGGGGTGAAGTGACATGGCAAACCAGCAAAGCGCCGCTGCTGCACGGCGGACTGGTCCAACAGCTGGGGCTGGAGGACCTGCACGTTGAAGGAGCCGCCACCGGGTGGCAAACCGACTTCGACGACGGCGATGGCTGCATCGTGTTACGCGACGGGCTGCCCCAACATGCTGGCCAGCGCTTCAGCGCCGCCATCGCCAAGCCCGCTCAGTCAGGCGATGGCACCGTGCCCGCCGAGCGCTCGGCGCAAGACCCGGTCCGCCAGGGCAAGGCCCGCATCGCCTATCAGCAAACCGGCTACGACCACCAAGCCAGCTACGGGAATGACGCTGTACTGTCGAGCACCCTGCACGCCGTGTGCAAGATTGCCTTGCAAGCCTTTACGTGGAAGACCTGTTCATGATGCGCCGCCTGCTCACCAGCGCCCTACTCGCCCTGCCCCTCACCCTTTGCATCTCTTGCCACACCGAGGCCCGCAACATGACCACGCCCCGCATCGACAAATTGTTTGAGAAGACCAAGCCCGTGTGCTTTGGTCGCTTTGTGCTGGATGTGCCGGCGAGTGCCACCGTGGTACCTGGGCCGCAAGCATTCGGGCCGGACATTGAATCCTTGCCCAACGACGTGAAGTCATTGGCGCGTCGAGCCAAGGCGAAGCAGGATGAAATTCAAGCGAAGGCCCTCACAAAAGAAAAAGCTGAAGTGATTGCGTATACCGCCGGACCGACGTCTGGCAGTTGGCTCTTGACTTACTGGGATGACAAATTCGCCAAACAGGTGGGATTACAGAACGCGACGGGCTTTCTTGCTGCTGGCCCCCACGGCTTCATTTATCCCGACGAGACTGGAGACAAAGAAACCCCTGAAGACCTTCAAAGGAACATCACCTACGTCGCCACCCACCTCCGCCCCCGCGACCCCAGCGACATCCCCGCCGACCCCGGCGTGTGCCTGGACGTAGGCTTCATCGCCGACGACAGCGGCAAGTTTCAAGAGATCTTCGGTGTCGGCCTGCGCTTTGCCGAGTGGCCCGACGTGAGCTTCTCGGTGTCGTCCAACAAGGACGCGGATCAGGGCGAGAGCTTCGAGGCTCGCCGCGCCGAGGCCAAGCGCGCGGCCCTGCTGGTCGCCCCGCTGGCCACGCTGTTCAGCAAGGTCAAGACGCTGCGCGAGGGCAAGCTCAAGGTGCAGCAGGGCCGGGGCAGCGAGGCCTTGTTCCGCCACCCCTTGGGCAAGGACGACGGCCCGGGTGTCTGGCACGAGTTCTTGTTCGAATACGCCGGCAAGCAGTACGACCACCACAACCCCTCGTGGGACGCCTCGCTCTTCACCGGCGTGGCCAATAACAACGCCGGCTCAACCGCCGCATCGCTCACCGATGACGAAGTCCTCGCCCTGTGGGACCGGCTCATGGCCTCGGTGCGCCTGCGCGTGCCCGCGAAATAACTTGATCCCGTCGAATCACTCATGACCACCCCCGACTTCGCCCACAGCACGCTGGGCTTCAGCACGGCGCAACACGTGGCCAGCGGCCAGCGCATGGTGCGGCCGACCAGCGTGAAGCTGGACTACTTTGGCAAGCTGCCGTCGCGCGGCGATTTCGTGCGCGGCGCGCAGCAGCCGGCGTTGATGCAGCAGCTCGACGCGTGGGTGTCGCGCGCCATGGACTCGATGAGCCAGGACGTGCGCTGGAAGATGACGTTCGACGCCGCCACGCCGTTGCACTTTGTGTTCCTGGGCCCGCGCCAGCCGGTGGGCTTGGCGGGGTATGTGGTGCCCAGCCAGGATGCGTCGGGGCGGCGCTTTCCGTTCATGACGACGGGCACCTTCGACGTGGCCGAGCCCGCTCGTTTCATGGCGATGAGCCCGCTGGCGCTGACCAAGTTGTGGTCGCGGCTGGCCACGTCGGCTCGGCTGGCGCAGGCGGCGCCGGATCTGGATGACGCGCAGCCGCAGTTGACGGCGGACTCGGTGCAGGTGGACACGGCGCCCGACGCGCATCTGGCGAGCTTTGAAAAATTCGCCGCTGGCACGACGCTGGCCGATCTGGACGCGATGTTGCGTCCGCTGGGCGACGCGCCGGCGCCGTCGCTGCGGCAGACGGTGCTGGCCTTGGGCTTGCTGCTGGAGCCCACGCTGCGGCAGGGCTTCGAGGGCATCGACAAGGCGCTGGCGCTGCCACTGCCCCCCGAGCCCGCCAAGCGCTCGGCGGTGGCGGCGTTCTGGCTGGCGCTGGTGGCGCGCTTTGCGGCGCGCACCGATGTGGAGCTGGCGGTATTCTTCGCGCCGCGCCTGCCGCGTCCGCGCATGCTGTTGGGGTTTGCCGGGGCGTCGAGCGCGCTGCTGCAGGGTCTGCTCGACCCCTCCACGGCCGGCGAGCGGGTGATCGACGTGAGCGCCGCCGAGTGGGTCGAGGACTGGGTGAGCGAGGCGGATGGGGCCGCGCCACCCTTGCGCAAGTTGTCGGGCTATCTGCAGGAGCCGGCCTTGTCGCTCAAGCAGGTGATGGCGACTTTTCGCGAGGCGTTCGAGGCGGCGGCTTGAGCGGCTGCCGCGCGCTCGGCCACGGTTATCAAGGGAGTTGACGATGGATTTGTTGTTCAAGCGGCGAGCCACGCTCGCCACCCGGTTGAGCGCGTTGTGCCTGAGCGCGCTGCTCGCGCCAACCGGCCACGCGCAAGGGGCGCCCGCGTCGGCCACGCTGGCCCTGCCGCCCACCTCGGCGGGCACCCCCGCGGCCAGCGGCACGGCGCCGGTGATCGCCAGCGGGCTGGTGCCCGACGAGGCCACGCGGGCCGCGATCGTCGGCAAGTTGCGCGAGGTGTATGGCGCCGACCGGGTGGTCGATCAGTTGCAGGTGGGCTCGGTGGTGGCGCCGCCTAACTGGGCCGGTTATGTGCAGAAGATGGTGTCTCCCAACCTCAAGCAGGTGTCGCGCGGGCGCCTGAGCGTGCGGGGCAACGACATCGAGTTGCAGGGCGAGGTGGGCAACGAGGCGCAACGCCAGCAGGTGGCCAGCGACCTGGCGACGAGCCTGAACCCGACGTACACGATCAAGAACCAGCTGCGCGTGAGCAGCGTGGATCAAGGCTTGCTCGACCGCGCGCTGGCCAATCGCATCGTCGAGTTCCAGCCGGGCAGCGCGGTGCTGACGCCGCAGGGCAAGGCGCTGCTGGACGAGATGGCGCAGGCCTTGGGCCGGCTCGGCGGCAAGCGCGTGGAGGTGGTCGGCCACACCGACGCGCAAGGCGCGCGCGCCAGCAACCTGGCGCTGTCGCAGGCGCGGGCCGACGCGGTGAAGGCGTATCTGGTGGGCAAGGGCATCGAGGCGGGCCGCATCGCCACCTCGGGCGCGGGCCCGGATCAGCCGGTGGCGAGCAACGACACGCCCGAGGGCCGCTCGCGCAACCGGCGCATCGAGTTTCACCTGGCTTCTTGAGGCGGCAGGTGCACGATCTGGGCGGACTCGCCGGGCTCGATGCCGGGCGCGGCCGCCAGGCGCACCTGGTCGCGGCCGCCTGACTTGGCGGCGTAGAGGGCGCGGTCGGCGCGCTCCAGGGTCTGGCCCGTGAGCTCGTCGGTGCGGTGCTCGGCCAGCCCCGCCGAGAAGCTCACGCGCAGCGCGGGTTGCTGCGGCAGACAAGCCTCTTGCGCCATGCGAGCGCGCAAGCGTTGCAACCCCGGCAAGGCCTGATCGGCCCGCGCGGCCGGGAACAGCACCAGGAATTCTTCGCCGCCCCAGCGGGCCATCACATCGGTCTCGCGCAGCACCTCGGTGGCCACGGCGGCGAAGCGTTGCAGCACCCGGTCGCCCGCGCCGTGGCCGTGGGTGTCGTTGACGCGCTTGAAGTGGTCGAGGTCGATGAGGGCCACGCTGAACCCGCCGCCGTAGCGGTCTTGCCGGGCGCGTTCCTTGTCGAGCAGCTCCTGCATGTGCAGGCGGTTCACCAGGCCGGTGAGCGCGTCGTGCGTGGCCAGCCGCTGGGCACGCTCCAGCGCCTCGCGCAGCTCGCCCTTTTGCCGCACGAGCCGGGCCCGCAGTTGGGCGACGCGGTAGACGCAAATCGACACGGTGGGCAGCGTCACGGCCAGCACGATGAAGCGCACGCGTTCTTCGTCGGGCGGAAAGCGCAGGGGGTCGAGCCAGCTCATCAGCCACATCGAGGCGCCAAACCAGGTCAGCGAGAAGGCCCCCAGCCCCGCCGCCTGCCGCGGGGTGAGCGTGAACATGCCGTAGACCAGCACTTGCGTGGCCAGGATGAACGGCGCCCCGCGGACGGGCCCGAGAATGGCATACGACACCGAGATGCCCACCAGCGCGAAGAGGTTCTGCGGCAGCATCAGCCCGGGGTCGCGACAGCGCAGGCTCCAGCCGCTGCGCAGCAGGCCGTAGAAGATGGCCTGCCCCGCCACCATGAAGATGAAGAGCGGGATGCCGATCTGGCGCGGCATCAGGTGTTGCGCCAGCCCCGAGATCAGCAGCGCCGCGCAGCAGAGGTAGACGAAGGTGGCCGGCAGCTGGTGCCGCACGCGCACGCGCACGGCGCGCTCTTGCCCGCACACCACGTCGCCCACGCGCTGGGCCGCGCGGGCCGGCCAGCTGCGCTCGGTCGGCAGGGTGAATTCGGGGGTGGACATGACCCGCCTCTCACGCCGCGGCCAGCGCCACGCGATCGCGTCCGCCGGACTTGGCCAGATAGAGCGCGCGATCGGTGCGCTCCAGCAAGGCATCGAGCGGCTCGCCCGGCAAGCGCTCGGCCAGCCCCACCGAGGCGGTGATGCGCAGCGCGGGCTGCTCGCGCACCACCTCGGCTCGTGCCAGCGCCTGCTGCACGCGGGCCAGCGCCGTGGCCGCCTGCTCCGCCCCGGTGCGCGGAAACAGCACCAGGAATTCTTCGCCACCCCAGCGCGCGAACACGTCGCCGGCGCGCAGCAGGGGCTGCACGGTGCCCGCGAAGCCTTGCAGCACCTCGTCGCCGACGTGGTGGCCGTGCGCGTCGTTGACGCGCTTGAAGAAGTCGAGGTCGAACAGCGCCAGACAGCACGGGCTGCCGTGGCCACGATCCTGCCGGGCCAGCTCCTGCGCCAGCAGCTCGTGCATGTGGCCGCGGTTGACGAGGCCGGTGAGCGCGTCGCGCCGGGCCAGCGTCTGCACATGTTCGAGCGCGGCGCGCAGCTCGTCTTGCTGGCGCTGCAGCTTGCCGCGCAACTGCTGCACCTGGCGCGCCACCATGGCGGTGGAGGGCAGGCAGCAGGCGACGAAGCCGTATTGGATCAGCTCCCATTTGAGCGGGTAGCGATCGGGGTGCACGGTGGTGTTGTAGGCCACGACCACCCCCAGCATCAGCACGGCGCTGTAGCCCACCATCACCAGCTGGCGCGGGGGCAGGCTGAACAGGCCGAGCACCAGGATCAGCGAGAACAGCATCAGCGCGTTGGTGCGCGCCGGGCCGCCCCAGGCGTAGGCGGCCACCACGGCGGCGGTGGAAAAGAAGGCGCGCTCGAGCGCCATGTCGCGGTCGCTGGCGCGCAGGCTCCAACCGGCGCGCAAGGCGGCGCAGAACAGCGCGTACCCCACCAGCAGATAGGCGGCCAGCAGGTGCCCGTGCAGCGGGTCGAACATCTTTGCCGTCGTGGCATGCAGGGTGACGGCGGCGCAGGTCAGGTAGATCGGGCCGAGCTTGATGAAGCGCGTCAGCCGAGCGCGCTGCTCGGCATCGGCGCCGAGCAGCAGCCGGCCGAGTCCGTCGAGCAAGGGGCGCGCGCTCATGGGCCGCCAGCGTGGCTCAACTCACCGGCGCCAGCACCGAGCGGTTGCGTCCGCTGGCCTTGGCGGCGTAGAGCGCGCGGTCGGCCCGCTCCAGCGTCTGGCGCAGGGTGTGGCTGTTCACGTGCTCGGCCAGCCCGGCGGAGAAGGTCACGACCAGGTCGGGCACGGTTTCGGACAAGGCCTTGCCGGCCATGTGCTCGCGCAGCCGCATCAGGCCGTTGAGGGCCTGCTCGGCGCGCGTCTCGGGGAACAGGATGAGAAATTCCTCGCCGCCCCAGCGCGCCATCATGTCGGCGTTGCGCAGCACCTCGATCGATTCGCGCACGAAGCCGCACAACACCTCGTCGCCCACGTGGTGGCCGTGGGTGTCGTTGATGCGCTTGAAGAAGTCGAGGTCGACGATGGCCAGGCAGAAGGACGCGCCGCTGCGCTCTTGCCGCTTGAGCTCCTGGTCGAGCAGCTCCTGCATGTGGCGGCGGTTGATGAGGCCGGTGAGCGAGTCGCGCGTGGCGAGCTCCTGCACGCGGGCCAGCGCCTCGTGCAGCTCGCGGCGCTGCTTGAGCAGACGCTCGCGCAGCTGGCTCACCTGGTGCGCCACCAGGGCCATGGTGGGCAGCACGCTGAGCGCGATGCCGAACTTGATGGCCTCGACCTGGATCGGGAAGTCGTCGGGCTTGATGCGGCACATCACCGCCATCGCGGCGCCGAGCAGGATGACGGCGAAGGCGCCCACGGCCAGCGTCTGGCGCGGCGTGAGGCTGAACATGCCGAAGGCCATGACCAGCGCCAGCAGCAGCAGCACCGTGCCGCGCGCCGGGCCGACGATGATGTAGGCCGCCACGATGGAGGTGATGGCGAACAGACACTGCGGCAGCGCCAGCGACGAGTCGCGGCAGCGCACCGTCAGGTCGGCGCGCAGCACCGCGTAGAACCCGATGACGCCGGCCGTCATGTAGAGGTTGAGGCAGGTGGCCAGCCGTTCATCGACCATGCCCAGCCACACGCCGCGCATCATCAGCAGCATGCAGATGAGGTAGACGTAGGCCGCCATGAGCGTGCGCAGCACGCGGCGGTGCATTTGCGGGTCGGCGCCCAGCACCACGCGGGACACCGGTTGCAGCCAGGTCGGGCAGCTCATGTCGCCCCTCCCTCGCGGCCGGCGCCGGAGCGCTCGGCCTGGTCGGCGCTGGCGCTGCAGTCGGGGCAGACCACCTGATTGCCGCCGCGCTGCTTGGCCTCGTGCAAGGCCTGCCCGGCGCGCTCCAGCGTGTGTTCGAGCGTGTCGCCCGCGCGATGCGCCGCCAGGCCCGCCGAGAAGGTCAGCCGCAGCTGCGGCAGGCGCGGCAGCAGCGAGCCGCGCGCCAGCTCCAGCGTGAGGCGGCGCAGGCCCATCATGGCGTAGTCGGGGTGCGTCTCGGTGAGCAGGATGAGGAACTCGTCGCCGCCCCAGCGCGAGGTGACGTCGCTGTGGCGCAGCGTGCGGGTGGCCACGCGGGCGAAGGCGCGCAGCATGTCGTCGGCCACGGCGTCGCCGTGCTCGTCGTTGATGCGCCGGAAGCCGTCGAGGTCGATCAGCGCCAGGCAGAACGCGTGGCCGCGCCGCCGCTCGTGGACGATCGCCAGCTGCGCCATCTCGATCATGTGGCGGCGGTTCACCAGGCCGGTGAGCGCGTCGCGCGTGGCCAGCTCCTGGGCGTAGGCCAGGGCGTCGTGCAGCTCCTGCTGCTCGGCGCGCAGGCGCTGGTTGAGCCCGCTCACGTATTGCCCGAGCAGCGCGGCCACCGGCAGCGTGGCGGCCACGATGCCGAAGCGCAGCCACTCTTCTTGCGGCGGATATTCGTGCGGCCGCAGCTGCGACATCAGGGCCATCACGGCGCCGATGGTCAGCACGGCGTACAGCCCCAGGCCCAGCGTCTGCTTGGGCGTCAGGGCGAACATGGCGTAGACGATCACCATCACGGCGAGCATGAGCGCGCAGCTGCGCAGCGGCCCGGCGATGGCGTAGCCCACGGCCACCATCGTCAGGGCCAGCAGACTTTGCGCGAGCATCAGGCTGGGGTCTTCGAGCTCGTCGGTCAGCCCCGAGCGCAGCAGCAGGTAGATCACCAGCTGCGCCATCAGCGTGAACGAGATGAAGGCCCAGCCCAGCGTGACCGGCACCACGCCCAGCGACATGCCCACCAACAGCGCCAGGTCGCAGCCGAGGTAGACGGCCCAGGCCAGCAGTTGCACGGCCACGCGCGAGCGCACGGTGCGGTCGAAGCCGAGCACCCAGTCGCTGCGGCGACGCAGGCTGTCGTTTGGCGAGCGGGCGGTCATGTGAACCACTTCACGAACGCGGCGCGCTCGACGGCAACGGTGAATTGAGGTTGGAGGGCCATTCGCTGTAACTTCGGCCGGCGGCCTTCAAACTTGATGTTGCGCCGCGCCGCTTGTGCAACAACAGTCACGCCCGGCGGCCTTGGCGGCGTACAGCGCCTGGTCGGCCTGCTCCAGCGCCTGGCGCGGCGTGGTCGCGCTGTCGTGCTCGATCACGCCCGCCGAGAAGGTCACGCGCAGACCCGGCACGGTCGGCGCCACCACTTGCTCGCGCAACACGTCGCGCAAGCGGTGCAGCACCGGCACGGCATTGGCGGCCGGGGTGTCGGGCAGCAGCAGCAAGAATTCCTCGCCGCCCCAGCGGCCGATCAGGTCGGTGCTGCGCAGGCTCTCGACCAGCACCCGCGCGGCGGCCGTCAGCACCTCGTCGCCCACGGCGTGGCCATGGGTGTCGTTGACGCGCTTGAAGTGGTCGAGATCGAGCAGCGCGATGGTGAGCGGCGTGCCGCTGCGCAGGTGGCGCAGGCATTCCTGCTCGACGAGTTGCTGCATGTGGCGGCGGTTGTAGAGGCCGGTGAGGCTGTCTCGCGTGGCGAGCTGCTCGACCTGCTGCAGCGTGTCGCGCAAGGCGCGGCGCTGCTCGGACAGCGCCAGGCGCAGCCGGCCGAAGTGGCTGAGCACGAACGACACCATCAGCATCACCAGGCAGGCCACCAGGGCGGGCAGCAGGTCGTCGCGCACCGAGAAGGTCCGCCCCGGATGCGCGCCCAGCAGGCCCACCGCCGCGAGCAGCACGCCGGACGACACCGCGCCCGTCAGCAGAATCTGCCGCGGCGTGAGGCGGAACATGCCGAACACCAGCGAGATGCACATGGCCTGCAGCGCCGCGCCACGGGTGTAGGGCACGGCCACGTAGGCCAGGGCCATGGACAGCGCGGAGAAGATGATCTGCCACTGCGTCATCCCGACGTCGGCGAAGCGCCGGCTCCAGCCGCTGCGCAAGGCGGTGTTGAAGAAGGCCAGCCCGAGCGCGTTGATGCCCAGCACGACGGCCAGCATGCGCTCCGACACGACGCCGCGCCGGCAGGCATCCATCTCCACCCCCATCCACAGCAGGCAGATGAGCGAGGCCAGCAGCGTGAAGCTCATGGCGTTGCGCAGGGCGGGGTCGGCGCCGAGCAGCCACGTCAGCCCGTCCCGCTCGCCCTCGCGCGGGGGCGATGCGAAATGCGGCACGGCGCTCATGTAGCCAGCTCCAGGCGATCGCGCCCCGCCTGCTTGGCGCGGTACAGCGCCGCGTCGGCGCGCTCGATGGCGCGCTGCAGCGTTTCGCCCGCCCGCACCTCGGCCAGCCCGGCCGACAGCGTGACGCGCCAGGGCGAGCCGTCCGCATGCGCGGGCAGAGCGATGTCGATGCGCCTCAGCAGGCGCTCGATGGCCGCGCGGGCCTCGGCCTGCGCCATCTCGGGCATCAGCACCAGGAATTCTTCGCCGCCCCAGCGGCACACGGCATCGGGGCCGGGCAGCACCTCGACGACCTGCCGCGCGAAGCCGATCAGCACGCTATCGCCCATCTGATGGCCGTGGGTGTCGTTGACGCGCTTGAAGTGGTCGATGTCGAGCAGCGCCACGCAACAGGCGCGCTGGCTGCGCGCCAGGCGCAGTTGCTCGTCGGCCAGCTGAGCCATCATGTGGCGGCGATTGACCAGGCCGGTGAGGCCGTCGCGCGTGGCCAGGTGGTGCAGCTGCTCGATCGCCTCGGCCATGTCGGCCTTTTGCCGCACGTTGCGCTGCCGCATCTGCGCCAGGCGACGCGCCACCATCGCAAACATGGGCAGGGTCACGGCGGCCAGCACCACGTTGAGCGACTGCTCGGCCACGTCGAAGCCGGGCTCGTGTACCCGCCACATCACCAGCAGCATGGCCAGCAGCATGACCACGGTGGCGCCGCCCGCCAGCAAGATCTGCCCCGGCGTGAGGCGGTACATGCCGAACACCAGCACCAGCGACAGCAGCGGCAAGGCCACGTTGCGGCTGGCCTCGACGAAGGCGTAGTTGAGCACCAGCGCGCTCAGGCCGAGCAGGATCTGCAACAGCGTCAGCGCGGGGTCGCGCAGGTGCCGGGTGCGGCCGCTGCGCAGCACCGCGTACAGCGCCAGAAACCCGGTGATCTCGTAGGCGGCCACCACCTGCGCCGACCGCCAGGGCACGAGGCCGTGCACGGCGCCGGCCCAGCGCAGCAGGTTGAACAGCAGATACATGAGCCCCGACAGCAGGGTGCGGCGCAACCACACGCGCTGGCGCGGCTCGGTGCCCAGCACGGCGTCGCCGATCAGGCGCCAGGGCCCGCGCGCCACGGCCGGCGCCCCGGCCTGGACGGCAGGTTCGGTCAGCTCGGCGGCAAGCGGGGTCGGCAACATGAGTACGCACGTGCTCCAGGAGGCGATCCCTGGTGATCGACCCCGCCGCGCCGAACTTGAGGGCGCGTCAGCCCGCGTCGCCGCCCGCGGCCGGCACGCCCAGCAGTTCTTCGACGTGCGACAGGCTGCCCGCGTCTTTCAGCACCACGCGCAGCCACTCGTGCAGCGGCATGTTGCCCCACTGCACGGCCTTGTCGGCCAGGTAGGCGACCGGGCTGTGCGGCTCGGTGCGGCGGAAGAAATCGGCCACCTCCTGCAAGCGCTGCAAGGCCTGGGCCCGGCTGGCGATGGGCCCGGCGCCGCCGGCACCCCCCTGCGACGACTCGACGGCGCCCGCGGCCGCTCGATCGGCCGCGGCCTCGCCCTTGGCAGGCGACGCCTGCGCGGCGCCCCCCACCCACGCGCCGGAGTCGCGCGCCAGCCGCTCGAGGTCGGCGGCCGCCTCGGCCAGCGCCTCGCGGGCCGGCACGAAGCTCGGGCCGTGCTCGCCGAGGTGCTGGTCGATCACCTGCTGCAAGTCGCCCAGCGCCTGCACGGCCTCGCGGGCCGCGCCCACCTGCTCGGCCCAGCTGGCCGACGACATCTCGCGCAGCGCGCGGGTCAGGCGGTCGGCCTGCAGCCGGGGGTCGGTGGCCGGCGTCGCGCTGGCGGACGAGGCCCGCACCTGCGCCACCTCGGCCAGCGAGTAGTTCGCGCCCTTGCCGCACACCGCCGGCAGGCGCCGGGCCTGCTCGCGCACGCGGGCCAGCAGCCAGGCCACGGTGCCGACGCGCTCTTCCTGGTCGCCGCCTTCGGGCAACGGGTGCAGATGCGGCCAGTAGCGTTGCGCCAGACCAGACGTGAGCCGCAAGCCGCGCGCCAAGCCGCGGTAGCCGTCGGTGCAGGCCCAGGCCTCGGTGAGCCAGCCGGCCAGACGCAGATCCTTGCTGCGCTCGGTCAGCAACCGGGCCGCGCCGCGCGCCACGCCGGGCCAGTCGGCCACCTTGAGCGGCGTGACCCACTCGCCCTGATCGAGACTGGGGTCGTCGGCCTCGCGCAGCCGGGCCAGGGCGTCGAACTCGACGGAATACGACAGGTCGTCGCCGCACGGCGCGGCGTCGGACACGGGCGCCAGCAGCGGGGCCAGCGTGGGGTCGGCGGCGAACCCGGTGTCGGGCGTGGTCAAGTCTGCATGCATGTTGTCTACTCCCTGGGGGCGCGGGCGACGATGCCGGCGCGTGGCCGGGGAGGATAGCGAAAATACCGCCCCCGAAACGACGACGGCCCGCAAGTGCGGGCCGCCTGGAAGGGGGAGTCGCGCGCGTCGCCGCACGCGCCCGGTCAGAAGGTTTCCCAGTCGTCGTCGGGGGCTGACGGCGTGGCCACGGCCGGCGCCGGCGTGGCGCGCGGCGCGGCGGGAG
>NZ_JAYSBZ010000077.1:0-13372 GCF_041915145.1 Aquabacterium sp. | reverse complement strand
GCGCCCAGCAATCCACCGAGATCGAATGGGCCGACCCGCAAGGGCGCCAACACGTCTGCCAGGCGCGGTTCATTCCGGAGATCGATTCGCGCGGCCTGGTCGAAGGCGTGCTGGTCGTGGCACGCGACATCACCGAGCATCGCCACGCCGAAGAATGGCTGCGCAAGCGCGAGCATGAATTCCGCGTGCTGGTCGATCACACCCCCGACACCGTGGCGCGCTACGACCGCGATTGCCGGCGCACCTACGTCAACGCCACGCTGGCGCGACTGGCCAACAGCACGCCGGACGCCCTGCTCGGCCACAAGCCGTCCGACTACCTCGACAACACGCAAAGCCGCGCCTATGAAGCCGCGCTGCGCGAGGCCTTCGCCACCGGCGAGGAGCGCGAATTCCTCTACGGCTGGCAGACCGCCGCGGGCGAGCCCGCGACGATCCAGATGCGGATCGTGCCTGAACGCGACAGCGCCGGCAATGTGGTGAGCGTGCTGGCCGTCGGGCGCGACATCACCGCGCTCGAAGCCACCCAGCGGCGTCTCGAAGACGCGCAACGCATCGCCAAGGTCTGCCACTGGGAATGGGACTACGCCACCAACCAGTCGAGCGTGAGCGCCACCGGCCGCGAGGCGCTGGGCCTGATCGGCTACGACAGCCTGTCTTTCGAGCAATTCCTGATGCTGATCCCGCTCGACCAGCGAACGGGCGTCGCCAACGGGTTTCACGACGCGCTGAAGCAGCGGCTGCCCGAGATCCGCTTCGAGCACAGTCTGCAACTGCCCGACGGCACGGTCAGCGAGGTGCACAACTGGGTGCGCTTTGAATACGACGCCAATGGCCGAGCCAAGCGTGCGCTGGGCGTGACGCAAGACGTCACCTCCATCAAGACCCTGCAAAGGCAGACGCACCAGCTCGCGTTTTACGACCCGCTCACCGAGCTGCCCAATCGCGCGCTGCTCCACGACCGGCTCAAGCACGCCATCACCGAGGCCGCCAGACGCGGCACCAGCGTCGGCCTGGTGCTGCTCGACGTGGACGGCTTTCAAAAGATCAACGACTCGCTGGGCCACGCCTCGGGCGACGCCCTGCTCAAGATCGTGGCCGAGCGGCTGGCCCAGGCCTTGCGCGACTACGACACCGTGGCCCGCCTCGGCGGCGACGAATTCGCCATCATCGCCCCCCAGATCCGCCAAGCCAGCGATCTGAGCGTGGTCGCGGCCCGGATCAAGAAAGTCTTCGAGTTGCCCATTCCCCTGAACGGCAACGAGCTGGTCATCACCGTGAGCGCCGGCGCCGCCATGTATCCGCCCGATGGCGCCGACGTCGACGAGCTGATGGCCCACGCCGACGCCGCCATGAATCACGCCAAGGTGCAGGGCCGCGACAACGTCCAGTTCTACTCGCGCGAGCTGACCGACTCCGCGCTCGAGCGGCTGAAAACTGAAACCGATCTGCGCAAGGGCATCGAGCGCGACGAACTGGAACTGTTCTACCAGCCCAAGATCGACCTGGGCAGCGGCCAGATCATGGGAGCCGAAGCGCTGATGCGCTGGCGCCACCCCGAGCGCGGCCTGGTGCCGCCAGACCGCTTCATACCGGTCGCCGAAGACACCGGGCTGATCATCGAAATGGGCAAGTGGGCGCTGCGCACGGCCTGCCTGGCGGCCGTCGAATGGAACAGCGGCACGTCGCCCGCGCCGCTGAAGATCGCCGTCAACCTGTCGCCGCGGCAGTTCTACCAGGGAGACCTGGTCAAGACCGTGCTCGACAGCCTGCAGGAAACCGGTTGCGCGCCGGCCTGGATCGAGCTCGAGATCACCGAAGGCCTGCTGCTCAACGACCACTCGGACATCCGCAAGACCCTCGGCCAGCTCCACGACGCCGGCCTCAGCATCGCGATCGACGACTTCGGCACCGGCTACTCGGCCCTGAGCTATCTCACGCGCTTCCCGATCGACACGCTCAAGATCGACCGCTCGTTCGTGCGCGATCTCACCACCAACCCCGACAGCGCGGCCCTGGCGCAAGCCATCGTCACCCTGGGCTACGCGCTGCGCATGGAACTCGTCGCAGAAGGCGTCGAAACCGAGGCGCAACGCGATCACCTCGCCAAATGGGGTTGCCAGATGGCCCAGGGCTACCTGTTCGGCAAGCCCACGCCGGCCGCTGAATTCGTCGCCCTGCTCGCCACCTGGGATCCACAGGGGGCCCGCACCGCCAACCCCTGACCCGGGCAAACAGACCCTCCCTCCTGAGAGGGCAAGGCAAACCCCTGGTCATCCATTACGATCCGGAGCTTGCGCGCTCGACCGCGCCAGGCCGCCCGAGCCTTTTGTGCCGACTGCGGCGGCCCCCTTCCATCGCACACACCGCTCAACACTTCCCTGAGCCCAAAGGAACGCCCATGAAGGTCCTGCTCATCGACGACCATCCGCTGATCCTGTCCGCACTCAAGAGCGTGATCCTCGGCCTGGGCGACAACGTCACCGTGACAGGGGTGTCCAACGCCAACGCGGCACGCGACACGCTCAAGGCGTCCCCCAACTTCGATCTCGTCCTGCTCGACCTGCAGCTGGGCGACACCAACGGCTTCGATCTGCTGGCCGAAATGCGCACCGCCTACCCGGCCCTGCCTGTCGTGGTCATCTCGGCCTCCGATCGCACGAGCGACGTGATCCGTTCCATCGACATGGGCGCCATGGGCTTCGTGCCCAAGCGTTCCAGCAACGAAGTGCTGTTCGAGGCACTGCAGCAAGTCATGTCGGGCGGCGTGTACGTGCCCCCGATGAGCATGGGCAGCGATTTTTCGCCCGCGCCCGCGCCCGAACCGGCTCCACCGCTGCGCTCGGTGGGCATGCAAGCCCAGCAAGGCGGCTTCCAGACCACGCCGCACCTGGCTTCGCTCGGTCTCACGCCACGCCAGACCGACGTCCTCGCCCTGCTGTTGCAAGGTCAACCCAACAAGCTGATTGCCCGCGAACTGGGCTTGTCCGTCGAAACCGTCAAGGACCACGTGGCCGCCGTGCTGCGCGCGTTGAGCGTGAGCTCGCGCACCCAGGCCGTGCTGGCTGTCAGCCAGATGCTGCAGAACAACGGCGGATTCTCGGCCTGGCGGCCGGGCCAACGCTGATACCGGCTGACCGCGCCAGTATGATGCGCGGGCTCAACCCGTAGCGCCTGGCAGTCGGCCGCTCCGGATAGCCCCGTTTCAACCGGATTGCGGCAGACCGGCTCCCCGGCAACCTGACCGCTCAGGAACGCCGCGATGCCCACCCCCTCCCTGTTCGCCGACACCCTTCCGATTCGCGCCACCAACGACGACCCCTCGCTGTTGCCCGACCGCGTTCGATCCATCTACGCCCAGACCTGGGTGCCGATGCTCGGGCACTTTCTGGGCATCGTGGTATTCAGCGCCATCATGCGCGATCTGGCGCCGGCTGCCCTGCTCTGGACGTGGTCCGGACTGTTCAGCGTCATCTGGCTGGCGCGCATGGGGCTGCTGTTCCAGTTCCGCCGCGCCAGGCTTGAACGCATCGACCAATACCGTACCTGGCTCAATTACTGGAGCGCCGGCGTCATTGCCAGCGCAGCCATGTGGGGCTTCGCCGAAGTGGCGCTGTATGGCTACGGCACCACCTTCGAGCGCGTGGCCCTGATGCTGATGATCTACACCTACGGCATGGGCGCGGTACCCACCGTGGCGAATCGATCCTGGCTGTTCGCCAGCACCACCGTGCTGTACTTCCTGCCCATCGTCGGCAGCATCGTCGCCCACCCCGAGCCGCATCACCTGGAGCTGGCCGGCATCTGGTTGCTCATGCTGATCGGCACCGTCTCGCTGGGCCGGGCCTTCCGCAATGTGTTCGACGACATGGTGCGCCTCAAGGTGCACACCGAAGAGCTGGCCACGCAGCTGAAGTCCGAAATGGCCGTGGCCGAGACCTCGCAGCGGCAGGCCGAGCTCGCCAGTCGAGCCAAGACGCAGTTCTTCGCTGCCGCCAGCCACGACCTGCGCCAACCCCTGCACGCCATGGGCCTGTTTGCCGAGGCGCTGCGCCAGCGCAGCAAAGACGAAGAGGTCGTGCACCTCGTCAACAGCATCAACAGCTCGGTCGATGCCCTCGAAGGTCTGTTCAGCGAGTTGCTCGACATCACCAAGATCGACACCGGCGGCGTCGAACCCGAGCCCGAGCACTTCTCGATCGGCGATCTGTTTGCCCGCATGCGGCTGCACTTCGAGCCCACGGCGTTCGAGAAGGGTTTGTCGCTGCGCTTCCACGGCGAGCAGCACTTCGCCCATGCCGACCCGATGCTGGTGGAGCGCATCGTGCGCAACCTGGTGTCCAACGCCATCCGCTACACCGAGGACGGCGGCATCCTGGTGAGCTGCCGCCGGCGCGGCAACCGCCTGTGCCTGCAGGTGTGGGACAGCGGCATCGGCATCACCGAAAAAGAGCAGGCCCGGATCTTTGAAGAGTTCTACCAGGTGCAAAGCGCACGCCCGCTGCAGCCGCATCATCGCAAGGGCCTGGGGCTGGGCCTGGCCATCGTCAAGCGTCTGGCCGATCTGATGGAGGCCCCGCTGACCCTGCGCTCTCGCGTCAACCATGGCACCGTCTTCACGCTGATGCTGCCCGTTGGCAAGGCACCGCGCTGGAGCGGCAGCGCCCTGCCCACCAGCAGCAAGGGCCCCATTGGCCTGACGCTGGATCGCCGCTTCATTGTCGTCGTCGAAGACGAACCCGCCGTGCTCGAAGGCCTGAGCGTGCTGCTCAAGGGTTGGGGTGCCACGGTGGCGGCGTTCGACACCGTCGGGCACGTCGAAACCTGGGCGGCCAGTGCCGACACCAAGCCCGATCTGCTGATCGTCGACTACCGCCTGCCCGAGCAGCGCACCGGCATCGACGCCATCAAGGCGGTGCGCGAACGTTTGGGCAACGACATCCCGGCCATCATCGTCACCGGCAGCAGCATGATTGGCCATGAGGAAGAGGCCCGCAAGCACAACTTCCACATCCTGCTCAAACCGGTGGTGCCCAACAAGCTGCGCGCGCTGATCGCGTTCAAGCTGGGCGTGCGCGGCAACACGTAAGCCGCGCCCCGCTATCAAGCCTGGCTCAAGCGGCGCACAGCGCCTGCTTGGCAGCCAGATATTCGGCCTTCAAGCGAGCCACCAGTTCGGCCGTCGGCACCACCCGCTTGACCGCACCGATGCCCTGCCCGCAACCCCAGATGTCCTTCCAGGCCTTGGCCGCGTCGCCGCCAAAATTCATCTTGCTCGCATCGCTTTGCGCCAGATTGGCCGGGTCGAGACCCGCGTTCACGATGGAGCCGCGCAGATAGTTGCCGTGCACGCCGGTGAAGAGATTCGAGTAGACGATGTCCTGGCTGCTCGACTCGACGATCATCTGCTTGTAGCCCTCAACCGCACGAGCCTCCTCGGTCGCGATGAAGGCCGAGCCGATGTAGGCGAAGTCCGCGCCCATGGCCTGCGCGGCCAGCACGGCACGGCCGGTGGCGATCGAGCCCGACAACGCCAAGGGGCCGTCGAACCACTCGCGGATCTCTTGAATCAGCGCGAACGGGCTGGTGGTGCCGGCATGGCCACCCGCGCCCGCCGCGACCGCGATCAGGCCATCCGCGCCCTTGTCAATCGCCTTGTGGGCAAAGGTGTTGTTGATCACGTCGTGCAGCACCACGCCGCCATAGCTGTGCACGGCCTCGTTCACATCGGCGCGCGCACCCAGCGAGGTGATGACGATGGGCACCTTGTACTTCACGCACATCGCGAGGTCGTGCTCCAGGCGGTCGTTGCTCTTGTGCACGATCTGGTTGATGGCGAACGGCGCGGCCGGCTTGTCGGGGTGAGCCTGGTTGTAGGCCGCCAGTGTTTCGGTGATCTCGATCAACCACTCTTCGAGCTGCTCGGCCGGACGCGCGTTGAGAGCGGGCATCGAGCCCACCACACCGGCCTTGCACTGCTCGATCACCAGCTTGGGCGTGCTGATGATGAACATCGGCGACGCGATGATGGGCAGCGGCAGGTTTTGCAGAACTTGGGGCAAAGGCATGTCGTCTCCAGAAAAAAAGAAGGCCCCTGGTTCGCAGGGGCCCTTCGGATCAATCAGCTGTGAAGCAAGGCTTTCAACTGATCAGCCAGCTCAGAACGCGTCGAGCGCCAAGCCGCTCACGCTGTCACCACCCTCGACGATGGTGTCGCGCAAGCCCGGCACCTTGGTCAGGATGTGATCGGCGTAGAAGCGAGCCGTGGCAATCTTGGCCTGCATGAAGTCGACGTCTTCGCCTGCAGCGGCCTTGTCTTCAGCCACCAGCAGGGCGCGACCCAGCTGCCATCCGGCGACCAGATTGCCCGCCAGCATCAGGTAAGGCACGCTACCCGCGAACACCGCATTGGGGCTGGCCTTGGTGTTGCCAGCAACGAAGTCGACCACCTGCAAGAAGGCTTCGCGACCAGCCTTCAGGCGCTTGGCAACCGTGCGAGCAGCCACGCTGTCGCGCTTGCCCAGTTCGGCTTCGGTCGCTTCGATCTGCTTGGCAACCGCCTTGGCCACGGTGCCACCGTCGCGGGACGTCTTGCGGCCCACGAGGTCGTTGGCCTGGATGGCCGTCGTGCCTTCGTAGATGGTCAGGATCTTCGCGTCGCGGTAGTATTGCGCCGCGCCGGTTTCTTCGATGAAGCCCATGCCGCCGTGCACTTGCACGCCCAGCGAGGTCACTTCGAGACTCATCTCGGTGCTGAAGCCCTTGACCAGCGGCACCATGAATTCATAGAAGGCAGCGTTTTGCTTGCGCACGTCAGCGTCGGGGTGGTGGTGCGCAGCGTCATACGTTGCAGCGGCCGTCAGAGCCATCGCGCGGCAACCTTCGACGTGGGCGCGCATCGTCAGCAGCATGCGCTTCACATCGGGGTGATGAATGATCGGACCCGAGCCCGGCAGCGAGCCATCAACCGGGCGCGACTGCACACGGTCGCGAGCGTAGGCCACGGCATGCTGGTAAGCGCGGTCGGCGATCGCCACGCCTTGCACACCCACGCCAAAGCGGGCCGCGTTCATCATGATGAACATGTATTCGAGGCCGCGGTTCTCTTGGCCCACCAGGTAGCCGATGGCACCGGCACCCACTTCGCCCTTGTCGTCGCCGAAGACCAGCACCGTGGTGGGGCTGGCCTTGATGCCCAGCTTGTGTTCGATGGACGCGCAATACACGTCGTTGCGCTTGCCCAGCGAACCGTCGTCGCCCACCAGGAACTTCGGCACCACGAACAGGCTGATGCCCTTCACGCCTTCGGGCGCATCGGGCGTGCGAGCCAGCACGAGGTGGACGATGTTCTCGGCCATGTCGTGTTCGCCGTAGGTGATGAAGATCTTCTGGCCGCTGATGCGGTAGGTGCCGTCGCCTTGCGAAACTGCCTTGGTACGCACGAGCGCCAGATCGGAGCCGGCTTGCGGCTCGGTCAGGTTCATCGAACCCGTCCAGGTGCCTTCGATCATCTTGGGCAGGTACTTCGCCTTCAGCTCGTCGCTACCAGCGGTGAGCAGGGCTTCAGCCGCGCCGTCGGTCAGCAGCGGGCACAGTGCAAAGCTCATGTTGGCCGCGTTGACCATTTCGAGGCAAGCTGCACCAATGGTCTTGGGCAGGCCCTGGCCGCCAAACTCGACCGGGTGTTGCAGACCTTGCCAGCCGCCTTCGCCGAACAGCTTGAACGCCTCTTTGAAACCGGGGGCGGTCGTCACTTTGCCGTTGTTCCAGCTGCCCGGGTTCTTGTCGCCTTCAAAGTTCAGCGGCGCCAGAACGCCCTCGCAGAACTTGGCCGATTCTTCGAGCACGGCTTGAGCAGTTTCGTAGCCTGCTTCTTCAAAGCCGGGGATCTTGGCCACGTCTTCGATACCAGCCAGTTCCTTCATGCAAAACAGCATGTCTTTGACGGGGGCGCGATAGGTCATTTAATTCTCCGTAAACGAAATCAGGGCGCCCACGACCGAAGCCGTGGGCGCCCTGTTGATGAGCTTCACCGCAGTGAAGTCATGTCCTCAAAAAATCACAGTGCCTTGACCAGCTCGGGCACGGCCGCGAACAGGTCGGCTTCGAGGCCGAAGTCGGCCACTTGGAAGATCGGGGCTTCGGGATCCTTGTTGATGGCCACGATGACCTTCGAATCCTTCATGCCGGCCAAGTGCTGGATGGCACCCGAGATACCGCAAGCCACGTAGAGCTGCGGAGCCACGATCTTGCCGGTCTGGCCCACTTGCCAGTCGTTGGGGGCATAGCCAGCATCCACGGCAGCGCGCGAAGCACCGAGAGCAGCACCCAGCTTGTCGGCCAGCGGAGTCAGCACTTCGTTGAACTTCTCGCTCGAACCCAGCGCGCGGCCACCCGACACGATGATCTTGGCGGCAGTCAGCTCGGGGCGGTCGCTCTTGGTGACTTCACGGCCCACGAAGCTCGACTTGCCGCTGTCAGCCACGGCAGCCAGGTTTTCAACGGCGCCCGAACCACCGGTGGCGGCGGCAGCGTCGAAACCGGTCGTACGCACGGTGATGACCTTGACGGCATCAGCCGATTGCACGGTGGCGATGGCGTTACCGGCGTAGATCGGACGCTCGAACGTGTCGGCGCTCACGACCTTGGTGATTTCGGAGAGCTGGGCCACGTCGAGCTTGGCAGCCACGCGGGGAGCCACGTTCTTGCCGTAGGCGGTCGCGGGGAAGACGATGTGCGAGTAGCTCGAAGCGACAGCCAGAACTTGAGCAGCCACGTTTTCAGCCAGGCCGTCAGCAAAGGCAGCGCCGTCAGCCAGCAGCACCTTGCTCACGCCAGCCACTTGAGCGGCGGCAGCGGCAGCAGCGGCGGCGCCGTTGCCAGCGACCAGAACGTGCACGTCACCACCAGCGGCCTTGGCAGCGGTGATGGTGTTGAGGGTGGCGCCCTTCAGCGAGGCGTTGTCGTGTTCAGCAATGACGAGTGCGGTCATGTTCGGTCTCTCCTCAGATCACTTTGGCGTCGTTCTTCAGCTTGCCCACCAGGGTTGCCACGTCGGCCACCTTGATACCAGCGCTGCGCTTGGGCGGCTCAGAGACCTTCAGGGTCTTGATGCGGGGGGTCACGTCCACGCCCAGGTCAGCCGGCTTGACGGTGTCGAGCGGCTTCTTCTTGGCCTTCATGATGTTCGGCAGCGTGACGTAGCGGGGCTCGTTCAGGCGCAGGTCGGTCGTGATCACGGCCGGCAGCGACAGCTTCACGGTCTCCAAGCCGCCGTCCACTTCGCGGGTCACGGACACGGCGCCACCAGCCACTTCAACCTTCGAGGCGAAGGTGGCTTGCGGCAGGTCAGCCAGCGCAGCCAGCATCTGGCCGGTCTGGTTGCAGTCGTCGTCGATGGCTTGCTTGCCCAGGATGATCAGCTCGGGCTTTTCTTTGTCGACCAGGGCCTTGAGCACCTTGGCCACGGCCAGCGGCTGCAGGTCGGCATCGGTTTCGACGAGGATGCCGCGGTCGGCACCAATGGCCATCGCGGTACGCAGGGTTTCTTGGCACTGAGCGACCCCCACCGACACGGCGATGATCTCGGTCACGATGCCCTTCTCTTTCAGACGAGTCGCCTCTTCGACGGCGATTTCGTCGAACGGGTTCATGCTCATCTTGACGTTGGCGATGTCTACGCCCGTGCCATCGGACTTGACGCGGACCTTCACGTTGTAGTCCACGACACGCTTGACCGGAACCAGTGCCTTCATGCGATGTTCTCCTGCGAATAGGCTAGTGAATTAAAATAGCACGACCGTTCGATTCTAATGGTTCTTCCGGGGTCTGCACGCGTTTTCTGAACCGACAACGCAAATTTTCCCCCTCACCTGCGTGGCTCTTGGCACCCGACAAGCTTCACGCCGACGAGCGGGCGGGCGCCACCCCGCCCCTGCTAGACTGCCTGCTCTCCGCGCTCCCGCGCCCGCCCGCCCCGCGCCTTGCAAGCCGCCTCGCCGACAACCCCTCAGCCGTCGCCCCCCGATGCCTCCAACTTGGCATCGGTGCGGATCGGCGTGTTCGACTCGGGTGTGGGCGGGCTATCGATCTTGCGGTCATTGCGACAGCACCTGCCGACGGCACACCTGATCTACGTGGCGGACTCGGCTTACGCGCCCTACGGCGAGCGCAGCCAGGCCGAGGTGGTCGAGCGAACCGAGAAGATCAGCACCTTCTTGCGCAGCCAAGGCGCTCAGGTACTGGTGATCGCCTGCAACACCGCCACCGCGGCCGCCGTGCACCACCTGCGACAGGCCCACCCCGACTGGCCCATCGTGGGGGTGGAGCCCGGGCTCAAGCCGGCCGTGCAGCTCACTCGCAACGGCCGCATCGGGGTGATGGCCACGACCGGCACGCTGCGCAGCGAGAAATTCCAGCGCCTGATGGCGCGGCATGGCAACGAGGTGTTCGTGCACCTGCAAGCCTGCCCCGGCCTGGCCCACGCCATCGAGGGCGGCAACCTGCAGTCGCCCGATCTGCAAGCCCTGATCGACCGCTACGGCGCCGCCCTGAGAGAGCAGAACGTCGACACGGTGGTGCTGGGCTGCACCCACTATCCTTTCGTGCGAGCGCAATTGCAAACCGCCCTGGGTGCCGGCGTGCAGATCATCGACACCGCCGAACCGGTTGCACGACAGACCGTGCGTCTGGTCGAATCATTGCGCGAGGCTGGCCGACTCGAATCTGGCAAGCCGCTACACGCCGCCACCGATCTCTGGACGACCGGCAACCTCGACACCCTGCGTTCCATCGCGCGAGTGTGGCTCGATTTCGATTGCGCCACGCACGCGTTGACGCTGACCTAGCGCACCCGAGCCACGGTCACGGCCGGCGCCAGACAGATCAACTACCCCCGCTACGACGGTCTTATCCGCGATTCGGCATCGGCCACCCTGACTAGCATGAAGCTCTGCTCACCATGCGCCATGCACCGTGATGCCCGCTGCTTCGACCAACGCCACCGAAGATCGGCACGACGACCGGGCATCACGCTTGGCTGGCGTTGTTTGAGTGTCTCTCGCTGGAGAACAAGCATGCGAATAAACGAACCCGTCACGAACCGCGAATATGCCGTCGAGCCCGATCGCCCGCTGATGTCGGTCACGGACGACAAAGGCCGCATCACCTACTGCAATCCCGCCTTCGTGGCGGTCAGTGGGTTTTCGGAGGCCGAATTGCTGGGGCAAGCGCACAACATCGTCCGGCACCCGGACATGCCGGCGGAAGCGTTTCGCGACATGTGGGACACCATCCGTTCGGGGCGATCGTGGCGTGGCCTGGTCAAGAATCGGCGCAAGAACGGCGATCACTACTGGGTGTGGGCCAATGCCTCGCCGCTTTACGACGGGTCGCGCATCGTTGGATACGTGTCGGTTCGCACGGCGCCAGACGCCGCGTCGATTCGGCAAGCCGAAGCCTTGTACGCGCGCATGAACGCGCAGGCTCAAGCTGGCCGGCGCACCATCGGGCTGCGCGCGGGCCGCGTCGCACGGGTCGATCTTCCGGGTCGCATCCTGCGCCGGCTGCTCCCGAACACAACCGGGCAGATTTTTTTGACGACCCTCGCCTGCACGACCACCAGCGCCGCGGCTGCAGCGCTGCACCCCACTGCCGGCGCCGTGGCTGTATTGCTCAGCGCCGCCGCGTGCGCCTGGGCCGTGGCGCGCACCACGGTATGGCCGCTGCGCCGCGTGGCCAGCGAAGCCAACCGACTCGCCTCGGGCGACCTGACTGTCGATATCGCCACTGATGCGAGTGGCCTGCCAGGCGAGTTGCAACGCGCGCTCTCCCAGCTCACCTTCAGCCTGCGAACCGTGGTGCATGACACCCGGACCGAAGTCAAAACCCTTACGGGCGCCATCGCCGAAATCGCCACCGGCAATCAGGATCTTTCGGCACGAACCGAGTCGCAGGCCAGCAATCTGCAGCAAACCGCGGCGTCCATGGAGCAGATCAGCGGCACGGCACGTCAAACCAACGATTCGGCCAACCGAGGCGCGAAAACCTCGCAGGAGATGGCCGGAATCGCGCAAGCCAGCCAAGAGGCCGTGGGGCGAGTCGCCGACGCGATGAACTCGATCAACGCATCGGCTCACAAGATGAGCGAGATCATCCACGTGATCGAAGGCGTGGCCTTCCAGACGAACATCCTCGCGCTCAATGCCGCCGTCGAAGCCGCGCGAGCTGGCGATGCGGGTCGAGGCTTTGCCGTCGTGGCAGCCGAAGTACGCACGCTCGCCCAGCGCACGGCGACCGCGGCGCGAGAAATCAAGCAGTTGATCGATGAATCGACCGAGCGCGTGGCCGCCGGCAACAATGAGACAAACCAGGCAGCCCATCGCATGACCGAAGCGGTGTCCGCCGTTCATAACGTGACGGGCCTGCTGAGCGAGATCGCCACCGCGGCGAACGAGCAACAAGCGGGCGTGGCGCAAATATCCGATGCCGTTTCGCACATGGACTCGATCACCCAGCAAAACGCTGCCATGGTCGAACAGCTGGCCGCCTCTGCCGGCGCGCTGCGCGATCAGGTCTGCCATGTCACGCGAACCATGCGACTGCTTCGGCTCAACGGTGCCGAGCGATCCCTCGCCGAAGAAGACGCCACGTCTTTGCGCCGGCAAGCCAAGGCGTCCGCCACCAACCTCGCCGACAGCGAAGCGTTCGATTTCTCGGAAGCCGTGGCCGCGCACTCGGCATGGAAAACCAAACTGCGCAACGCCGTGCTGTCAGGCGAGCAGCTCGATGCCGCCACCATTTCGCGCGACGACTGCTGCCCCCTGGGCAAGTGGCTGCACGGCAGCGGGCGAGCCTGGAGCCACAAGCCTTCTTTCGTGGAGCTCGTCAGCCGCCATCAGACCTTCCACTCCGAAGCGGGCAGTGTCGCGAAACTCATCAACGAGGGGCAGTCTCAACGCGCCGCCGCCATGCTGGAAGGCGGCACGCCCTACGCTCATGCCACGCAAGCCGTGATCATTGCCTTGCGAAACTTGAAGTCGGACGTCGAAGCCGCATCCCCCCGATCGACATCGGCGAAGTCAGCCAGCCAACCGCCGACAGAAACCACCCAAACCGACAGCTGGGAGACGTTCTGACCAGCGCGCGAACGCCCGCCGTTCACGCGTCCGGCGCGGACTCTGGCCTGGGAAGGCGATTCTTGAAGCGCCGCGAGGCGTCGTACGGAAACACATCGTGCACATGGCCGGCGAGGATGCGTTCCTTGTGCGACTGCCAGAAGGCCGCGTCGAGCAGATCGGCATGGTGTTTCATGAACACCTCGCGAACCTGCGGGTTGCCCAGCAGGAACGGGCCGAACGTCTCGGGGAACACA
>NZ_JAYSBZ010000076.1:0-13588 GCF_041915145.1 Aquabacterium sp. | reverse complement strand
TAGGTCGTTGGGCGTGCCCGAGTGTCAAAAATTGGTGTCGTGTGGCAAAGATAAATGGCGACAACAATGCCAGGCACGCAACTGGTTCTGACCGGTGATGTTCGGCCTCAGATAGAATTGTCGCCAGAATCACCAGCTAATATAGTGGTGTTATTTGAAATCGTTGATGTGTGCAGTTATTTTGTATGCGTTAACGCATGCTATTTTTACGGCATTCGCAATGCAGAGGTCGGGAGTTCGATCCTCCTTCGGTCCACCATCAAATCAAGTACGACCTGAAGCGCCTGCGGCTTGCGCGGTGCCTTCAGCACCACCTTGCCGGAGCCGTGCAATAGGAACAGCTGGCTCGAAGAACGCAGAGCAGGTCATAGTAGACTGCGCCCCTTTTTTGCGGCACGACCTTGACTGGCAGCCTGGCGCCCGAGTCGCGCCGTCTTTCCCCCTCAGCATCACCTTTCATTCGCGCTCTGGCGGCGCTGAGTGAACCGGTTGCGCCTGTCTCGCACGAGGCTTTCGCCCAGCGGGTGAGTCAGTGGTTCGACTGGACGCGCGCCATCGACTTGGCGGCGACGCTGCGCGAGTCGCCGGCTCCTGGTGGCCCAGCGCGGAGCGCGGCCGCGACCAAGCCCTACGAGCGTGACGTGGCGCGGCTGCGAGCCGTGCTGGGCAAGGTGGTCGACGACACTTGGTCGGGCGCCGCTGGCTTCCGCACCAGACGCACCATGGCCGAGGCTCTGGCGCAAGCTGGTGAGGCCGCGTTCGACTTTGCCACCTGGCGACAGCGCTACGCGGCCTGCCAGCAAGCCATGGACGCGCAGATCGGGCCGCTGCGCCGCCGGGTGCGCGCGGCGCTGGCCGACGGCTCGCCCGCGCAGGCCAAGCTGGCCGAGCTCGACAGCTTGATGGAGCAGGTGGTGGGCGCGCAGGAGCGCAGCTTGCTGGCCGGCGTGCCCGGCATGCTGGAGCCGCGCTTCGAGCAGGCTCGTCGCTCGTCATCGACCGAGGTCGTGACGGTGGTGCCGCGCTGGCTCGAGACTTTTTATCAGGACGTGCGGGCGTTGCTGCTCGCCGAACTGGATCTTCGTTTGCAACCGCTTGAAGGCTTGCTCGCTGCGGGCCTGGGGCCGTCTACACACACATCGTCATGAATAAGGTTCTTCGCCTCGCTCCCGTCTTGGCGGGTCTCGGGGTCATCGTCTGGGTGGCGCTGGGTTATGTGGGCAACAACCCGCTGGCCTTGACCATCACGGCGCTCATCGGCGCGTTCTACCTGCTGGGCCTGCTGGAACTGCTGCGTTACCAGCAAGGCACCGGAGCGTTGGCACGGGTGCTCGACGAGCTCACCGCGCCGCCCGCCGCGCTGCGCGCCTGGCTGGAGCGTGTGCCGGCCGGTTTGCAGAACGCCGTGCGCCGTCGCGTCGAAGGCGAACCGGTGGGCCTGCCAGGCCCCGCTCTCACGCCGACGCTGGCTGGTTTGCTGGTGCTGATGGGCATGCTCGGCACGTTTTTGGGCATGGTGCTCACCTTGCGCGGCACCGGCGCGGCGCTGGAAGGCGCGGCCGATCTGGTGGCCGTGCGCAACTCGCTGGTTGCCCCGGTCAAGGGCCTGGGCCTGGCCTTCGGCACCTCGGTGGCGGGCGTGGCGGCCTCGGCGGCCCTGGGCCTGCTGTCGGCCTTGCTGCGACGCGAGCGCGCCGAGGTGAGCCAGCGGCTCGACGCGAGCATCGCCACCACTCTGCGCGGCTTCTCGGTGGCGCACCAGCGCGAAACCTCGTTGACCCTGCTGCAGCGCCAGACCGAGCTGATGCCCGCGCTGGTCGACAAGCTGCAGACGCTGATGGACCACATCGAGCGCCAGGCCGAGACGTCGCAAGCCCGCATGCTCGCCAGTCAGGACCAGTTTCAGCAACGCACCGAAGCGGTCTACGCCGGGCTGGCGGCGTCGGTGGCGCAGACCCTGCAGACCAGCCTGACCGACAGCGCCCGTCTCGCGGGCGACACCATCCGCCCGGTGGCCGAGGCCACGCTGGCCGGCATCGCCCATGAGACGGCGCAACTGCATGCGGCGCTGGCTGGCACCATGCAGACGCAGCTCGATCAGCTGTCTGGCCGCTTCGAGGCCAATGCGGCCTCGGTGACGCAGGCCTGGCAGGCGCTGATGCTGCGCCACGAGCAGGTGAGCGGCCAGACCGCCGCGCAGGTGCAGGCCTCGCACGAGCGCTTTGTCGACGCGCTCGCCCAGCGTTCGGCCGACCTGGTCGATGGCGTGGCCACCCGCCTGGACGCCACCGTGCAGCGCGTGAGCGACGGTTGGGGCGGTGCGCTGGCCGAACAGGCGCGCGTCAACGAGCAATTGGCCGGCGACACCCGGCAGGCGCTCACGGCCGCCGTGGCGGCGTTCGAGCAGCAGGCGGCCGAGTTGCTGCGCACCTTGCAGCAGGCACAGACCGAACAGCAGATTGAGTCAGCTCAGCGCGATCAGCAACGCGTGGCCGCGACCACGCAGGTAATTGAAACCATGGCCGCCTCGTTGCGCCAGGAATGGCAGCTCGCTGGCGCGCAGACGCTGGAGCAGCAGCAGCGCGTGTGCGAAATGATGGAGCGCACGGCGCGCGACGTCACCACGCAGGCCGAAGCCCAGGCTCGCGCCATGAGCGCCGAGATCGCGCGCCTGGTGGCCGCGGCTTCTGAGGCGCCGCGCGCCGCGGCCGACGTGATCGCCGAGCTGCGCCAGAAGCTGTCGGACAGCATGGCGCGCGACAACACCTTGCTCGACGAGCGAGCCCGCATGCTCGACACCCTGGGCACCTTGCTCGACGGCGTCAACCGAGCGGCCACCGAGCAGCGCGGCGCCATCGACGCCCTGGTGGCCTCGTCTGCCAGCATGCTGGAACGCGTGGGCGAGCGCTTCAACCAGCAGATCGATGCCGAGGCCGGCAAGCTGGCCGAGGTGGCGGCGCAGGTCACCGGCAGCGCGGCCGACGTGGCCAGCCTGGGCGAGGCCTTCGGCGCGGCGGTGCAGTCGTTCAGCGAGTCGAGCCAGCAGCTCGGTGCGCAGTTGCAGCGCATCGAAGGCGCGCTGAGCGCATCGATGTCGCGCAGCGACGAGCAGCTGGCCTACTACGTGGCCCAGGCTCGCGAGGTGATTGACCTGAGCATCCTGTCGCAAAAGCAGATCATTGACGACCTGCAGCGCCTGAGCCACCGCGCCGCCGCGGAGGCCGCAGCGTGATGCACGACGCCAACTTGTCCGGCGATGTGGCTGCCGACGGCGACGGGCTGGACGCGACCACGCCCGTGTGGGCGGTGTTCGGCGACCTCATGTCGGGCTTGCTCGGCGCCTTCGTGCTGATCTTGCTGGTGGCGCTGGCATCGCAGCTCGAACTGGTGACGCGGCTGCAAGACGAGATCAGGCAGCATCAGCTCGAAGAGCAGCGCCGTCAGGCGCTCGAGCGTGCCTTGGCCGCGCCCCTGGCCGCCGGCCGCGTGACGCTCGACCACGGCCGCATCGGCATCAGCGGCAGCCTGCTGTTCGCCTTTGGCTCGGCCGATCTGAACCCCGAAGGGCATCAGTTGCTCAAGAGCCTGGCCGGGCCCTTGGCGGCCTATTTGAAATCGCGCGACGAGATCCTGATGGTCAGCGGCTTCACTGACGACCGCCAGGTGCGCGGCAGCAGCAGGCAGTTTGCCGACAACTGGGAGCTCTCGGCCCAGCGCGCGCTCACCGTGACGCGCACCCTGATCGAAGAAGGCTTGCCGGCGGCCGATGTGTTCGCAGCGGCCTTTGGCGCGCAGCAACCCGTGGCGTCGAATGCCGATGCCGAAGGCCGCGCCCGCAACCGCCGTGTCGAGATGGCGCCCACTGCACGGCCCGCGCGCGGCGCGGCCTCGGCGGCCCATGGCTGACGGACCGCTCGCCGAGCTGGTGGCGCATGCCGCGCAGTTGAAATCCCGGCTCGGGATCGACCTGCGTCATGCGCCCTTATCTGGCGCGGCGGCGGCGCAGCAGGCGGCCTCGGCATCACCGACGACGCTGGACTTCTTCCGGCGCACATGGGCGCGCCTGAGCGTGGAGCAGCGGCTCACGCAGTCGCAGTCGACCTTGCCCGAGAACGCCGGCCCGCTGCATTCGCACCACCTGGTGCACCGCGCGTTGACCCTGATGCGCGAGTTGTCGCCCGAGTACCTGGAGCAGTTCATGACGCACGTCGATGCGCTGCTGTGGGTCGAGCAGGCGCAGCAAGCCGCGCGCTTGCCGCAGCCCGGCCCCCGCGCGGCCAGCGTCAAGAAAGGCGAGGGCCCGCGGCGGCCCTGAGGCCTCAGCCGGCCGTTGGGGCGTGGGCGGGCTTGACCACCACGCCGTCGGCGTCGAGCACCTCCACGCTGACCGGAATGCCTTGCCCCACGCTTTGCGTGACGGTGCAAAACGACTCGAACTGGCTGAGCACGCGGTCGAGGTGCTCCAGGCTCGCTGCCGGCACACCCAGGCGCAGGCGGGCCTGCATGCCCAGCACGCGCAGGCGCCCGTCGGCATTGCGGCCGATCTCGGCATGCACCTCGCAACTCAGCGGATCGGGGGCTTGCTTGAACTTGCGCAGCGCGAACAGCAACGAGTCCGACAGGCAATTGCCCACCGCCGCCGCCAGCAACTGCACCGGCGAGGGCCCCTGACCTTGCCCCAAGGGCGCGGGCTCGTCGGCCAGCAGGGGCGGCACGCCGCTACCGAAGTCGACGTTGAACTGGTAGTCCTGCCGCTGAGTCAGGCGGACATCGATGCTGGACGAGGCCATGGCGGCTCCTGGATGCTGAGGGCAGGGTGAAGCGTGCGAGGACACTTCATTGTCTGACAATATATAAATAAATATACTGAAAACCTCGATTGGTGCGAGGCAAAGCGCGAAACAAGGGGTGTAACGATGGCCATGGATGCGACCGGGTTGAGCGTGCTGCTGGGGGCAGGCATCGGCTTGGTCCTGTCGTGGACCGGCGCGGGCGGCGGCGTGCTGGCCATGCCCTTGCTCGTCTTCGCGCTGGGCCTCAGTGCGCAACAGGCCGGGCCGATCGGGTTGACGGCTGTCGGCGTGGCGTCGGCCGTGGGCGCCGGGCTCGGCTTGCGCGAAGGCATCGTGCGCTATCGGGCGGCGGCGCTGATCGGCGGCCTGGGCATGTTGGTGGCGCCGGTCGGCGTGGCGGTGGCGCAGCTGCTGCCGAGTCGGCCCTTGCTGGCGGCCTTTGCCTTGGTGCTGGTGTGGGTGGCGCGGCGCATGCTGTGGCCGCTGGACCCCGCCGAGGCCGAAGGCCGCGAGGCCACGCCCTGCCAGGTGAATCAACTACATGGCCGGCTGACGTGGACGTCGAGCTGCGCGCGGGCGTTGGCGCTCACCGGTGTCGCCTCGGGTTTTCTGAGCGGCCTGCTGGGCGTGGGTGGCGGCTTCGTCATCGTGCCGGCGTTGCTCAAGCACAGCGACCTGGACATCCGCAGCGTGCAGGCCACGTCGCTGGCGGTGATTGCGTTGGTGGCGGCCAGCAGCCTGGGCGCGGCGGCCTGGCATGGCGGCTTGAATGGCTCGATTGCCGGCCCGTTCACGCTGGGCGCGACGGTCGCCTTGCTGGCGGGGCGCCTCGTAGCGGCGCGCATGCCGGCCCTGCATTTGCAGCGCGCCTTTGCCGTGACCTGTCTGGCCGTGGCGGCCGTGCTGCTGGCGCGTGCGGCAGGGTGGTTGTGAGCGGCGCCAGTCAGGCGCTGCGCTTGCGGGCGGCGGTCTTGGCTGCGGGGCGTTTGGCGCCGCGGCTTGCATCGGGCACCAGCGACAAACCGCGCACCTGATCGAGCAGCCGGTCGGCGATCTGCCCGCACACCAGGTCGCACAGATCGTAGGTGCGTGAGTCGGCGAAGCGGTAGTACACGCTGGTGCCGCGCGCTTCGCGCTCGACCAAGCCCACCTTGGCCAGCAAGGCCAGGTGCTTGGACACATTCGCTTGACTGCAGGCCAGCTCGGACGTCAACTCACCCACGTTGCGCGGGCCCTCGCGCAGGGTCTGGAGGATCTTCAACCGTTGCGGTTCGGCCAAGGCCCGGAAGTAGTCCGCCACGTGCTCCAGGGCACGGTCATCCGTCAATTCCATGGGGTACCTCACATACTGGCTTGAAGTATATCCAGTTCGATACTTGAATGTATAGCCAAATGGCTATATAGTGTTTGCAAGTTCAATCGATCACGCCATCTGCCGATGCCTCCTGCATGGGCAGACATCAGGACGAAAGCCATGAAGCTGCCTACGCCAACCTTGCAATTTGCTCCCGCGTCGAATGCGCGCCGGCCTGCCGCGAAGGCGGTGCTGGCCTGGGAGTGGACCTGGCTGAGTGCCTGGCTGGTGGGGGCGGGGTTGGCCTTGGCGGCGGCCGGGCTGCGTGCCGAGCCGGCGCGCACGTCGGCTGCCGCGCCGCTGCAGGTGGCCACGGTGCAATCCAGCGCCTCCTTGAACCGCTACACGGCCGAAGGCGCCGTCGAGGCCGTGCGCGACAGCCGCATCGCCGCGCAGGTGGCCGGGCGCATCACCGAGGTGCTGGTCAAGGCCGGGGACGCGGTCAAGGCGGGGCAGGTGTTGTTGCGCATCGACCCCAGCGTGGCCAGCGAGCAGGTGTCGGCCAGCCGCGCCCAGCTCGCGCAGGCGCAGGCCATGCTTGCGTCGGCTCGGTCTGACTTCGAGCGCGCCCAGCGCCTGCACGCCAAGCAATACGTGAGCGATGCGGCCTTCGAGCACGCCCAGACCCAATACACCGCCGCGCAGGCGCAGGCGCAGGCGCTGAGGGCACAAGCGCAGGCCACCGGCGCGCAGGCCGACTTCTACACCTTGCGGGCGCCGTATGCCGGCTGGGTGTCGCGGGTGGAGGTGTCCGCTGGCGACCTGGCCACACCGGGCCGCCCGCTGCTCGCCGTCTACGACCCCTCGGCTTTGAGGGTGACCGCCACGGTGCCCGAGTCGATGCTGTCGCGGCTGGACCGCAAGGGCGCTGCGGCGGTGCAGATAGCCGGGCTCAGCGTTGACCTCAAGGTCGGCCCCCTCGAAGTCCTGCCCGCGCTCGATGCCGCCACCCACACGGCTGTGGTGCGCGTGGCCTTGACCGCGAGCACGGGTGCTGCCTCCTCGGGCAGCTTGCAACCCGGTCAATTCGCTCGCCTGCAACTGCCGCTGCTCGGCGCAGCATCGGCCGCGAAGCAAGCCGGTGCCTACGTGCCGCGTGCGGCGGTGGTGCAGCGCGGCGAGTTGTCGGCCGTCTACGTGGTGGACGATCAAGGCCGACCCGCGTTGCGCCAGGTGCGCCTGGGCCGCGAGCAGGGTGATCTGGTCGAAGTGCTGGCCGGTCTGAGCGCGGGTGAGCACGTGGCGCTGGACCCGGTGGCCGCCGCACGCCGTTGAGGAGCCGATGGTGAACGCACCGCAACACGCATCCTCCGAGTCCGCAGCCCGCATGGGCGTGGCCGGCCGCATCGCGGCTTACTTTCTCACGGCGAGCATCACGCCGCTGCTGGCCCTGGTGGCATTGCTGCTTGGCCTGTTCGCCGTGCTCGTCACGCCGCGCGAAGAAGAGCCGCAGATCGACGTGACGATGGCCAACGTGATCGTGCCCTTCCCGGGGGCCTCGGCCAAGCAGGTCGAACAGGCCGTCACCGTGCCAGCCGAGCAGGTGTTCTCGCGCATGGCGGGGGTGGACCATGTGATGTCGGTGTCGCGACCCGGCGTGGCGATGGTCACGGTGCAGTTCAAGGTGGGCGTGTCGCGCACCGAGGCGGTCGTGCGCCTGCACGACACCGTGGCCGCGCACCGCGACTGGCTGCCAGCCAACCTGGGCGTCGGCGAGCCCATCGTCAAGCCCAAGGGCATCGACGACGTGCCCGTGGTGGCCTTGACGCTGCACGGCCGCCCGGGTGCGGCGGACGCGGCGCCGGCCTTCGACCTGGAGCGCGTGGCCCATGCCTTGGAGGCCGACCTCAAGCGGGTGCCCGGATCGCGCGACGTGAGCACCATCGGCGGCCCCGGCCGCGCCATCAACATCGTGCTCGACCCCGACCGCCTGCGCGCCGCCGGCGTGGCGGTGGCCGATCTGCGCGGCACCATCCAATCGGCCAATATGGGCTTGCCGGTGGGCGACGCGATCGCGGCCAACCAGGCCGTGGCCATCGAGGCCGGCCCCTTCCTGGAAGGCGCCGACGCGGTGGGCGACCTCGTGGTGGCCACGCGCAACGGCCAGCCGGTTGCCCTGCGCGACGTGGCCACCGTGACCGACGGCCCGCTGCCGCCGCAGCGCTACGTGTGGTTCGGCCAGCGCGCCGCCTCGGGCGTACCGCAAGAAGCACCCGCCGTCACGCTAGCCATCACCAAGAAGCCCGGCGCCAACGCCGTGGACGTGGCCGCTGCGCTGCTGGAGCGCGTCGATCAATTGAAGAACACCGTGATCCCGGCCGACGTGCAGGTGAGCGTCACGCGCAACTACGGCGAGACGGCCAACGACAAGGCCAAGAAGCTGATCCAGAAGCTGCTGTTCGCCACCGCCTCGGTGGTGGCGCTGGTGTTCATCGCGCTGGGCCGGCGCGAGGCCGCCATCGTCGGCATCGCGGTGGCGCTCACGCTCACCGCCACGCTGTTCGCCTCGTGGGCCTGGGGCTTCACGCTCAACCGCGTGTCGCTGTTCGCGCTGATCTTCTCGATCGGCATCCTGGTGGACGACGCGATCGTGGTGGTCGAGAACATCCACCGCCACATGCAGCTCAAGCCCGGCGCGCGGCTGGCCGAGATCATCCCGGCTGCGGTCGACGAGGTGGGCGGCCCCACCATCCTGGCCACTCTCACCGTGATCGCCGCGCTGCTGCCCATGGCCTTCGTGAGCGGCCTGATGGGCCCCTACATGAGCCCGATCCCGATCAATGCCTCGATGGGCATGTTGATCTCGCTGGCCATCGCCTTCGTGCTGACGCCGTGGCTGTCGAACCGCTGGCTGAAGCACGCCAGCCACGCCGCGCCGAGCGACGCGGCGGCGGCCGACCCCCACGCGCTGCACGGCCTCTCGGCCAAGCTGCTGCCTGTGTTCACGCGCTTGTTCTCGCCCTTCCTCGACCCGCAGCGCGGCCACGCCAACCGCCTCAAGCTGTGGGGCGGCGTGCTGGCGTTGATCGTGGTGTCGATGGCCTTGCCGGCTGCGCGTCTGGTGGTGCTGAAGATGCTGCCTTTCGACAACAAGTCGGAATTTCAAGTGGTGCTCGACATGCCCGCCGGCACGCCGGTGGAACGCACCGCCACGGTGTTGCACGCCATGAGCGACTACCTGGCCAGCGTGCCCGAGGTCACCGACTGGCAGGCCTATGCCGGCACCGCCGCGCCGATCAACTTCAACGGCCTGGTGCGGCAATACGACCTGCGCAGCGGCGGCGAACGTGGCGACATCCAGGTCAACCTGGTCGACAAGCACCACCGCAGCGAGCAAAGCCACGCCATCGCGCTGCGGGTGCGCCCGGCCCTGCACCAGATCGCGCAGCGCTTCGGCGGCCGCGTGAAGGTGGTCGAGGTGCCGCCCGGCCCGCCGGTGCTCTCGCCCATCGTGGCCGAGATCTACGGCCCCAGCGAAGCCGACCGCCTCGCCGCCGCGCGTGCCGTGCGCCAGGTGTTCGACACGCAAGCCGGCATCGTCGATGTGGACTCGTCCGACATCGCCACGGCCCCCAAGACCCTGCTCACCGTGGACCGCCGCAAGGCCGCGCTGCTGGGCGTGCCGCAAGCGGCCATCGTGGCCACGCTGCGCGCCGGCCTGGCGGGCGAAGACGTGAGCTATCTGCACGACGCGAGCAAGTACCCCGTGCCGCTGCATCTGCGCCTGCCGGTGGCCGCGCAAGGCAGCACCGACGAGCTGCTCAAGCTCGCCGTGCGCTCGGGCTCGGGCGCCCTGGTGCCCATCGGCGAGCTGGTGCGCGAGGAGCCCGCCAGCGTCGAACAGCCGCTGTGGCACAAAGACCTGCTGCCCGTGAACCTGGTGTTCGCCGACATGGCCGGCGCGCCCGATGCCCACGGCCAGGTGCACGGCCTAGACAGCCCGCTCTACGGCATGTTCGAGATGCGCTCGAAGATCGGCCAGATCGCCGTGCCCGGTGGCGCCATCGAAGAGCATTTCATCGCCCAGCCCGCCGACCCGTATCGGGCCGTGAGCCTCAAGTGGGACGGCGAGTGGCAGATCACCTACGAGACCTTCCGCGACATGGGCGCGGCCTACGCCGTGGGCCTGATCCTGATCTACCTGCTGGTGGTGGCGCAGTTCGGCTCGTACAGCACGCCGCTGGTGATCATGGCGCCGATCCCGCTGACCATCATCGGCGTGATGCCGGGGCATGCCTTGCTGGGCGCGCAGTTCACGGCCACGTCCATGATCGGCATGATCGCGCTGGCCGGCATCATCGTGCGCAACTCCATCTTGCTGGTGGACTTCATCGAGCTGCAGGTGCAGCAGGGCGTGGCCTTCGGCGAGGCGGTGATCCGCTCGGCCGCCACGCGGGCCCAGCCGATTGCGCTCACGGCGCTGGCCGCGATGCTCGGCGCCTTCTTCATCCTCGACGACCCGATCTTCAACGGGCTCGCCATCTCGCTGATCTTCGGCATCCTGGTGTCCACCGTGCTCACGCTGGTGGTGATCCCGCTGCTGTACTTCCGCACCTACCGCCATCGCCATGGCGCGTGATCTCAACCCGCTCTCAATTTCATGAGGAGAACGCAAATGACTTCCTGGCAAATGACCCGCGTGATCGCCGGCACCTTCGTGCTCTTGTCTCTCGCCCTCGGCGTGCAAGGCAGCCCGCTCTTTCACAACAGCAACTGGCTGTGGTTCACCGCCTTCGTGGGCGCCAACCTGCTGCAAAGCGGGCTGACCAAGTGGTGCCTGATGGAGCGCATCCTGCGCGGGCTGGGGTTGCGCTCGGCTGATTGACGCCATGCACATCGTCTGCCCCCAATGCGGTGCCACCAACCGCGTGCCCGATGCATCGTCCTGGGTTCGCCGCACGCTGCTGGCAGTTGCGCTGCTGGGGGCGGGTTCAGCCTGGGCCGACCCGCCCGCCGCGCCGATCGACCTGATCGCGGGCTGGCAAGCCGCTGCCGAGCACGACCCGCAATACGCCGCGGCGCTGGCCGAGGTGCATGCCGGTCAAGCCAAGGCCCGGCAGGGCGATGCCTTGTGGCGCCCCAACGTGGCCCTGACGCTCAACGGCGGCTGGGCCGAGCAGCGCAGCGACACCAGCGGCGCGGGCTTCAGCGCGCCCGGCTTCGGGCGCTCGACCGACGTGGCCTTCAACACCCGGATCGACAGCGGCACCGCGCAAGGTTGGGCGCTGACGCTTCAACAACCGCTCTACAACAGTGCGCGCTCGGCAGGTGCCGAGCAACTGCATCTGCAGGCCTCGCTGGCCGACGAACAACTGCGTGCGGCCCAGCAAGCCTTGATGCTGCGCGTGGCCCAGGCGCACTTTGCGGTGCTGTCGGCGCGTGAAGGCGTGAAGGCCTCGCAGGCCGAGCAAGCCGCCGCCGTGCGGGCCCTGGGTGAGGCGAAAGAACGTTTTGCCGCTGGCGCCGTGCCGGTGACCGAGGTGGACGATGCCCAGGCCCGCCACGACGCCGTTGCCGCGCAAGGGCTGGCCGCGCAAGACGCCTTGCTGCAAGCCCAGGCCGACTACACCGCCCTGACCGGCTTGCCCGCGGGCCCGCTCGCCGATCTGCCCGATCAGGCGGCCGTGAGCGCCGACCCCGGCGCGCTCGCCGATTGGCAGGCGCGGGCGCGCCAGCAGAGTCCGCAACTGGCTCAGGCCTTGATCGGCACGCAGGCCGCGCAAGCCGAAGTACGCCGGCACGCCGCCAGCAGCGGGGTCAGTCTCGATCTGCTGGCCCGCGCGGGCGGCGACCGCATCAGCGGCGATGGGCCGTATGCCACATCCGGTTCGGCCAGCTACCGCAGCGGCGCGCGCTGGGTGGGCCTGCAACTCACGGTGCCGCTCTACACCGGCGGCCTGCGCTCGGCGCAAGAAGACGAGGCCGCCGCGCAGCTCGAGCGCTCACGCGCCCAGGCGCGCACCGCCGAGACCGAGCTCGACCGCCTCACGCGCGCGGCCTGGTTGGCCGTCAATACCGGCTCGGCGCAGGTGCGCGCCTACGAGCAGGCGCGCGCCTCGGCCGCCAAGCGGCTGGACGCCACGCGCACCGGCCTGGACGCCGGCGACCGCACCATGCAGAACGTGCTCGATGCCGAGCGCGACCTGCACGCCACCGAACTGGCCTGGCAACAGGCGCGGCTGAATGTGTTGCTGGGCCGCCTGAATCTGGCGGCGGCCGCCGGGCAGCTGGACGAATCCACCTTGAAACGGGTCAACGAGGCCTTCTCGATGAGCAAGCCTTGAGACGCGCCGCGATGCCCGCCCCGGGGTGTCGTGGTGGTGTGTGGTGTCGGGGCCGAGGAGATGAACCATGAAACGCATCGTCGTATTGGGAGCCGGCACCGGCGGCATGCCGGCGGCCTATGAACTGCGCGCGAAGTTGGGGGCCGATCACCAGATCACGGTGGTCAATGCCAGCCCGATCTTCCAGTTCGTGCCCTCCAACCCCTGGGTGGCTGTCGGCTGGCGCAAGCGCGAAGACACCACCTTCGAGATCCGGCCCTATCTCGAGCGCAAGGGCATCCAGTTCGTGGCGCAGCCGGTGCAGACTCTCGACGCGCCGGGCAACAAGCTGGTGTTCGCCAACGGCGACGAGCTGCCCTACGACTACCTCGTGATCACCACCGGCCCCAAGCTGGCGTTCAACGAGGTCGAGGGCGCCGGCCCCGCCGGCCACACGCATTCGATCTGCACCATCGACCACGCCGAAAGCACCTGGGCGGCGTACCAGCGCTTCATCGACGAGCCGGGCCCGGTCGTCATCGGGGCCATGCCCGGGGCGAGCTGCTTCGGACCGGCGTATGAGTTCAGCTTCATCGTCAACACCGACCTGCGCCGTCGCAAGATCCGCAACAAGGTGCCGATGACCTTCGTGACCAGCGAGCCCTACGTGGGCCACATGGGCCTGGGCGGCGTGGGCGACTCGAAGGGCATGCTCGAGTCCGAGCTGCGCAACAACGACATCAAGTGGATCACCAACGCCAAGGTCACCAAGGTCGAAGACGGCGTGATGCACGTCACCCAGCTCGACGACCATGGGCAGGTGCTCAAGGAGCACCAGTTGCCGTTCAAGTTCTCGATGATGATCCCGGCCTTCAGGGGTGTCGACCCGGTGGCCGGCGTCGAGGGCCTGTGCAACCCGCGCGGCTTCGTGCTGGTGGACGAGCATCAGCGCAGCCCCAAGTACCCCAACATCTACTCGGCCGGCGTGTGCATTGCCATCCCGCCCGTCGAGACCACGCCGGTGCCCACCGGGGCCCCGAAGACGGGCTACATGATCGAGACCATGGTGTCGGCCATCGTCGAGAACATCGCGTCCGAGCTGGCCGGCCAGGCCCCTCGCGCCAAGGGCTCGTGGAATGCAATCTGCCTGGCCGACATGGGCGACACCGGCGCGGCCT
>NZ_JAYSBZ010000075.1:0-13827 GCF_041915145.1 Aquabacterium sp. | reverse complement strand
ACAGCGCCTCGCCGAGCAGCTCCATGCGGCCATCGGTGGCCTTGCGCGGAGCGGGCGCGCGGGCCGGATCGGCATCGTCCGGGTCGAGCGCGTCGCGCACCACATGGGCCTGGCCGAGCAATTGCAGCTCGGTGTTGTCGGCGTTCGATACCCCCCGCTGCGCCGTGGCATGGATGCGGCGCCCGCTGGTGTCGGTGCCGCGGGCGCGCACGGCGTCGATCTCGACGGCGCCGTCGTCGGCGTAGTGCCGCATCGCGTCGCCCGTGACGACCGCGCGCTGCGCGCCATCCGTGCCGTAGCGCCGCGCCTCGAAGCGGCGCATTTCATAGTCGACCTCGTGTGCCGGCGCGGTGGCGCGGCGCGGCGCATCGGGCTGCGGCGTGTGGCGCACCAGCCACCAGGTGCCTGCCGCCAGCAAGGCCATCAGCACGATGGGCAGCGAGCCCGACAGGCCGTCACGCCAGGTGAATTTCGTGAACGCAGCCATGGTGCGCGGGTCAGGCGCCGACCGGGCGCGCGGCGGCGTCCAGCGTGGCCAGCGAACCGCCGGTGAGCAAGTCGGCGTAGCGCCCCGCCGCGATCAGCAGCAGGTCGCAGAACTCGCGCGCCGCGCCCAGCCCGCCGGGCAAGGCGGTCACGTAGTCGGCCAGCGCCCGCACCTCGACGTGCGCCTGCGCCGGCGCCGCGACGAAGCGGGCGCGCAGCATCAGGGGCAGATCGGGCCAGTCGTCGCCGATCACCGCGAGCTCGTCCCAACCCACTTGCAAGTTGGACAACAACTGCTCGGCGGCGGCCACCTTGTCGTGCGCGCCGAAGGCGGCGTGCTGCAGGCCGAGATCGGCCAGGCGGCGGCGCACGGCGGGCGAGTCGCGCCCGGTGATGACCAGCGGCGTGATGCCCGCCTGCGCCAGCAGCTTGAGTCCGTGGCCGTCGAGCACATTGAAGGTCTTGAGCGTTTCGCCGGCCTCGCTGATGTAGAGCCGACCGTCGGTGAGCACGCCATCGACGTCGAAGATCGCGGCGCGGATGCCCTGCGCCTTGAGCAGCAGCTCGGGGGCGAACGTGAGGGTGGGACGAAGCTCGCGCATCTCAGATCACCTTGGCACGCATCAGGTCGTTGGCGCTGAGCGCGCCGACCAGGCGGCCTTGCGCATCGACCACCAGCAGGCAGTTGTTGATGCGGTGCGCCTCCATCAGCGCGGCGGCCTCGGCGGCCAGCACGGTATCGGGCACGGTGCGCGGTGAGCGGGTCATGACCTGCTCGGCGGTGAGCGCGCGCAGGTCCTGCCCGCGCTCGATCAGGCGTCGCAGGTCGCCGTCAGTGAAGATGCCGAGCAACTGGTCGTCGTCGGCCACCACGGCCGCGGCGCCCAGGCCCTTGGCGCTCATCTCGCGCATCAGGTCGGTGAACGACGTGGCCGGCGCCACGCGGGGCACGGCCTCGCCCGAGCGCATCACGTCGCGCACGTGTGTGAGCAGCTTGCGGCCCAGCGAGCCGCCGGGGTGCGAGCGGGCGAAGTCGTCTTCGCGAAAGCCGCGCGCGTCGAGCAGGGCCACGGCCAGCGCGTCGCCCAGCGCGAGTTGCGCGGTGGTGCTGGCGGTGGGCGCGAGGTTGAGCGGGCAGGCTTCTTGATCGACGGCGCTGTCGAGCACGTGGTCGGCATGCTGCGCGAGCGTCGAGCCGGCCCGGCCGGTGATGGCGATGAGCCGCACGCCCTGGCGCTTGAGCACCGGCAGCAGCGTGACGAGCTCGTCGCTCTCGCCCGAGTTGGAGATGGCCAGCACCACGTCGTGCGGGGCGATCATGCCCAGGTCGCCGTGGCTGGCTTCGGCCGGGTGCACGAAGAAGGCCGGCGTGCCGGTGGACGCCAGCGTGGCCGCGATCTTGCGCCCCACGTGGCCGCTCTTGCCCATGCCCATCACGACCACGCGGCCGGTGCAGGCCAGCACGGCGCGCACGGCGGCCACGAAGCCGGCGCCCTGGCGCTCGCGCAACGCGAGCAGGGCCTGGGCCTCGATGTCGAGCGTGCGCCGCGCGAGATCGAGCAGGCGGGCGTCGTCGAGGGCGGAAAGAGGCGGCGGGGTGGCGGGCGCCGAGGGGGTGGTCAAAGTGGTGCGTCCTTGATCTGTCAGCCGGCGCGCTCGAAAGGCGGGTGCCGGGTACGATGATGGAACATCGATTGTAGAGATCGCGCTCCGCGCGCGCCCATCACCGCCCACATGGCCACCACGTTCGACCTCGCCCTGCTCTACCTCATCGCCGCCGTGCTCGGCGTGGTGGTGTGCCGCAGCCTCAAGCTGCCGCCGATGCTGGGCTACCTCGCCGTGGGCATGGCCATCGGGCCGAACGCGCTGGCGCTGGCCAAGGACTCGGCGGGCATCCAGTACCTGGCCGAATTCGGCGTGGTGTTCCTGATGTTCGTGATCGGGCTCGAGTTCAGCCTGCCCAAGCTCAAGAGCATGCGTACGCTGGTGTTCGGGCTGGGTTCGTCGCAGGTGATCCTGACGATGCTGGGCGCGCTGGCGTGCAACTCGCTGCTGTCGCTGGTCTTCGCCTGGACGGGCCACCGCTGGGGCGTGGGCTGGCAGAGCGCGCTGGCGCTGGGCGGCGCGCTGGCCATGAGCAGCACGGCCATCGTCGTCAAGCTGATGAGCGAGCGGCTGGAGCTGGAGAGCGAGCACGGCCGCCGCGTGCTGGGCGTGCTGCTGTTTCAAGACCTGGCGGTGGTGCCGCTGCTGGTGCTGATCCCAGCGCTGGGCGACTCGGCCGACGGAGACGCCTCGCTGGCCTGGCTGCGCACGCTGGCCATCGCCGGCTTCAAGGGCTTCGTGATCGTCGCCCTGCTGGTGACCATCGGCCCGCGCCTGATGCGCAAGTGGCTCACCGTGGTGGCGCGGCGCAAGAGCGAAGAGCTGTTCATGCTCAACCTGCTGCTGATGACGCTGGGCCTGGCCTGGCTGACCGAGCACGCCGGGCTGTCGCTGGCGCTGGGCGCCTTCCTGGCCGGCATGCTGATCGCCGAGACCGAATTCCAGCACCAGGTGGAGGTGGACATCCGGCCGTTTCAAGACGTGCTGCTGGGCCTGTTCTTCATCACCATCGGCATGAAGCTCAACTGGCGCAGCGTGCTCGACCACTGGCAGCTGGTGCTGGCGCTCACCACCGTGCCGGTGCTGTTCAAGGCCGGGCTGGTGTCGGTGCTGGCCAAGGTGTTCGGCGCGCCCACCGGCGTGGCGCTGCGCACCGGGCTGTATCTGGCGCAGGCCGGCGAGTTCGGCTTCGTGCTGCTCAAGCTGGCGCAAGAAAGCAACCTGATGCCGCCGCACATGAGCAGCCCCATCCTGACGGCGATGATCCTGTCGATGCTGGCCACGCCGCTCATCATCCAGTACAGCAACCGCATCGTGCTCAAGCTGTCGAGCAACGACTGGCTGCTGCAGTCGGTGGCCATGACGACCATCGCCAAGCGCAGCATCAACACCGAGTCGCACGTGATCATCTGCGGCTACGGGCGCAGCGGGCAGAACCTCGCGCGGCTGCTCGAAGGCGAGCGCATCCCCTACATCGCGCTCGATCTCGACCCCGACCGCGTGCGCCAGGCCACCGCCGCCGGGCAGTCGGTGGTGTTCGGCGACGCCGCCCGGCTGCAAAGCCTGCAGGCCGCCGGCCTGAGCCGCGCGGCGGCGGTGGTGGTGACCTACCACGACACGCCCTCGGCGCTGCGCATCCTGCAGATCGTGCGCCAGCACGCCTCCAAGCTGCCGGTGGTGGTTCGCACCATGGACGACGCCGACCTCGAAAAGCTGCAGGCCGCCGGTGCCACCGAGGTGGTGCCCGAGGCCATCGAGGGCTCGCTGATGCTGGCCTCGCAGGCGCTGGCGCTGCTGGGCGTGCCCATCAAGCGCGTGATCCGGCTCGTGCAGGCGCAGCGTCTGGCGCGCTACGGCCTGCTGCGCGGCTACTTTCACGGCGCCGACGACGACGGGCTCGACGACATGCAGCTCGTGCGCCTCAAGAGCCTGCCGCTGACCAACGACTCGGCCTGCGTCGGCCAGACGCTGGAGCAGCTCGAGCCGCTGATGGACGGCGTCAGCGCCGTCTCGCTGCGGCGCGCCAACGGCGCCGTGGTCGCGCCGCAAGACCATCTGGTGCTGCAGTCCGGCGACACCCTGGTGCTGTCCGGCCGCCCCGAGCACCTGGCCCGCGCCGAGCACCTGTTGCTGCAAGGCTGACCGCTCGGTCGCCCGCGCCGATCGGGAACCGCCCCAGCTGGCCGTCGGGCCCCAGACAAGGCAAACTGCACCAAAAACCGGCGCCCCGTGCCCTCCATCTCCCGAGCGCACCCGTGCGGTGAACCCAACAAATCAGGAGAGCACGCTTTATGGAGGCGACGACCCTCTACCCCGATACCGCCTCCGCCCCGCGCCGCACCAGCCTGATCGGCGCCCTCGTGGTCTGGACGCTGGTGGTGGTGATCGGCGCCGCCTGGCTGCTGACCCAGCAGATCGACAGCCACCGCGCCGAGCTGCTGCGCGCCAGCCAGACCCGGCTCGACAGCGTGGCCGACACGCTCAACATCTCGCTGCAGCAGCTCGAAGCCCTGTCGCGAGCGTTGGCGCGCCAGACGTCGATCGCGCAATTCCTGCAGGCCGTCGAGGTGCCGAACTCGGCCACCCTGACCGACGCCGAGCGGCACGACACCCAGGCCGCGCTGGCCAAGCACCCCAAGGTGATCGACATGTCGGCGCTGTTGCGCCAGACCTCGGCCGACCTGCGCGTCAACGACATCTTCCTGCTCGACCGCTTCGGCACCGCCGTGGCCGACAGCCGCATCGATCGACCCGTCAACGTGCTGGGCACCAACTTCAAGACGCGGCGCTACTTCGTCGAATCGCTCGAAACCGGCAGCGGCTCGCAATTCGCCGTCGGGCGCATCACGCTCATTCCCGGCTTCTACTTCGCCGCCCAGATCGGCGACGCCAACCATCTGCTGGGTGTGCTGGGCGTCAAGCAAAGCCCGGAAGCCTTCGCGCCCCTGCTGGCCGACCCCTCCCGTCGCCTGCTCGTCACCGACGCGCAAGGCGTGATCCTGATGAGCCCGGACGGCGCCAACCTGCTCGACCGCACGCCCCTGCAAGGGCCCATGACCATGAGCCCCGAGCTGGCCAGGCGCCTGTACATGCGGACCTTGCAGGAGCTGCCCTGGAAGATCGCCCCGGTGCAGGTGCAGGGGCAGAACATCATGCAGGTCACCATCGACGGCCGCGCCTACCTCGCGCTCAGCAAGCCTCTGCGCCACGGCGACCTCGCCGCCTGGGTGCTGACCCCCCTGAGCGGCGAAAGCGCCGCCGTCGCCGGGCCGCTGCTGGCGGCCGTGCTGGTGCTCGTGATGGGCTACTGGCTGATCGCCACCCTGAGCCAGCGCACGCGCCGCGAGGCCTCCCTTGCCAAGGTGCAGGGCGAGTTGCGCAACATGGCGCACGCGCTGCCGTTGGTGGTGTTTCGCTACCAGCAGCCGATCCACGGCGCGGGCTACTTCAGCTTCATCGGCCAAGGCCTCAAGGCCGTGCTCGGCGTGGAGCCCGAGACCCTGCAAGAAAACCCCGCCCTGCCCTGGAGTCTGGCGCGGCAGAACCCGCCCGCGCCCCCCATCCGCCCCATCGAATTCGCCGTCGAGGTGAACCGGCAGACGCGCTGGGTGCGCTGCGACAGCACGCCCAGCCAGCAAGAAGACGGCAGCGTCACCTACAACGGCTATTGGCTCGACCTGACCGAGCAGAAATACGCCCAGGCGCGCTTCGAGGCCGTCTTCCTGCACGCGCCGCTGGCCTTCATCTACTTCGATCAAGACCTGCGCGTCACGCGCGCCAACGCCGCCGCGCTGGCGATGTTCGGCGTCCACCACGAGCAGTCCCTCATCGGCATGCGCCCCGACCGGCCGCCCATGAGCCCGCCGATCGCGCCCGACGACCACGCCCAGCAAGAGCGCCTGGCCAGCATCCTGCAGCGCATCCAGCAAAAAGAAGTGATCAGCTTCGAGTGGCAGCACTCGCGCGTCAACGGCGAGGTGTTCGACGCCGAGGTGATCGCCATCCCGCTCGAGGAAAACGCCAACCACCTGGTCTGCGCGATCATCTCCGACGTCACCCAGCGCAAGCGCGCCGCAGCCGTCATGCAAGAGGCCCGGCTCGCCGCCGAGGCCTCCACGCGCGCCAAGTCGGCCTTCCTGGCCAACATGAGCCACGAGATCCGCACCCCGATGAACGCCGTGATCGGCATGACCCACCTGGCGCTCGAAGACAACCTGCCGCCCAAGCCGCGCGACTACGTCGAAAAGGCCCACGGCGCCGCCAAGAACCTGCTGCAGATCCTCAACGACATCCTCGACATGTCCAAGATCGAGGCCGGTCACCTCGAACTCGAACACGTGCCCTTCGCGCTCGAAACCGTGGTCGAGCAGATGACCGACATGCTCGGCCTGCAGGCCGAGAAAAAGGGCCTCGAACTGCTCTTCACCGCGTCGCGCGATCTGCCCAGCCACCTCGTGGGCGACCCCACGCGGCTGCGTCAGGTGCTGGTCAACCTGGGCTCCAACGCCATCAAGTTCACCGAGCAGGGCAACGTCACCATCGGCCTCGAGGTGCAGAGTGTGGACACCGACGACTACACCTTGCACGGCTGGGTGCGCGACACCGGCGTCGGCCTCAGCGCCGAGCAGCAAGCGCGGCTCTTCCAGCCCTTCACGCAGGCCGACAACTCCACCACCCGACGCTTCGGTGGCACCGGGCTGGGCCTGACCATCGCGCGCCAGCTCGTCGAGCACATGGGCGGGCGGCTGTGGGTCGAGAGCGAACCGGGGCGCGGCTCGACCTTCCACTTCACCGCCCGGCTCGGGCGAGCGCCGGGCGGCACCACCAGCCGCGCGCCGCTCAGCAGCGAGTGGCAAGACCGCCGCGTGCTGCTGGTGGACGACAACGCCGCCGCCCGCGAGGTGCTCGGCAACATGGTGCGCGGCCTGGGCCTGCAGATCGACACGGTGGACAGCGGCGCGCGCGCGCTCGAGCGCATCGCCGAAACCCCGCACCCCTACGACTGGATCCTGATGGACTGGAAGATGCCCGGCATGGACGGCGTGGCCTGCGCCCGCGCCATCGTCGAGCGCTTCCCCGACGCCGAGCACTGCATCCTGCTCGTCACCGCCTTCGGCCGCGCCGAAGCCCTGCGCGCCGCGCACGACGTGCCGCTGGCCGGCGTGCTCACCAAGCCCGTCACCCCCTCGGCCCTGCTCGACACCTTCAGCACCACGCTGGGCCAGACCAGCCCCGCCCCGCTGATCGCCACGCCCAGCGGCTCCGCCCAGATGAGCGACGCGCGCCGGCAACTGGCCGGCGCCCGCGTGCTGCTCGTCGAAGACCAGCCGCTCAACCAGGAGCTCGCCATCGAGCTGCTGCACCGCGCCGGCGTACGCACCGTGCTGGCCCAGCACGGCGAAGAAGCCCTGCGCCTGCTCGACAGCCAAGGCCCGTTCGACGGCGTGCTGATGGACTGCCAGATGCCCGTGATGGACGGCTACACCGCCGCCGCGCGCATCCGCGGCAAGCCCGCCTGGAAGGATCTGCCCATCATCGCCATGACCGCCAGCGCCCTGGCCAGCGACCGCGAGCACGCGCTGTCCAGCGGCATGAACGACCACATCGCCAAGCCGCTCGACGTCGAGCGCATGTTCGACACCATGGCCCGCTGGATCCACCCCGCCCAGCCGGCGGCGCAAGCCCTGTCCGCGCCCGAACCAGGCGACCACGACCTGCCAGCCCGCCTGCAGCACATCGATATCGTCGATGGTCTGACCCGCTGCATGAACAACGCCGGCCTGTTCAAGCGCCTGCTCAAGGGCTTCATGACCAGCCAAGCGTCGTTCGCCGAACATTTTGAAGCGGCCTGGCACGCGGGCCGGCTCGACGAGGCCCTGCATCTCGCGCACGATCTCAAGGGCCTGGCCGGCAACCTCAGCGCGCACCAGCTGCACGACTGCGCGGCCACGCTGCAAAGCGCCTGCGAAGCCCGCGACGCGGCCCGCATCGAAGCCGCCTTGTCGGCCACGCGCACGGCGCTGCGCGACCTGCTCGACGAGCTGGCCGGCGTGCCGGCGCTGCACCAGGGCTGAACGCCGCGCGGCGTCAGAAAAGACGCTGGCGAGTGCAGGCCCGGCCGGCTCAGGCCGTCGGCGTCTGGCGCACCGCGTTGGCGCGCATGCGAATGGCCATCACGGCGCCAGCGGCGCGACACACCTCGAGCGCCACGGCCGGCACGCGGGCGGCCAGCTCTTCAAAGCGCGGCAGGCGCAACGCCCACACCACGCAGGGTGTCATGGCCTCGACGTTGGCCATGCGCGGGCCGTCGGCAAACAGCCCCGGCTCGCCGCAGATCGACCCGGCTCGCAGGATGGCGATGCGCCCCGCGCCCGGCGCGCCCCCGCTCACGAAAGCCTGCAGCGAACCCTGCGCCAGAAAGTACACCGTGCGATCGCGATCGCCCTGCTTGACCAGCAGGTCACCGGCGCGCATCTCATGCGGTGTCAGGTAAGCCCCCAGCGTGCGCCACTGCTGAGCATCCAGCCGGGGCCGGAATGCGTCTTCGGCGTTGAGCGTCTGGATCGCCTGCACCAGATTGTTGAAATCCATTGTCCTGCCTCTCCTTACCGCCTGACCTCGGTCATCCGGGCTGGCTGTGAGTCCCTTGCGGAGGACCCGGCCCGGCACCTGCAACCGAAGCACATCTGCAAACGCATTATCCCGACGCGACCCGTCCCGCTCAATGGTCGGCGCCGGGGCATCAACCCTGATATTGCCTGTACGAAAGCGGGACGGTCGCGCCCGGCAACGATTTCGGCAGACTTTACTTTCCGATGCAAAACCGCGTGAAGATCTCGCCCAGCAGATCGTCGGGCGTGAAGTACCCGGTGATCGCCCCCAGCGCATCGTGCGCCAGGCGCAGCTCCTCGGCAAACAGGTCCAGCTGACGGTCGCCCTGCTCCGCCCAGTCTTGCGCCGTTTGCAGATGCTCGCGCGCCGCGCGCAAGGCCTGCACGTGGCGCTGCCGGGCGATGAACAAGCCCTCGGGCGCCGACTGCCAGCCCGCCAGCTCCAGCAGCGTCGCGCGCAGATCGGCCAGCCCGGTGCCGGTGCGGGCCGACAAGCTGACGCGGCGCCCGTCCACCGCCGGCAGCGTGCCGCCCGCCACGTCGGCCTTGTTGAACACGTGCACCAGCGCCCGCTGCGGCGCATGCAACGCTTGCAGCCGGGCGCGGATCTCGCGGTCCGCCGCTTCGTAATCGGCCTGCCCCACGCGGGTCAGGTCGTGCAGAAACAGCACCGCGTCGGCGTGCTCGATGGCCTCCCAGCTGCGCGCCATGCCGATGCGCTCGACCTCGTCGCTCGCCTCGTCGGCCGCGCGCAGGCCAGCGGTATCGATGATGTGCAAGGGCACGCCCTCGATCTGGATCGTTTCGCGCACCTTGTCGCGCGTGGTGCCGGCAATCGGCGTGACGATGGCCAGCTCGGCCCCGGCCAGCGCATTGAGCAGCGAGCTCTTGCCCACGTTGGGCTGGCCGGCCAGCACCACGGTGATGCCCTCGCGCAGCAGCGCGCCTTGCCGCGCCTGGGCCAGCACGGCGTCGAGCGCGGCGGCCACGCGGGCCAGCCGGCCGCGCGCGTCGGCCTTGTCGAGAAAGTCGATTTCTTCTTCCGGGAAGTCCAGCGTCGCCTCGACCAGCATGCGCAGCTCGACGATGCGCTCGCGCAGCGTGTCGACCTCGCGCGAGAACGCGCCGCTGAGCGAACGACTGGCCGAGCGCGCCGCCGCCTCGGTGCTGGCGTCGATCAGGTCGGCAATCGCCTCGGCCTGGGCCAGGTCGATCTTGTCGTTCAAGAAGGCGCGCTGCGTGAACTCGCCCGGCTCGGCCAGACGCAAATGCTTCAAGCGCGGCTGCCCGCTGCCGTCCAGGCTCTGCGCCGCCTCCAGGCAGCGCGCCACCAGCAGTTGCAGCACCACCGGGCCGCCGTGGGCCTGCAGCTCCAGCACGTCCTCCCCGGTGAAACTGTGCGGCGCCGGAAAGTGCAGCGCCAGGCCGTGGTCGATGGGCTGGCCGGCAGCATCGAGAAACGGCAGGTAGACAGCCGACCGAGCCGGCAGCGCCCGCCCGCACAGCGCCTCGATCAGCGCGTCCAGCCCGCGCCCCGACACCCGCACGATGCCCACGGCGCCGCGCCCCGGGGCGGTGGCACTGGCGACGATGGGGTCGGTGCGGGGCATGGGGCTTGAGCTCATTCCCGCATTGTCCCCGCTCGGCACCCCCTCAAGCCCGGGCCGCTTGTCGGTCTGTCAAAGCCGCTTCACCGAACCGTCTCGAACGCGTCACATGCCACCCCGACCATGCTGCCATGCGTGCCGATCTCCAAGCTGGTCTGATGCGAGAGTTGTTGCAGGCTCCTGATGAGCCTCGGCAGCGCCATCCCGGTACGTTCGAAGGCGAGCGCGACGATGATGGCTCGATCCACGTCCGCACCGTCTGGATCTCGGACGTGCACCTCGGCACCCCCGGTTGCCAAGCCCACGCCCTGCTCGACTTTCTGAAGCACGTCGAGTGCGACACGCTCTATCTGGTGGGCGACATCATCGACGGCTGGCAGCTGCGCCGCTCGTGGTACTGGCCGCAAGCGCACAACGACGTCGTGCAAAAGCTGCTGCGCAAGGCGCGCAAGGGCACCCGCGTGATCTTCGTGCCCGGCAATCACGATGAGTTCGCCCGCAAGTATCTCGACCACACCTTCGGCGGCATCGAGGTCGCCGAGGAATGCCTGCACACCACCGCCGACGGCCGCGTGCTGTGGGTGACGCACGGCGATCTCTACGACGGTGTGATCCAGTGCGCCAAGTGGCTCGCCCACCTGGGCGACACGCTCTACGAATTCACGCTCAAGCTCAACCGCTGGTTCAACTCGGCGCGCGCCCGCGTGGGGCTACCGTACTGGTCCTTGTCCAAATACCTCAAGCTCAAGGTCAAGCGCGCCGTCAGCTACGTGGGCGATTTCGAGTCGGCCCTGGCTCGCGAGGCCCGCAAGCGCGGCGCCGACGGCGTGGTCTGCGGCCACATCCATCACGCCGAGATGCGCGACATCGACGGCGTGCTGTATTGCAACGACGGCGATTGGGTCGAGAGCCTCACGGCGCTGGTCGAGCACCCGAGCGGCGAGCTCGAAATCCACGACTGGGCCGCGCGCGGTTTGCGTCACGCCAAGCCCGGCGCCACGGTCGAGTCAGCCGAACCCGTGGCCGCCTGATACCCGCCAAACCTACCAACCGGTTCAGACAACAAAAAAGCCGCCGGGTTACCCCAGGCGGCTTTTGTTTGAGCGCGCTGAACTCGCGGCGCGTCAGTTCGTCACGCCGAGCTGCCGGTTGATCATCCACTGCTGGGCGATCGACAGCACGTTGTTGGTCAGCCAGTAGAGCACCAGGCCGGCCGGGAAGAAGAAGAACATCACGCTGAACAGCAGCGGCATGATCCACATCATCTTGGCCTGCACCGGGTCCGGCGGCGTCGGGTTGAGCCAGGTCTGCAGCAGGCTCGATGCCGTCATCAGGGCCGGCAGGACGAAGAACGGGTCCTTCACCGAGAGGTCGGTGATCCAGCCGATCCAGGGCGCGTTGCGGATCTCGACCGACGACGACAGCACCGAGTACAGCGCGATGAACACCGGGATCTGGATCACGATGGGCAGACAGCCGCCGATCGGGTTGACCTTCTCTTCGCGGTAGATACGCATCATCTCTTGCTGCATCTTCTGCGGGTCGCTCTTGAGGCGCTCGCGCATCTCCTGGATCTTCGGGTTGACGGCCTTCATCTTGGCCATCGAGCGATACGCGTTGGCGTTGAGCCAGTAGAAGGCCGCCTTGAGCAGCACCACCAGCGCGATGATGGCCCAGCCCCAGTTGCCCAGCATGCCGTGCAGCTTGTCGAGCAGCCAGAACAGCGGCGCGGCCATCACATGGGTCCAGCCGTAGTCCTTGGTGTATTCGAGGCCCGAGGCCAGCGCCTTGAGCTTGTTCTCTTCTTGCGGGCCCACGAACAGGGTCGCGTCGAAGGTCTTGGTCTGCCCCGCCGCGATTTCGCCCAGGTTGAACAGCATGCCGGTGGCATACAGGTTGGTGGCGATCTTCTTGCTGAAGAACTCGCGCGTCACCTTGTCGTTCTGCAGCCAGGCCGACGCGAAGTGGTGCTGCACCATCGCCACCCAGCCGTTGTCGTCGCTCTTCTCGAATTCGGCCTTGCCTTCGTCGAGATGCTTGAAGTCGACCTTCTGATACTTGCCCTTGGCATTGAACACGGCCATGCCGGTGTAGGCCTGCGGGCCGCCCATGAAGGCCGGGCCTTGCGCGGCTTGCGGCGCGCTGCTGTCGCGCTCGAGCTGCACGTAGAGGGTCGGGTTGATGGCCGCCGCCGAGGCGTTGACCACTTCCTGCTTCACGTCGATGGCGTAGTCGCCGCGCTTGAAGACGTAGGTCTTGACCAGCTTGACGCCATTGACCGGCTGCGAAGCCAGCTTCACTTCCAGTTGTGCGGCGCCATCGGCGAGCACACGGGCCGGCGTCTCGACGCTGAACGCCGTCGTGTGATTGGGCAGGCCCTGCCCGGCCACCTGGCCGATCAGGCCCGACTGCGCCACGTAGGTGTGGGTAGCGGTCTTGTCGAGCACCACCATGTGCCTGGCGGCGTCCTCCTGGTCCTGATGCTTGAGCAGCTCGACGCGCACGAGGCTGCCGCCGTCGGTATCGATGGTGGCCTTGACCACATCGGTGGTGATCGTCACCAGCTCGTGCGGAGCCACCACTGCGGCGCTGGCCGCGGCAGCCGGTGCTGCGGCAACTGGCGTCACGCCGGTCGATGCAGCGGGCACCGAGTTCGCCACCGCCGAAGCGCCCGGCGCGGCGCCCGACGCCGCCACCTCGGACGTTTGAGCCGGCATGCCGAACACCGTCGGGTGGCCGTTGTGCTTGTTCCAGGCATCCCACAGCATCATCAGCGAGACGGCGAACACCATCCACAACAGGGTGCGGCGCATATCAGTCATAGAGAAGACTCTTGTTGAGACGGCACGACCGCAGCGGCATCGCTGGGTTCTGTGCGAGTCTGGTTGGACAAGGAAGTGAACAGCCCCGGCAAGCGAGCCGGAACGGGATCATGCCCGCCGTCGCACCAGGGGTGACAGCGCAACAAGCGGCGAGCCGCCAGATAGCTGCCCCCGGTTGCGCCATGCTGCCGCAAGGCTTGCAGGGCGTATTGCGAACACGTCGGCTCGAAACGGCACGCCGAACCCACCCAGGGGCTGAAGAAGAATCGGTAGCCGCGTATCAGCGCGATCAGAGCGGACTGAACAGGGTGAAACGACATCGCTCGCCCAGCCGGTTTCATGGCTGCGCCCTGCACGCCTGAGCAAACAGCGTCAGCAACTCATGCCGAACCGCCTGCTTCAGGGCCAGTGACGCCGCGCTCGGAAACAGCTTGACATCGAATGGCGCACGCAGGCGCAGCACCCAGTCGCCGGCAGGCAACTCGGCGGCATATTGCCGACAAATGGCTCGAGCCTGACCCTTCATCAGCGTGCGCGTCACGGCACGCCGGGCCAAACGTTTGGGCAACACCAAACCCAGCCGCGCAGCACTCGGCTGAGCAGCGGCAGGTTCGTCCACAGGGTCAAGAGATGACATGCCCGATCCTGTTGACAACTCGGCAAGGAGCGTCTGGGGAATTCCCCTGTTCGGATGGG